>CAZLEB010000011.1:0-19781 GCA_964558475.1 uncultured Actinomycetota bacterium
ATCCTGAACAAAATAATTCATTCAGAGATCATTACCTTGAAGTACCATTCGATCTTTCAAATGTAATGTTTATAACAACAGCTAATATACTGGATACCATACATCCGGCACTCAAAGACAGAATGGAAGTTATTGAAATACCGGGTTATAGTTCAGAGGAAAAGATTCATATAGCTGAAAAATTTCTGATCCCCAAGCAATTAAAAGAGCAGGGACTAGAAAAATATAATGTCAATTTTACCAGTGAATCTATCTGCTTGATAATTGAGGAATATACCAGAGAAGCTGGCGTTAGAAATCTGGAGCGTGAAATTGCAAATATTTGTAAAAAAATTGCAAGGGAAATAGTTGAGGGAAAAAGATATTCCAGAAATATAACTGCTGAAAGAGTAAGAAAATACCTTGGTATTTCAAAAGTTTTACCGAGTGAAATCGAGGATAAAAACAGAGTAGGAGTTGCTACAGGTCTTGCCTATACCCCGGTAGGTGGGGATATACTGCTTATTGAATCCACTCATTACAAAGGAAATGGTGAGCTGATACTTACAGGAAAGCTGGGTGACGTAATGCAGGAATCGGCAAAAGCGGCAATAAGTTACATACATTCGAGAGCAAACACCTTCGGAATAGACGATGAATTATTTAATAAATCCGATATACATATTCATGTTCCTGCAGGAGCAGTACCTAAAGACGGCCCATCAGCAGGTGTAGCTATAACTTCATCTCTGGTATCGACATTTACAGGAATACCTGTATTAAGAGATGTGGGTATGACCGGAGAAATAACTCTAAGGGGCAGGGTTCTGCCAATTGGAGGACTCAAAGAAAAACTCCTGGCAGCAAAAAGAGCAGGGCTCAAGAAAGTTGTGCTGCCCGAAAAAAACAAGAAGGATCTTGATGAGATACCCAAGAACATACTAAAGGGATTAAAGCTGGAATTTGTAGAAAACATCGATGATGTTATCAAACATACCCTGGAAAGATATCCTTCAAAGCTGGATAGTACAAATGACAAAGGTGCGAAAACCTCTGACGAAGAATTAAAAATAAGTGAGTCCCAGAAGTTTAGTCCTACCATACAGTAGATTATTTTAAGAAAACCCTCCTTGAAAACGGTATTTCAGGGAGGGTTTCCAATAAAAAAGTATTTCTATATTCTATCCTATCAAATCAATGTCTGAAATGTCTTTTTCCTGTAAATATCATAGGAATTTTATTCCTGTTACAGCTTTCTATAACTTCTTTGTCTCTTATAGAACCACCAGGTTGTATTATGGCTGCAATCCCATTCTTAGCAGCAAGCTCGGCTACATCCTCGAAAGGGAAAAAAGCATCCGAAGCCATAACCGAACCATTGCACCTTCCATTTGATTTCTTAATGGCTATTTCTGCAGCATCAATTCTACTCATCTGCCCCGCACCTATACCTACAGTGCTTCTTTCCACGGCCAGTACTATTGCATTGGACTTTACGCTCTTTACTATCTGCCACCCAAATAAAAGATCATCCCACTGACCGGCGTCAGGCTCAACAGTGGTAACTACTTTCATATCCTTTCTGCTATCTATACCTTCATCCAGATCCTGTAACAGCATTCCGCCGTCTACGCTTTTAATATCCACTTTCTCCAGTTTGAAACTATCCGAATTTAAACTGTTTATATAGGTGTCTAATTTAAATTCCATTTTAAGGATTCTTAAGTTTTGCTTCTCGGCTAAGATTTTAAGAGCTTCATCATCAAAATCCGGAGCGATAAGTACTTCCACATATTTATCCAGCATAAACTTCGCAGCTTCAACCGTCCACTTCATATTACAGGCAACAACACTGCCGAAAGCTGAAACCGGATCACACTGATATGCTTTTTTATAAGCCTCTTCAACAGATTGCGCAGCAGCAGCCCCACAGGGATTATTATGTTTTATTACCGCAACAGAGGGAACAGCAAATTCTCTGACAATTCCGAATGCAGCGTTACCGTCCAGGATATTATTATATGATAATTCCTTTCCCTGAAGCTGCCGGGCGCCGGCAAAATTATCCGTACCGGTACCTGTATATCTATAATAAGAAGCTTTCTGATGGGGATTCTCCCCATATCTAAGGTTTTGGATTTTTTTAAGATTTAACCCAAGCCTATCCTTAAAATTTCCACTGCTGTCTTTGAAATTATCTTTGCTTTCCTGACCCAGGCCGCTGCAATCTACATCAAGGTAATCTCTTACGGACACGCCGGAATCCTCAAAATCTTTAGTTTTACCTTTGAGATAGTTAAATATCACACTGTCATATTCACAGGTATGCTGAAAAGCTTTGATACTTAATCTAAATAGAGTAGCCAGGCTGATATATCCCCCGCTATCTTTAAGTTCGGCCTGTATTTTTCCATAATCTTCAGGATCGACCACCGCCGCTACCCCTTTATAATTTTTGGCAGCACTTCTAATCATTGTAGGGCCGCCAATATCAATATTTTCAATAGCCTCTTCCATAGTAACATTTATTTTGGATATGGTTTCCTTAAATGGATATAGATTTACTATCACCATATCTATTAGCTTTATCCCTGAACTCGAAACTTCGCTCATATGATTCTCATTGCTTCGGTCAGCCAGTATCCCTCCATGTATATATGGATGGAGAGTCTTTACCCTACCGTTCAACATTTCAGGAAAACCGGTAAACTCTTCCACTTTTTTTACTTTTATTCCTGCCTCTTCCAATTTCCTGTAAGTTCCTCCGGTTGATATAATTTCCACTCCTGCCTCCTGCAAGGTTCGTGCAAAATCTACAATACCCTCTTTATTGGAAACACTAATCAAAGCCCTTTTTACCTTTATTTTCATTTTCCTCCCCTGCTTAGGTATCATTTTTTATTTATAATTTTTACTTTTTTCCCATCTATTTTTAACCTATCCTCACAAAAATATTTTACCGCCAGAGGATAAATCTTATGCTCTACCCTGTGTATTTTTTCCTCCAGCTCTTCCACACTCTCATTCTGGTCAATGTCTACCGATTGCTGGATTATTATCGGTCCGCTGTCCAGACCCTCATCCACAAAATGCACCGTAACTCCGGTTACTTTTACCCCGTACTCATAAGCATCTTTTATACCATGGGTACCTTTAAATGAGGGCAGAAGTGCAGGATGGATATTTAAAATTTTATTTTTAAATTTACGGACAAATTCATGACTCAACAGAAACATATAACCGGCAAGAACCACCAGGTCTATTTTTTCATCTTCCAGAAGCTCGATGATTTTTGTATCATACTGTTTCCTTGTATTGTATCCGGAAGAATCCATAAAAACCGCTTTAATTTTATTTTTCCTTGCCCTGTTCAGAGCGTAAGCATCTTTATTGTTGGAAAAAACCAGAACGATATCTCCATTTAAGCCATTTCCTTTAATATAATCTATAAGAGCTTGAAGATTCGAGCCAAAACCTGATGCAAATACAGCAATTCTTTTTTTCATCTGACGTCTAGCTTTCCTTTATTATTACCCTGCCATTCCCTCTGGTAACAGAACCTATATCATATATACTTTCTCCCAGTTCCACAGCGATATTTTTTACCTTATCAAAGTCACAGGGAGAAATTATGATAACCATTCCGATGCCCATATTGAAAACTCTAAACATTTCATCTATGCTAATATTTCCCAGTTCCTGTAAAAACTTAAAAACAGCAGGAATCATCCAACTACCTTCCTGTATCGAAGCATCCATATCCCCGGGGATTATTCTATTTATATTTTCATAAAATCCCCCACCGGTTATGTGGGCAATTCCGTGGATTCCAATTTTATCTTTAAGCATTCTATCTATTATCTTAAAATACAATTTTGTAGGGGTTAAGAGTAAATCCCCAAGTGATATTCCACGAGCCCAATCGTATTTTTTATTCAGGTCCAGATTTTTATCTTCAATCAGTTTACGCACCAGTGAGAATCCGTTGCTGTGAACCCCGGAAGAGGATATTCCTGCAATCATATCTCCAATATTTACCAGACCGGAATTTATTATAGCTGATTTTTCTATAATCCCAACCGCAAAGCCCGCAACATCTATATCATCTTTTCCGTACATATCGGGCATCTCGGCAGTCTCTCCTCCAATAAGGACAGCATTGCAATAACTGCAGCTTTCAGCAAGGGATTTGATTATCACTTTTATTTTTTCCTCATCAATCTTGCCGCAGGCTATATAATCTAAAAAAAATAAAGGTTTTGCTCCACAGCATATTATGTCATTTATACACATAGCTACCGCATCCTGCCCTATATGCTGGTAGCAATTTGCTTTCTTTGCAAGCAGTATTTTTGTCCCTACGCCATCGGTTGAAGAAGTAAGAACAGGATTTCTATAATCTTTTAAATCAAGCTGGAAAAGACCGGAAAACGAAGATAGGTCACTTAGCACTCTTTCGGAAAAGGTTGAAGTTATTGTTTTTTTAAGCTGATTTAGTACATTTGAAGCTTTATCTATATTTACACCGGCTAATTTATATGAATATTTCTTGATATCTTTCTTTTTATTTTCAGGCATTAGAAGATACTTTCTCCTCTTTGTCTATGGAATACTTATCAGATTCGATATTTTCAGGAATATGTACCGGGTATTCACCATTGAAGCAGGCAAAACAGAATTTCTCTTTTGATTCCCCCACAGCCTTCACTAAACCACCCATAGTTAAATACTTCAAGCTATCAACTTTTAGAAATTCTCTTATATCTTCTAACGTCTTATGATTGGCAATAAATTCATTCCTTTTAGCCATATCAACACCATAATAACAGGGATAAAGCAGCGGAGGGCAGGTAATCCTCAAATGTACTTCTTTAGCACCAGCATTGTATAACATTTTAACTATTTTTTTTGATGTTGTTCCTCTAACTATAGAATCATCAACTACTACCAGCTTTTTATCTCGTATAATATCTCTTAAAGGATTTAACTTAAGCTTAACACTTATCTCCCTGGTTTCCTGCTCTGGCTGAATAAAAGTTCTTCCAATGTACCTGTTTTTAATAAAACCCTCAGCATATGGTATTTTAGATTCTGCAGAATACCCGATAGCAGCAGGTGTGCCCGAATCCGGTACGGAAATAACTATATCAGCATCGGCAGGAGATTCTTTTGCCAGCTCCTGCCCCAATCTATGCCTTACTTCAAACATATTTTTATTATGTATGTAACTATCAGGCCTGGCAAAATAGATAAGTTCAAACACACACATTGAAATCCTGTCAACCGGTAGCATCATCTGTGATCTCATTCCATTTTCATCCAATACCACAATCTCACCGGGATCAATATCTCTTATGAACTTTGCGTCAATTATATCCAGTGCGCACGTCTCTGAAGCTATTACATAATTACCCTCAAGATTACCCAGCACCAGCGGCCTGAATCCGTGCGGATCCCTTATTCCGAAAACTTTTTCTTTGGTTAATATAAGGAGTGAATAAGAACCTTTTACTTTGCTGGTTGCTTCTTTTATTGCATCCTCAATATTTTCTTTATCGGAACTTTCTATAAGCGATGCTATAACTTCGGTATCTGTAGTAGTTTCGAATCTAATGCCTTTTTTTATCTGTTCATTCCTGATTTCTCTAAAATTAATCAGGTTCCCATTATGGGCTATAGCAAAACTTTCGTTTTTAAACATCCGGTAAAGTGGTTGTGAATTCTTCCAGACATTCATTCCACTGGTAGAATAACGTGTATGACCTATTCCGATATCACCCTGTAGAGGGGCAATATTTTGCTCATTAAACACCTGGGATACCAGACCAATGTCCTTGAAAATTAAGATATTCTCTCCATCAGATACGGCTATACCGGCACTCTCCTGTCCCCTGTGCTGAAGTGCCTGAAGACCGTAAAATATTATTTCTGCTACCTTTTTGCCAGGTGCATATATACCAAATACCCCACATTTCTCGTTAATCTTTCTGTCTGATATTTCATTTACCATTTTTTAATTAATATATAAATTTATTTTTACTCTTTAGATTCAGATTAGAATCCTTTTAATTTTACACTTCCCTTACTCTATAAATACCGCTTTTGTTACAACAAACAAGGTTATTATAACAAATAAAACACCAAAATAAACAAAGGATTTCAGAAGAATCAGCTGTTTTTCTCACACCACTTCCTGGCATTTTGAAACATTTTCAGCCACGGAGAAACCTTCAAATTAGATTTCCAGCTTTCCGGCATCCACGGCCACTGCCACAGTAAAAATGCCCTTTCGGGATGAGGCATCATTGCAAGATGCCGGCCATCCGGTGAGCATACTGAAGTAAATCCTAAAGGAGTACTGTCAGGATTAAATGGGTACTCCTCCGTAGGCATCCCTCTATCATCCACAAGAACTATTGGGGCAAGACCTTCATTAGATACTTTTAATAGGATCTGGGAATCAGGACAATGTAAATATCCCTCTCTATGTGCCACCCATATACCCAGTGTTGATTCCTCCATACCTTTGAGCATAACAGAAGGGCTTTTTAAAATCTTTACAGTCACCCAGCGGGACTCAAACCGCCCTGATGGGTTATGAATAAATCTCGGTTGTTTAGTTTCAGGAATTCCTTTCCAGGGTACCCAGCCAAGAAGAGTCATAAGCTGGCAACCGTTGCAAACACCTAATGAGAAAGTATCTTCTCTACTGTAAAAGACGTCAAACATCTTCTGCAACTTCGGATTGAACCTGATAATGCCGGCCCACCCCTTGGCGCTGCCCAGAACATCAGCATGGGCAAACCCTCCCACAAAGACTGCCCCTCTAAATTTATCAAGGGTAATATCACCATTGAGTAAATCGGTCATAGTGATATCCCAGGGCTCAAAACCGGCTGTAAAAAATGCAGAGGTCATTTCTCTATCACTATTGCTTCCCTCTTCACGGATAATTACTACTTTTGGTTTTTCCGCCCTCTTTAATACTTCAGCCGGGGTATTTTCCGGCTGAAAGGACAAGTGATATAAGGGGCCAGGACGGTTGTGGGACCGTACCTGTTTCTCTGCCAGTTCCGTATTCATCTGGTGAAGTTCAAGCCGGTCACTCGTCGACTCCCACCAGGCTAGAAGAGTTGGTATATCAACATCCAGTTTTATTTCATCACCCTTAAGGATAACTACCTGCCGCTCTTTCCGGGTGTCACCTAAAATCATAAAGGGGATATTGGCTTCATTTAAAATATCACTAATTGCTGCCTCGCACTCCGGCAGATATTCAAGTACCAGACCCAGTTCCTCGGAAAATAATTGTGAAATCACTTCTACTTTTTCAGGAAGTTTAATTGCCATTCCACAGTTTCCTGCCATTGCCATTTCAACCAAAGTAGTTACAAGCCCTCCGTCACTTCTATCATGACCGGCAAGGATTAAATCTTCTTTTATCATTTTCTGAACTGCCCTGAAAGCACTTACCAGAAGAACAGGATTTTCCACATCCGGGCAGTCATTGCCTATCTGTCCAAATACCTGTGCCAGTGCAGATCCACCAAGACGGTTTTTGCCTGAAGCAAGGTCAATAAATATCAATTTGCTTTCACCCGGCCGCTTTACATCCGGAGTTATTACTCTTGTAATATCCGGCATTGAACTATATGCGGAAATAACTACCTGTCCGGGTGCCCTTACTATTTCATCCTCTACCTGTGCCGCCATTGAGAGGCTATCTTTACCGCCATCAGCAGCAATTCCAATTTCTATCATTAACTTGCTAAGAGAGTCTGCTGCCTCATAGAGAGCAGCACCACCGCCGGGAAGTTTAGCAGCCCACATCCAGTTAACCGAGCACTTTATATGTTCAAGGTCACTTATAAGTGCCCAGATAATATTGGTCAGTGCTTCGCCCAATGCCATTCGCGCACCTGCCCCGGGATTAATCAGAATTTTAACCGGCTGTTCGCCAATAGAAAGCGCAGCACCGCTTAATCCAAAATGACTTTGCGCCACCACAGCTACATTTGAAAGAGGCAACTGCAGCGGGCCACAGCACTGCTGCTGTGCAATAAGTCCGGTCACACTGCGGTCAACTTTTCTTACCAGAAATCCTTTGGAACCAACTGAAGGTAACCTGAATATAAGCTCCAGAGTCTTTTCAACTGAAAGATCGCGAGGCAGTTGCAGCGGCTTCAATATCTCCGGCACGCTTTCCAGATTGAATGTTTTCTGGGGAATATTACTTAAGATTTTATTAAGATTCAGATCAACAGGATTGGAATTATCCCAGCTGTCATGAACTACAATCCGTCCGTCACCGGTAATTTCTCCAAGGACCTCTGAATTAACCTTCTCTCTCCGGCATATAGCCTGAAATCCCTTTAAATGTTCCGGTTTAATAAGAAAAGCATTGCGTTCCTGGTATTCTGCGCCCCATATTTCAAGTACTGACATAGTTTTATCGCCCACTTGTATATTCCGGATTTCAATCCTGCCCCCTGCCGGCTCCACCAGCTCGGTTAGAACATTGCATGGCCCGCCGGCACCCTGGTCATGGATACTCATAATAGGATTACTTTCACCCATTTCAATACATGTTCTGATTACCCGGTTCATCTTCTGTTCCATCTGAGCATCCCCGCGCTGAACAGCATTAAAGTCAAGTTCCTCCCTGTTCTCTCCCTGAACCATACTGGAGGCAGAACCACCACCAATACCGATGCGGTAAGCGGGCCCACCGACCTGTACTATTTTCATGCCCTTTTCAGGTATTTCTTTTTTTATATGGCGATGATCAATCTGTCCAATACCGCCTGTAAACATAATTGGTTTTACCCACTCCCGCCGATGGCCGCCGGGCAGCCTCAGGCCGAATGTTCTGGTAAAACCCTGGATTACAGGCTCGCCGAATTTATTTCCATAATCTGACGCACCATCGCTTTCCCTTATCATGATCTTTAGTGGAGAAGCAATGTTTGAGGGATATGTAAATTTATCATCTTCTCCGGGAATCACATATCCAGGAATGTTTAGATTCCCAGTACAGTATCCTGCCGTACCGGCAATAACCAGACCTCCTCTTCCTGTTGCCTGAACATCTCTTATCCTTCCGCCGGTTCCCGTTTCAGCCCCCGGAAAAGGTGCTATACCACTGGGAAAGTTATGGGTCTCAGCAGTAAATATAAGATGATAGGTAAACTGCCGCATATGAAAAGGAGAACAGGTTCCAATATTTTCCGGTATAATGGTCCAGACTTCGTAACCGGTGATACCACTTGAATTATCCTTGAATGCTATTATGCTATTCGAAGGATTGGCAATCAGTGGAGATTTTATTATCTGAAGCAGGGTTGCGGTAATTTCTTTACCATCAATTATAAGTTTGCCCTTAAAAAACCAGTGACGGGAATGTTCACTGTTTGCCTGCCCCAGCTGAAAACATTCTACGCTGGTAGGATTTCTCTCAATTTTATTCACAAACAGATCATAATAGAAATTAATATCCCACTTGTCCATTCCCAGACCTATTTTTTGATTGAACTCCCTAAGCTCCTCGATGCCGTTCTCTATCAGGGGTATCGCATATACTTTCTCCGGTATAATTCCTATTTCAAATGTTTCCAGTGGTCTGGAGTATACACATTCAGTCATCCGGTCATAGTGTGTGTCTATAAATTGCAGCCGGTCAGTTCCCTTGGGCACCATATATCGTCTCGAGAATTCAATGCGGATAACCTTTTCCAGTCCACATGCGTGGCAGATAGCAACTGCATTCGTGGAAAAAGCAGTCTCAAAGTTCAGCCTGGGACCAATTTCAATCACATTTTGTTTTCCGTTATCAAGAAATGATTTCCATTTAAAATTTTCTGTTTCGAATGTTTCTGCAATTAACCATTTGAGTATCTCTAATTCCGCTGTGGTGAGTGGCTTGGAAGTTTCAGTGTAGTAGCAATATTCAAAATTCTTATCAATACACCGGTAAAACCGCTGCATCATTCCTTTATTTTCCTTATCTTTACTGTAACTTAAAAATACAAAACTGATTCTTAATCAGAATAAATTTCTTATACTTTAATATTTTTTAATCTACCGATAATTTCATCTACATATCTTAAATGATATTTGACATCAAATAATCCCTCTAAATCATCCCTGTTTAAAAAGGATAGTATTTTCTTTTCTTTCATCAGATTTTCTTTGAAATTACCTTCGCTGTCCCATGCATCAAGAGCTGCCTTCTGAATAATAATATAAGCTTCTTCTCTTGCCATCCCTTTTTTTATAAGTTCCAGCAGCACCCTTTGTGAAAAAATAATCCCTCCGTACTTCATCAAATTTCTTTTCATATTTGATTCGATTACATTCAAGCCATCAATCACAAACACTGTCTTTTCAAGCATATAATCAAGCAGTATAAAGCTGTCAGGAATAATTATTCTCTCCGCTGAAGAATGCGATATATCCCTCTCGTGCCATAATGCAATATTCTCCATGGCAGTTATGGTGTTTGATCTTAGAACCCGTGCCAGTCCGCATATTCTTTCACAGATAATAGGATTTTTTTTATGGGGCATAGCAGAAGACCCTTTTTGTCCTTTGCTAAAAGGTTCTTCAACTTCCTTAACATCAGTTCTCTGCAAATTTCTAACCTCAAGAGCTATTTTTTCCAGCGTAGCCCCACAAATTGCCAGAGCGGAAACCAATTGTGCATGCCTGTCTCTTTGGAGGACCTGGGTAGATGCAGGGGATGGTTTTAAGCCCAGAATGTCACAGACTTTTTTTTCAATCTCAGGGGAGGTGTTGGCATAGGTGCCAACAGCACCGGATATTTTCCCATATCTAATATTTTCCCTGGCCTGCCTTATCCTTTCAAGATTTCTTGCTGTCTCAAAAGCATATATGCAGAATTTAAGCCCCAGAGTAGTTGGTTCCGCATGGATACCGTGCGTCCTGCCCACCATAACCGTGTGGCTGTATTTCCTGGATTTGGATTTTAAAACATCCAGCAGCTTTTTGGTTTTCCTTTCGATTATATCTGTCGCTTCAAGCATCTGCATTGAAAGAGCACTATCTCCAATATCCGATGAGGTTAGCCCATAATGGAGATATTTAGATGAATCCCCGATATAAGAAGATACATTGGTCAGAAAAGCAATTACGTCATGCTGCGTCTTGTCCTCAATTTCATTTATTTTTGAAATTTCAAACCTGGCTTTTTTATTTATGTCATCTGCAGCTTTTTTAGGAATGAAGCCTAGATCTGCCTGTGCTCTGGCCACTGCTTTTTCAATCTCAAGCCACTTACTGTATTTATTTTCTTCACTCCATACTCTGCCCATCTCTGCTGTAGTATATCTGGGAATCATAACTGCTCCTCTGATAAAAATATTAATAAAAATTACTTAAGCATATTTCCCACCAGCATAATCAGGTAAATAAGCAATATAACTACATTAACTCTTCTAATATTTTTTCCCTGAAAGTCTGATAATTTTTTGAATCATTCAGATCCAGCAGCTCTTCACCGCAGTCAAAAAAAACCTGGTCGTAATCTTTAAGACAGATATCCGAAATTTTTAAAAGCCACTTATTATTAAGCTTCCAGCTTTTTAAATCACTTAACCAGTTTTTTTCACCTGTAGGTACATTATTTTTTATAAAATAATCAAGCTTCCTGGATTTTTTTGAAACCTGCAGTAAAAAATCAACCTTATCAGTTAGAGACGAAATATTTGCTATGCTTAAATCCCTATCACTAGCCACTAATATCTCCCTTGGTAAATTTGTATATTATTTCTCTTTTAAAAATATAGATATTGTACTATCTATTATTTACTTTTAAAAACCGTATAATTCTATTACTGTTACAGCAGGCTTTTATTTTAGATGATCACTTAAAAAATCTGCTACTTCATCTTTATCTGCAATTAAATAGCTTATACCATCTATATCAGCTGGTTTTGTAGGTATTGTAAGCCAGTTTATATCCTTATTTGAAAATAATAACACAAATCCTATGGAACCAAAATCCCATATCGTAAAATCAGTCTTAGTTTCTTTATTTAAAACTTTAATAATATCAGAAGCTTTAGTGATTATGGAAAAATTAAGTTTCTGTTTTATTATTTCATTTAGCAAATACTTCTGCCTGTCTACTCTATCAAGATCACCTCTCTCAGTTGACCTGCACCTTGCAAATGAAAGAGCCTCCTCACCGTTCATAGTATAAGTTCCAGGGTCAAAATTCGCTCCAGACAATGGGTCATGGAGAGACTCTTCTACTGTTATCTGAATTCCTCCAAGTATATCTATTACATTTTTAAATCCATTAAAATTTATAACCATTACTCTATCAATCTCAATACCGGTAAGTTTATATATTTCCTGTCTTATCATTTCATCTCCGCCGAATTTATATGCCGCATTAATTTTATTCCATCCGTATCCCTCCAGCTGAACTCTTACATCCCTGGGAATGGAAATAAGACTGTCTTTCTTTCCCCAGCTGCTGATATGATAAATAATGATAGTATCAGTTAAGTCTTCACTTCCTTCTCTTTCGTCTATACCAAGCAGTAATATATCCTTGCCATCTCCGCCTGGTTTTAAATCCATAAGAGAGATACACAGGAATACAAACACTGCCAGTACGAAAATAATCAGTATGGTAATAAAACAACCCTTGGCTTTTTTCATATCTTATTTATTTTCTATATTTCCAGTAAATTACTTATATCCTGCATACCCGGTATGAGACAAATAATACAGAGTGTGTAGCAACTTTTCAATGGGATCCGTCGTTTCAATTCTCACATTTGGAGGAGCCTTAACGGGAACCGAAGTATAATTTATCACTACTTTAACGCCGGCTTCAATTAAAATATCCGCAACTTTTTGTGCAGAATCAGGAGGAACAGCCAGTATTGATATTTCTATATTCTTTTTCTTGAATACATCCTTTACCTGGCTTATATCCAGTACTTCAGACCCCGATATAACTTTACCTATCACTTCCGGATTATTATCAAAAACATTTTCTATCTTAAACCCAAATCTTTCCAGCATCTTGTATTTTAAAATCGCTTTACCCAGATTACCTGCACCAATTAAGGCAATACGAACCGCTCTATTATATCCCAAAATCTTATTAAATGAATTGATGAGGTCATTAATATTGAATCCGACACCCCTCTTGCCCTTTATCCTAAAATATATTAAGTCTCTTCTCACCTCTGCACTATTAATCCCCGTACTGGTGCTTATATCCCTGGATGTTGCAGTTCTTTTACCCAGTTCTTTTAGCTGCACTATATATTTTAGGTATTGAGATAATCTTGAAATAACACCTTCAGAATATATTTTCTCTGCCATCTGTAAAATTTACTCCCTGTAAATTTTTTATAAAAATATTATCAAAGATTGAAATAAAACTTTGTATCATAATTGTAACAGGATACCCGGTCTTTTACAAGAACCTTAAAAATCAATATAAAAAGGATGCTTAGGCTTCTACTTTAAAATTATATATTCCATTTTCCTTTATAAATGTGCTGCCGCAATTTCTGCATTTAATTTCATCTTTATTAAAAATAAGGCTGGCTTTTCCGCAGGAAGCACAGATTAAAATATCTTCCAGATTCACCCTTCTATTTCTACTGGTACCTTTGGGCTTGGACTCATTTAAAATACTTTTTAAAAAAATACTGGGTCCTAAAAGAATAAAGGAGAAAAACTTTTGATAAATTTTTTCAAAGACTATGAGAGTCTTTGTGCCTGGAAACCTTTTTAAAAGATTAAGTCTGAAGTTGGAAACACTTATTGATTTTTTTAGTATAAAATTCCTTTTCTTTAGAAGACTTGATATATATTTAGGGTGGAAGTTCAGTATGGTCTCACCTACCTGGGAGGGTATTAAATTAAACGGAGATATATCCACCCTACCCGTAAAAGACCTTAACATATTTTTAAGATTTCTTTTATTGGCAAACTCTAAAAAATATAATCCCCCACATTTAAGTATTCTTGTAACTTCATTAAAATACTTTTCAGGATTATCCAGGTGATGTACCACCCTTACAGTTAATATTATATCCGCACAGCCGGATCTTACCGGAAGAGAGGTTGCATCTGCAGCAATAAAATGTATTGAAGACAGTTTTTCCGGATCATCTTTTAAAAATTTTTTTATCCGGCTTCTGGCATTCTTTAAATTATTTATTGAATAGTCAACCAGCACCACAGTTTCAAAATCCTTATATTCATTAAACATCCTGCCATAACCGCAACCTATATCAAAAAACAGCTTGTTTTCCCTATCGACTCCCGTAAGAAGTCTCCTTAAAGCAAGCCTTTCAGCTATATCCTCGTACAATCTCTTATTATCTTCCCAGAACTTACTGTAATCATAACTCTCATAATCTGATTTCCTAAAACTCACTCTACGGTACCTTTCTATTCTTAGACATAGTTTGAATAATTATACTATAACCGGTTTGATTTAGATTTATATCTTTTTTCGAATTCCTTCCTGCTGAGAATAATCTTTCTATCGCATTTCACACATTTAAGCTCCAGCTGGCTGCCTGCCTCCAGTAATAACCACTTGTTAGAACCACAGGGATGAGGTTTCTTAAAGGTTATTACATCATCAGGTTTTAAATCTCTAGAACTCTTCAATTCTTTTCCTTAACATTAAAAATTAATATTAACCACTGCTTTAAATAAAATCAAATACTTGCAGCTTAATTTTAAGCCTCCTATTATCATATTATTAGTATTTCAATTTTTTTTAAAAGTTTTTTTGCATTATAATAAAAGAAAGTCTCCGGAATATTGGAGACTTTCTTTTATTATAAATCAATCGGACTTACTTCAAACCTTATTAGATCTTTGACTTTACTTTATCCTTTTTTAAATTATCTTTCTCGCCTGTTTCTATATCATTTTTCTCCAGAATGCTTATCTGGTTGAATTCCAGGCTTGCTGCAACTACATCTGCTGTGATACTGGTTATATTATATTTCTTTCCTTCTTTGTTTTCCCAGCTCCTTAAGTTAAGGTGGCCGCTTACCAGGATACGGTTTCCTTTTTTTAATGTCGCAGCACAGTTTTCGGCAAGATTGTTCCAGGTGGTAATATTAAAAAAATCCACCGTTTCAGACTCTTTTCCGTTTTTATCAGTCCACCTCTTATTTACAGCGAGCCCCATTTCAGTAATGGCTATCCCTTCATTTGTATATTTGATTTCAGGGTCCCGGGTTAGATTTCCAAGTAAATATATATTATTGACGTAATTCATAAATCCCCCTGTCTTTATAAGCTATTTGTAATAAAAATAAAAGACTCTAATAAACAAATTCATACGTGTCACAGTAGTCAAATTGCCCGTCCCATGGATATATTACTTTTGCCCTGGAGGTCGATTTGACGCTACATTTTGAAATTAATTTGTCTACCAGAATAAAATCAAGTTTCCTTTCTACAGTGACCTGTACCTCATCATAGTCATGTCTGCATTCAACAAGAGTGCAGTTATTTCTCTGGGTTACCTCTTCAGCCATCTTATTGCAATCCAGATTTTCAAAAAATAATAGATTCTGGGCAACTGCCAGTGAAGCTGCATCAGAAGCTTTCTTTGTCTCCTCTCTTGCTATAAAAACCTGGCAGAGATCAAAAATGAGTAGAAATAAAACTGCAAATATTATTACCGCGGTTAAAGTCAAAAAAGAAATATTTCCTCTTTTTTGTGTTCTTAAATTTTTTAGCAGCATTCCATCCTCATATTGCTTTTAGCCTTTATTAAAATATCCCTCCCTGAAAGTATTTCCAGAAAGCGGGAAATACCGGTACATTTATATAGAATAATTACTTCAACCATATCCCCAACTCCTCTGGAAGCTCCATTTTCCGGACTAATTTCTATATCAAGCTTATCCTGATCCAGGCTTGAACAGACCTTCCTTATGCATGTAAGAGCTTCCTGGTTAGAATTGGTAGTAGCTACTACCCTTACTCCTTCACGGGCTGCCTGTTCTAATATATTCTTCTGATAAACCAGTAACCCAAAATGGGAAACAGTCAAAATTATTAAAACCAGAAAAGGAATAACAAGAATAAATTCCAGTGAAGCCTGACCTTCTGATCTACAAGTTAATATTCTTAATTTTTTTTTGTCCTTATTTATCCTTAACATAACTTTTAATATAAGACTGTTCCCCATTTCTTTAATTTGCAGAGAATAATTTTTTTTCACAGGTTTCTAAACCATAGAAGCTATTTTGCCAAATACTTTCGAAATAACATCTATTATTAGAGGTTTCCCTACTGCAATTAAGATTGCGCTTATTATTCCTGCAATCACCGTAACCAATGCATATTCAAGAGTAGATTGACCTTTCTGGCACCAAATTTTTATTCTGGAGCCTTTCTTTTTTAATCCTATTTTATTCACCTCCTTTCGTAAAAAATAAAAGTTAAATATAAAATGCTATCACCTCCCCCTAAAAATTATATATTGTTTTGCACATTTATACATTTGCTACAATAATAATTTACCACAATTACGCTTTTGTGTAAATACTTAAATTAAAATTAATAAGAATTTTTTTAATTTTTACCGTTGAGACTTTTTATTTGTTTATCAATAATTAAAAAATCTAATAAATGTATAATTAAATATATTTATTAAATTATCTTGACATTAGTATCTAAAAGACTTAACATAATAGTTGAACAATTAATTATAAGTTTTATTGAAAATTTAGATTTCGTTTTAGTAATAGAGGCTATGACTTACATTCCGCTAATTGGGCACTTTGGGATGTAACGAGCCAGTAGTGCAACCGGCTATTGCTATTTTAATTTGAAATAGTAAGCCATCTAGCCTCTAGGTTAGATGGTTTTTTTTTGGGAGAAAGCTAATGAGAGTTAAATTAAAAATAACTTTGATAATAACACTGGTTATGGCATTGGTAGCAACCATTGCATTTTCCAGTGCCTTTAGCTTTAAATCTGCAAATATAGACAGCAGTTTTACTGAAAGCAGTGCATATAAGACAGAAGATATAGAGAAAGCATCAATAATAAAGGAAAATGTATCTATTAAAAATAACAGTATAGATACAGGAACAATATTATCCAAGATATCAGATAACCTTGACAAAGAAATAAATAGCATAAACAAAGAATACAAAGCAGAAGTTCTGGGAAACACCACAAACAGTGAAGCTATTAAAGTCGCAACTGCTCCGGTAGAATCAACCGCAAACCTGAGTGAACTTGAAGAAGAAGTGCTTTACCTTATTAATACCATAAGAGCGTCAAACGGACTTGGGGCATTAGAGCCAAATCAAATGCTAACAGATATCGCCAGATCAAGATGTAACGATATGATAGCCAACTCTTACTTTTCACACTATACACCCGATGGGAGGAATATTTTTAATATATTCCATGAAAATGGAGTGTCGTATGTAAATGCCGGAGAGAACCTGGGTCAATCCTCACCAGCCTCCAGTGGAACTCCCGAAGCCTTCGCTAATGCATGGATGGCAAGCCCTACCCATAAGGCAAATATCCTGAGGTCTGTATATTCCAAAATCGGAATTGGAGTAATTGATGGTGGAGGTAGAAGAGTGGTAACTACTGTATTCATAAATTAACTATTTAAGTCAATATAGTTTTACGGACGCCTAGACAAACACCCTAGATAATATATATCTAGGGTGTTTAATTTTAAGGCTGAAAATTAGAACTGTAAAAAATTCCCCCCTATAGAAAACATAAGCGGTCCTCCTACTAACAATACAAAAGAGGGCAGAATTAAAAAGACCAGCGGGAACAATATCAGTATAGTTGTCCTTCTGGTTTTTCTTTCCATATTCTGGTATGTTTCAAACTTCATATATTTAGATTTCTGTTTTAATATTTCATTTATTGAAGAACCATACCTCTCTGCCTGAATTAAAAGAAAAATAAAACTCTTAAAATCCTCCGAGCTGCTTCTATCCATTAAATTCCGGTAAGCCTGAAGTTTGCCAATACCAATATCAACATCTTTTATAAAATTCGAAAGCTCTTTGCAAATAATTCCCTTATACTTTTCAATTACAACTTTTATGGCATTATAGATATTCTGCCCGGATAATGTGGCTACTGCCAGCAGGTCAATAACATAAGGTAAATCTCTGTCTATTTCCTTCTGTCTTGCGTACTTAAAATTTTTGAGAAGCAGACTTGGAACAAAATAACCTGCCACTCCTCCTGTGATGCCAAAAATAGCTGAATTTATTAGATTATTACCAATAAAACCTCCTGCAGTCATAAATAAAACAAAAAAAATTATCTTATACCCTGCAAAAGAACCCGGAGTAAGAGATATTTTATTTTCGAATTCCAATAATTTTAAAATCTCTCTATCCTCCTTTTTGGTCTCAAGGCGGTGCTTGTTAATTAGAACCCCTCCAATTTTATGAGAAATTAAATTCATTTTATTTATAAACCTGCTGATAATCCTTTTTCTTGCGGGATAATTTCTAATTTTCCCAGCCTGGTAATATCCTTTAATTTTGACTAGGTAGAATATTCCAGAACACAAAAACAAATAATATGAGAATATAATTAAATATATAAGCATACCTTAGCCTTTGTCACTCTCCCGTACCGGTAATTTTCTTTATTGCTATTATTCCTGCAACTTCCAGAATGCCGCCTATGAATAGTAAAATAATTCCCATACCGGTAGAAAAAAAATCCAGTATGGTTTTATTCATAAAAATATATAATAAAATAAGAACAACAATAGGAAATATGGAAATAATATTCCCGGAATACCTGCTTTGCAGGCTCATTGTCTTCACTTGTGATTTTAATTTAAGATTATTTCTCATACTGTCTGCTATATTATCCAGTATGGATATCAAATCTCCTCCTATTTTATTATTAATCTTCAAAGAACTGGTCAGAAGGTCGACTTCCCTGCTCCCGCATTTTTCTGAAAATCTATTCAAAGCTTCGTCTAGAGTAGTATTGAGTTCAAGTTCATTCGCTATTTCCAGCAGGTAGACACTTAGAGGCTCTTTAAACCAGCTGATAGAATCTTTAAATATATTTCTTACCGTTTTCCCCGCTTTTAACATTACCGTCATATTGCCCATAAATTCAACAAGCTGACTGTGAAGTAAATCCTTCCTTTTTCCTTCAAGTCCTTTTAGTATGTCGAAGATAAAAATTTCCAGACATATACTAATAAATAAACTGAAAATAAAATTTCCTGATAATAAATAAAAAGCAAGGGCCAGAACAATAAAAATAAGCACTGAAAGTATCTTCCTGCTGTTCCTGTATATGTTTATAAGAAATTTTACTGCTTTATTTTCCCTGTAACTCCTGTTTCCACTTATAGTTTTTGCTTTAAGGCCAAATGCGGAAATTGCTCCTTTCAAGCCACAAAGCAGAAATATTATCGCAAGAAACGAGGCAGTAGAAATTAGTATTTCATCCCAGATTTCCATCTCTAAAATTAAAATCAAACCCCCGGCTTTTCATTTTATCCATAAATGTCGGCAGATGACCGGTATAGACGATACTGCCACTGCAGGACCCGGTATCATTCATTTCAGTATCCTCTACCTGATATCTAAAAATATCTTTCACTTCCAAAACCGTACTGCCGCCAATAGATTCATTTTTATTTATCAACTCACTTATCTCTAGTAAAACCCTCCTACCATTCTCTATTTTCCCCAGATGAATAATCATATCTATGGATGATGCTATCATTCTCCTGGCAGTAGGAGGATTTAAATTCAGGC
>CAZLEB010000011.1:19881-22215 GCA_964558475.1 uncultured Actinomycetota bacterium
TTCCAGTGTTTCCTCAATGGTTACGATTCTTTCATCCTGCTGGATAAAATTGGAAATGACATTCAAAAAAGTTGTTTTACCGGCAGATGTAGCTCCGCTTACTATTATATTCAATTTGCTTTTCACACAGGCTTCAATAAAATCAGCAACCCTTTTATTTAAGTTGCCTTCCTTTTTAAGGCTTTCTATATCCATTATATCTTTTTTAAATTTTCTTATTGTAACCACCACATCATTTACAGTTACCGGATTTAATACTATATTAATTCTTGACCCGTTTTTAAGCCTTGCATCTACCATTGGAGAACTCTCATCCAACCTCAAACCTAAAGGACTTAATGTCTTATCAACCAGGTTTTTAATATGATTATTATCTCTAAAAACAATTTCCGTTTTTTTTATAACGTCGTTTTCTTCAATGTAAACTTCGTTAAAATTGTTTATCATAATCTCGGTTATTCTATCATCATTTATAAGGAAGCTTACCGGACCAAAACTAAAACTATCTTCATAAATCTCTCTTACCAATCTGTATATTTCTTTTTGACTTATTATAATTTTTTCTTCTTCTACTATTTCTCTCAAATGCTTATCTATACTTTTTGACCTTTCTTCAGGTAAAAGTTTGCTTAAGTCATCCGCTTTAATCTTTTTTAATATCTTCTTACTTAAATAATTTATTATATTAATACCATCATAAGTCGAATTCATAAACTTAGATCCTCATATACCTTTTTAGAAAAAGCAGAAATATTATTTACAATTCTAAGATTGTAATTAAAAATGGAATCGGGTCCCTTATTCAATATTAGAAACTCAATATCCCTATCGTAAGGAATAAAAGCATTTATGGGATAGCGTAAAATCGAATTCAAGCCCGTAGGTGCAATCGCAGGCTTTGTGTTGAATTTATTTATCAATATATCAAAATCGTAAGAAGATTCATCATAAATTATGCTGCTTACGAGCACATTTAGATTATTTACCGAAATCAGGTCAGGTAAAGAAATAAAAATAAATTTATCAACAAAATCCTTTAAACTGATTTTACCCTGGGTAAATAGATAGTTGGGAAAATCCACACAGATAATATCAAAATGCTCTTTAAGCACATCTAAAAGCCTCTCAAAATAGTCTTTGCAAAAAACTTTATTTTTCTTAAATTCCAGAGGAGGGAGTACCAAATTCAAGCTATTTTCAAAGTTTATTACAAGTCTTTTTAAAATCGAAGCGTCAAGTTCATTTATGACATCCTCAATATCTCCCAAATCTCTGTATCTGTCATCCATCAGGTTAAAAATCAGCCTGCTGTCCTTTTTCCCGATATTCAAATCCAGCAGCAGTATATTCTTTGTGGTTTCTCTGGCAAGATATGTAGAAACGCAATAAGTTATAAAGCTGCAGCCACAACCCCCCTTACTTCCTAAAAACAACATAACTTTTGACTCATCTCCATCCAGTTTACTCATTTCTTAATCCCTTTCGCGTGAATTCTAAAATTAAAACACAATAATGTCCGGTAAAAAACTTAAAATATCCTGTAAAAACTAATTTTGAGGACAAATTGACAGATTGAGAACTCCCCTCTCCAGTGCCAAAAAGACTTTATCCACTTCAGGTTTACTCAGATAAAAAGTGATAATTAAAAGGTCTCCGGAACCAGAATTATCTGAGCTGCCAGTAATCACCGTGTCCAACAGGAAATCCCCGCTGTCATTTTCATCTCCGGATTGACTTTCTCCCTGTATACTTCCAACTAGTATTATTTCTTTTTCAGAAAAGACCGTTTCCGAATAAAGAGAGCCGCTTTCCTGATCATAATAAGTCGATATTAAATCAACACTATCTCCTTCTTTCAGCAATGATTTATCACCATAAAAGCTTACAGGGATACTGACTGCTCTCAAATCATAAGGAATATAAGATGAGAAACTAAGATTAAAACCACTACCGGAATCCATTCCTCCAAGTTTGTCTTTTGTAATAATTTCGCCCTTTGTAATGTCAACCGTGACTTTTTGCCCTATAATCTCATCCTCGTTTATAATAGATTTTCCACCAAACATATTTTCCGGTATTTTTTGTTCTTCTATTAATTCTTCCGTGATTTCCTCTCCCTCCTTAATGTCAGTTCTAGCCACAAATGTCAGATTATAATCGATATTTTCCGGAATCTTTGCTTTCAAGCTGCTTATATACCAGAAAATAATAATGCCGCCTATAACAGCAATTATTACAAAAATAATGCTTATCATCTTTTGTTTAATAATTAAGGATACTCTATTCACTATACCCCTGGCTTTGATTACTTTTTTAACTGCATTTAACTTTAAT
>CAZLEB010000012.1:0-21764 GCA_964558475.1 uncultured Actinomycetota bacterium
CTATCAAAAAATCAGGTAATTTTATACGTTTCTCGTTAAATATAACGGTTTTTTTCATATTAATTTTCTTCCCACCTTTTCAGAAGTTCATCTGCTCGCCCGTCCCTGAATTTTCTGATTTCCTTTACAGGATCCCAGTCTTTTATACCAGCTTTCATTACTTTCTCGCTGGTCTTTTTAATCCGCTCGACTGCTTTTTTCCTCCTGTTAAAATATTCTTCTGCCATAATAACTTTGAAATAATTATCTATTGCTTCCAGAAAAAACTGACTTCTTTTTATTTTTTTTCTTTCCTTGTATCTATCAATTTCTTCCAGGACTTCATCAGGTATTGATAATAGGATTTTTGCCATGGTTATCGCTCCGTATTATATATTGATTTATATCTTATTATATATATAATAAGATATAAATCAATATTGTATTTAGCATCAATTATTATCTAAAAAGACCCCATTCTTCAACTTTATTAATATAAAAACCAATACTGCTTTTATAATCTTCTCTTGATACCATAAAATTTGTATTATGAACACCCAGAGTTTTCACAATCTCTTTTTTATTATCTACTACTTCAAATATATCCATAATAGTATAATATCTTCTGAATTTTTAATTGTTTTAATACATAGTATAAAGGATTTGGGAGCAAAAGAATCTTTCGCTATAGTCTTAAATAAAGACATAGATAAAACATATTCGAGGCTTTAATTGAAAATTTCAACAGAAGATGAAAACAATTAAAAATATTTTAAAAAATTGAGAGTATACGGATTCTGTGTAAACCTCTAAATTTTAATCCTATTCATCCTTCTCCACATGCATCAGCCCGTATATAACACTATCTTCCAGTGCCTGCCAGCTGGCTTCTATTATATTTTCCGATACCCCAATGGTACCCCAGCTTTTCTCGCCATCCGATGATTCAATAAGAACCCTTACAACTGCTCCGGTACCCTTCTTCTCGTTGAGCACCCTTACCTTGAAGTCGGTAAGTGTTATTTTTGACAGTGCCGGATAACAGCTCTCAATTGCTTTCCTTAATGCCCTGTCCAGGGCATTGACCGGACCGTTTCCCTCGGCTGTCTCGATTATCCTGTTCCCGTTTATCTGAACTTTAACCGTGGCTTCGGAAAGCATTCTGCCGTCTTCCTTCTTCTCATTTAGTACCCTGAAGCTTTCCAGTTTGAAAAACTTCTTCTTTACTCCGGTGACTTCCTTGACCAGCAGTTCAAAGCTCCCGTCAGCGGCTTCGAACTGGTAGCCTTTATGCTCCATATTCTGGACCCTGTTTAAAATCTCGCTTACTTTCTTTAAATCATCTTCAAGATTGATTCCAAATTCCTTTGCCTTGAGAATTATGGATTTCTTGCCGGAAAGCTCTGAAATCAGTATCTCTCTTGTATTGCCAACTGCCTCAGGATCTACATGCTCGAATGCCTTTGATAATTTACTTACCCCGCTTACATGCATGCCGCCCTTATGAGTAAAAGCATGTCGGCCTACAAACGGCTGGCTTGGATTTATAATCTGATTTGCTGTCTCGCTTACAAACCTTGAAAGACTGGTTAAATGTTTAAGACTGCCTTCTTTTAAACAGCTCTTTTTTAGCTTTATCTCTAGATTGGGAATTATCTGGCATAGGTCCGCATTACCGCATCTCTCGCCGTAACCGTTTATTGTTCCGTGGACCATCTTTATTCCCTTTTTTACAGCTATTATAGTATTTGCAACGGCACAACCGCTGTCATTGTGAAAATGTACCCCTATAGTAGCTTTAATTCCCCTATTTACCTTGTTGATTATCTCTATAACATCATCAGGGAGCATTCCTCCATTTGTATCGCAGAGGACCAGGTAATCCGCTCCGGCTTCAAGAGCCGTTTTTAAGGTTTTTAATGCATACTGTGGATTCTCTTTAAAACCATCAAAAAAATGTTCGGCATCAAAAATCAATTCGGGAAAATATTTTTTTAAATATTCTATGGTGTCAAAAATCATGCTTAAATTGTTTTCAAGGGTGGTCTCTATAACCTTTTCGGCGTGAAGAGAAGATGATTTTCCTACAATGCATACGCTATCCGCACCTGACTGAATCAACTGTTTTATATTCTCATCCTCTTCTACCTTTGTATTCTTATATCTCGTCATTCCGAAGGCAATTATTTTTGAATAATCGAATTTCCTTCCTTTTAGCTTTTCGAATAATTCCATTTCCTTGGGATTAGATGCAGGAAATCCGACTTCGATATAATCAATTCCTATATCATCGAATCTTTCGATAAGCTGAAGCTTATCACTTACCGAAAAGGATATATCAGCTCTCTGGGCACCGTCCCTCAAGGTGGTGTCCAGTACATATACTTTATCTCTTACTTCATTTTCCATTCTATTTATTTAAAAGTTATAGCTTAAAATTAACTACTTCTTTAAATTCTCTCTGGTAAAATTTATATATCCCCCGCTTTTTATTATCCCCTGGATAAATTCGGGTAATGGGTTTACGTTAAAAACTTTATCCTGCGTAATATCTTTAATTTGGCCGCTGCTAAGATCTACTTCCAGATCATCCCCGTCCTGTATAAAACCTGCTGCCTCACTGCTTGACATAACCGGAAGCCCTATATTTATGGAATTTCTAAAAAAGATACGTGCAAATGATGCCGCAATCACAGCCTTCACCCCGCTTGTTTTTATGGAGAGTGGTGCATGCTCCCTTGAAGAACCGCAGCCAAAATTATAACCTGCAACTATTATTTTTCTTTCCTTTACTTTTTCTTTAAAATCCTTATCCAGACCCTCAAAACAATGTGATGCCAGCTCTCTATCCTCGGTGGTATTGAGATATCTAGCCGGTATTATCACATCGGTATCAACATTATCCCCATATTTTATTGCTCTTTCCCTTATTATCATCACATAACCTCCTCAGGTATGGCAATTCTTCCTGCTATTGCAGATGCTGCAGCAACCGACGGTCCGCTTAAATATACCTCACTTTTTGGATGGCCCATCCTGCCTACAAAATTTCTATTGGTTGTGGATATAGCCCTTTCACCTTCTGCAAGTACACCCATATGTCCTCCAAGACATGGCCCGCATGTTGGGGTACTTACCACACAACCGGAATTTATAAAAATTTCGATATAGCCTTTTTTTAACGCCTCGAGATAAATATTCTGAGTGGCAGGGATTATTATAGCTCTTATATTTCCATCCACTTTCCTGCCATTTAAAATCTCTGCTGCAATCCCCATATCTTCTATTCTTCCATTGGTGCAGGAACCTATTACTACCTGGTCTATACTGATATCTGCTAAGTCTCTTGCATTTTTTGTATTTGATGGAAGATGAGGAGCCGCTACCTGAAGTTCTATATCGGAACAATCTATATTATATATCTTCTCATATCCCACATCGGGATCACTTCTAAATATTTTATAATTTCCATCGGATCTAGATTTTAAAAACTCCTCTGTAATCCCGTCAACCTCGAATATTCCGAATTTTCCTCCTGCCTCTATCGCCATATTGGACATTGTAAATCTGGAATCCATAGACAACTTACTTACAGTAGGACCGCTGAATTCCATAGATTTATAAAGTGCGCCTTCCACTCCAATAAGGCCAATGGTATAAAGTATCAGGTCCTTTCCAGTTATCCACTTCTTTAAACTGCCGCTGTAGATGAATTTTATCGTTTTAGGCACCATAAACCAGAGCCTGCCTGTAGACATTGCAACGGCTACATCTGTGCTTCCTACGCCCGTTGAAGCTGCTCCAAGAGCACCGTAAGTGCAAGTGTGAGAGTCCGCCCCTACCACGAGGTTACCGGGAAGCACCAGTCCAAGCTCGGGAAGTAGCGCATGCTCTATACCCATTTTTCCAACTTCAAAATAATTTTTAATATCCTGCTTCCTGGCAAATTCTCTCATAAACTTACACTGCTGGGCTGATTTTATATCCTTATTAGGCGCAAAATGGTCGGGCACCACAACTACTTTTTCCCTATCAAAAACTCTGCCCGTACCGATTTTATTAAATTCCTCGATTGCAATGGGAAGGGTGATGTCGTTACCAAGTACGATATCTACATCTGCATTTACTATCTCTCCTTCAGATACGTAATCCCTCCCGCAGTGATAGGCAAGTATCTTTTGCGCCATTGTTTGTGGTTTGTTTTTGTCGTTCAACTTTATAAGTTCCTTTTTCCCTTCATAATTTAAAAATTTAGCTAAAACTTAAGCTTTTTTAATTTCCTTTGTTTAAAATTAACAGAAAGATACACACTACAGCTCATAAATATGTTAACATTTTCTTACTGTGCGCTTTCTACAATCCTGTTCATCGCATCAATATAAGCCTTTATGCTTGCCTCTACAATATCGGTGCTTATTCCGCTTCCCATTACTTCCGTTCCATTTGTGCTTACCACCACTCTAACCGAACCCAGAGCATCCTTGCCTCCGGATACAGCTTCTATATTATATTCCACCAGTTTTGCATTTATCTTCGTTATCTTATCTATAGCCTTAAATGAAGCATCTACCGGACCGTCACCGTCTGAAGAGCCTTCGTGAACCTTGCCCTCTATCTCTATACCTACTTTAGATGCTGCCCGGATATTTGAACCGCTCCGGACTTCGTAATACTTAAGCAGGAAATGCTCTGAAACTTCCCGCAGCTCATTTTCCGCTATTGCCCTGATATCCTGGTCATTTATTACTCCTTTTTTTTCTGCAAGGTCTTTGAACCTTTCAAAAGCCTTTTCCAGGTCATTTTCCTCAAGCTGGATTCCAAGCTCTGTAAGTCTTTCTATAAATGCGTGCCTGCCTGAATGTTTACCCAGTACCAGTTTTGATGACTTCAGGCCAATATCTTCAGGCTTTATTATTTCATAAGTGGACCTATCCTTTAACATTCCGTCCTGATGTATTCCGGCTTCATGGCTGAATGCGTTCTTACCCACTATTGCTTTATTGGGTGCAACAACATAACCTGTAAGCGATTTTACAATACTGCTGGTTCTTATAATTTCACCTATATTGATATCGGTATATACCCCCAGATCTTTCTTCCGGGTATCTATAATCATAGCCACCTCTTCCAGTGATGCATTACCGGCCCTTTCACCAAGACCATTCACCGCACATTCAACCTGTCTTACCCCGTGTTCTATAGCTATAAGCGAATTAGCAACGGCAAGCCCGAGATCATTATGACAGTGTACACTTACTATTACATCTTCGATTCTGGCTGTATTTTCAAAAATGTAATCTATTATCTCCCCAAACTCGTCTGGAATAGCATAACCCACCGTATCGGGGACATTTATAACTCCGGCACCGCTCCTTATGGCAATTTCAAATAACCTGCATAAGAATTCCCGGTCGCTTCTGGTTGCATCCATAGCCGAAAATTCGACCATATCCGTATATTTAAGGCTTCTTTTTACGGCTTCTTCTGCAAGCTGGAGCACTTCTTCCCTGCTCTTCTTTAACTGATACTTGAGGTGGATATCGGATGAAGATATGAAAGTATGTATTACCGGCTGTTCCGCTCCTTTAAGAGCTTCTCCGGCTGCATCTATATCCTTGAAATTTGCTCTTGCCAGAGCCGCAATTTTTCTATCTCTAATCTTAGCCGATATTTCCTTTACAGAATTAAAATCACCTTTTGATGTTACAGGAAAACCTGCCTCTATTATATCCACATTTAACCTTGCAAGCTGCTGGGCTATTTCCAGTTTTTCTCTGGTGTTCAGATGTATACCCGGTGCCTGTTCGCCATCCCGTAATGTTGTATCAAATATATAAATCTTATTTTTCTTATCTTCCATCACAATCAACTGACCTTTATAATATTAAAGCTTTTACCAATAAAGCTCTTATTATTAAATCCTCTTTCTTAAAAATAATTTTGTTTAATAAAGAGTAACTATCTTTATATTTTTAAAACCTGAAAGCTTTTTAAATTCTTCCAGCATTTCAGAAGTTACCTCATTATCCAGGTTCAAGCCCATCACCGCATCCCCGCTCATCTTTTTTCTCCCAACATGCATTGAGGCAATATTTACTTTTAACCTGCCGAAAGCAGTTCCTATCCTTCCTATCTGGCCCGGAATATCCTTATATCTTATAAACGCCATATATTTTGAAGGAACCATATCTATTTCAAATTTATCAATAGCTATAAACCTGGGTGTATCCTTTTTACCGGTAGTAGTTCCTGAAATAGAAAGTTCGCTGTCCTTACCTTTTCCCTCCAGGGTAATTAAATTTATAAAATCCTTTGACTCGCTGCTTTTAACCACCTTAACTTTAAGACCCATTTCCCTGGTCAGGAGATCGACATTTACCAGATTGACACTTTCCGCTGAATATTTTTCTAATATTTTTACCAGTATATTGGATGTTAAAACCCGCACATCATATTCGGATACTTTCCCGTAATAACCTACCTTCAAATTATTCAGATTGCCTTCAAAAAGATTTATAAATAGGCTTCCAAGATTTTCGCACAACTCAAAGAAAGGAGACAGGATATTCATCAATTCCGGCCTTACAACCGGTGCATTGACCGGAAAAGCAGCAGCTCTTCCATTTAGAACGTCGATAACCTGATCTGCAATCGTAGTTCCCGCTCTATCCTGCGCTTCTGTGGTTGATGCTCCCAGATGGGGCGTGCATATCACTTCCTCCAGTTTAAAAACAGGGGAATCTATACAGGGTTCCTCTTCATAGACATCCAGTGCCGCTCCGCCTATCTGGCCATCTTTTATAGCTTCTGCAAGATCTTTTTCTACAACGATTCCTCCTCTTGCAACATTTAGTATTATCGTTCCTCTTTTCATCTTATAGAACTCGGCCTTATTAAACATTCTCAGAGTGTCTTTGTTTTTAGGCAAATGTATGGAAATAAAGTCAGCTTCCTTGTAGATATCCTCTAACTTATCGGCTTTTTTTATTTCCATCTGATTGAATCTGTCCTCTGAAACAAACGGATCATAAGCAATTACCTTCATGCCCAGCCCTATTGCCTTCTTTGCAACCAGCCCTCCTATCTGTCCAAAACCTACAATACCAAGTGTTTTACCCTCGAGCTCAATACCCTTGAACTTTGATTTCTCCCACCTGCCGCTTTTAAGGGAGAAGTTTGCTTCCGGAATCTTTCTTGCCAAAGAAAGCATAAGAGCTATAGTGTGTTCTGCAACAGTAACCGCATTGCTGGTAGGAGCATTTACCACTATAATACCTTTTTTAGTGGCTGCTGGAACATCCACATTATCCACTCCTATGCCTGCTCTTCCAATAATTTCAAGCTTATCTGATGCATTAATAATATCTGCTGTTAGCTTCGTGGCGCTTCTTATTATAATAGCGCTCATACCTTTAATCTCTTCTTTAAGCTTTTCCGGGGTTAGTCCTTTTTTCTCCTCCACAATAAAATGCTCCTCAAGTTTCTTTTTCGCCTCACTTGAGATACCATCGGTAATTAATATTTTCTTATTCATAATTAATTCCTCTAATATTTTCTTTATCAGTCATTCAAATAATTATTTTCTATAAATATTCTTTCAGCCTCGGCAATACCGGAACCTATCTCAAATTTATATCCAAGCTCCTGTAAGGCCATCTCCAGTGCAGATATGGCAATAATAATGTCAAACATTCCAAAATACCCGAGATGTCCTATTCTTATAATTTTACCTGTAAGCTTGCCCTGTCCACCGGCAATAGTTACTCCATATTTTACTCTCATGGTTTTGGTAAGTTCCTTGGCATCAATTCCATCTGGAACCATAATAGAGGTTACCGAAAAACCTCTTTTATTTTCATCTTTCACCAGAAGCTCCAGTCCCATCTTTTTTACCGCTTTCTGTGTTGCCAATGCCAGCACTCTATGTCTTTTAAATACTTTTTCAAGGCCCTCTTCAAACAACATATCCAGAGCTTTGTTCATAGCCACAATTATGGATATTCCGGGAGTCCACGGCGTCTGGGGCGGTGTTTTTTGTGAATAATTTTTAGCTGCCGCAAGATCAAAATAAAAGCGGGGAATATCTGATTTTTCATTAAGTTTCCATGCTTTCTCACTTACGCTTATAAATGCAATTCCTGTCGGCGCGCTTAACCCTTTCTGAGATCCTCCAATCACGACATCCAGACCCCACTCGTCTGTCCTCAGATCCGATGCTCCAAGACCGCTTATTGCATCGACTATAAGGATTACGGGGTAATTTTTTACAATATTCCCTATAGCCTTTATATCATTTATAGCACCGGTTGATGTTTCACTGAACTGAACCATAACCCCCTTAATATCGGGATTATCATCAAGAGCTTTTTTAATGTCTTCGGGGTTGGCTGCATCTTCCCACTCATAATCAAGGGAGATGACTTCCAGGCCAAACCTGCTGCTTATCTTCTTAAACCTCTCTCCAAAATTTCCCACACTGGCGACCAGCACTTTTTCCCCTTTGGAAAAGAAATTGGTTACTCCTGCTTCCATGGCACCTGAACCGGAAGAAGTTAGTATAAAAAGATCATTTTCGGTTTTAAAGAGTTTTTTCAATTTTTCCGTTACCTCAATAAATATTTTCGAGAACTCCGGAGATCTGTGATGCATAAGAGGCCTTGAATGTTCCCGCAAAACTTCCTCGGATATAGGAGTGGGACCCGGAGTCATTATATATTTTTTCACCATTAGTAAATTCTCCTTTCATATGACTCTAAAATAATATTTGCCATTACTGTTAACTTTTACTTCCTCTGCTGCAGGCAATTTTACCCGTTCTGACAAGCTCAAGTATCCCGAAGGGTCTGAGCAGGTCTTCCAGTGCTTTTACCTTATTGCTGTTTCCGGTAATTTCAATCAGTATGGTTTTTTTGCCCACATCTACAATATTTGCCCGAAAAACACTAACTATTTCCAGTATTTCAGGCCTGGTTTTAGAATCGGCATTTACTTTTATCAGAATCAGTTCTCTTTCCACAATATTTAAGGGGTCCAGCTCTTGAATCTTTATTACATTTATTAATTTGTAGAGCTGTTTTACAATCTGCTCAATACTGTGCTCTTCCGCGTTTACCACCAGGGTAATTCTGGAAATATTCTCATCATCTGTCGGGCCCACTGCCAGACTTTCAATGTTAAAACCTCTTCTACTGAATAGCCCGGATATCTTTGCCAGTACCCCTGCTTTGTTTTCAACTAAAACCGAAATGATATGATTCATAATATCACCTTTTTCTCTCTATACACCTTCTAACATTTCACTTTCTAACATTTCACTTATAGGAGAACCCGGTGCTACCATAGGATAGACATTTTCCTCTCTGTCTATCCAGAAATCTACCAGCACCAGGTTGTTTATCTCCAGAGCCTTCTTTATAGTACTTTCAACCTCTTCCTTTTTCTTAACCCTTAAGCCAACCCCACCGTATGCTTCCACGAGTTTCACGAAATCAACACAATTATATATACAGGTATGCGAATATCTTCCTTTAAAGAAAATCTGCTGCCACTGTCTTACCATGCCCAGATAACCGTTATTAAGCAGCATTATTTTTATATTTATTTTATTGGTAACCGCCGTCGAAAACTCCTGTGATACCATCTGAATGCTGCCGTCACCGGCTATATCTATTACTGTTTTATCCGGTCTACCTATTTTTGCGCCAATAGCTGCCGGAAGGCCAAATCCCATAGTACCAAGACCCCCGGAAGAAACCAGCGTTCTGGGTTTGGTAAATTTGTAAAACTGGGCAGCCCACATCTGATTCTGACCCACTTCGGTACAAATTATAGCATCACCTTTGGTCAGCTCATAAATTTTTTCTACAACATAGGCTGGCTTAACCTTATTGGAATTCCGGTCATATTTAAGCGGATAATCCTCTTTAAGTTTCTTAATCCTTGACAGCCACTGCTCCCGGTTGGGAATTCCTTTCTTTTCAATATACTTTTCATATTCGCTTATTAAATCTGTAAGAACAATCTTTGCATCCCCTACAATAGGAATAAGTACTTTGACATTTTTACCAATTTCTGCAGGATCAATATCTATATGGATTATATCAGCATCCAGCGCAAACTCTGATAATTTACCGGTAACCCTGTCGTCAAATCTAACCCCTACTGCAATAATAAGGTCTGATTCGGTAAAAGCGAGATTTGCATATTTGGTTCCATGCATGCCAGCCATACTTAAGGATAACTCACTAGTTTCAGGAAAGGAACCCATTCCTAAAAGTGAAGTGATAACCGGAATTTTCGCAACCTTTACAAATTTTCTTAAGATATCACTTGCCCCGGAGGAGATTACTCCTCCTCCGGCAAAAATTACAGGCTTTTTACTTTCGGCTATTTTTTTTGCTGCCTGTTTAACCTGCTTTAGATTACCTTTAAGCGTAGGCTTATATCCGGGTAGACTTATATCCACCTTAAAATTCTCATCAATAAGATCAGTTGTTATATCAACCGGAATATCAATTAAAACCGGACCCGGTCTGCCTGTAGATGCGATTCTAAAGGCTTCTTTTATTACCCTGGGTAAATCCTCAACATTTTTTACAAGATAGTTATGTTTTGTTATAGGCGCAGCTATACCGGTTATATCCGCTTCCTGAAATGCATCGGTTCCAATCTGAGCCGTACCCACCTGCCCGGTTATAGCCACCATTGGTATTGAATCCATATGCGCATTGGCAATACCAGTGACCAGGTTAGTAGCACCCGGACCTGATGTGGCAATACAAACCCCGGTTTTTCCTGTTACCCTTGCATAACCGTCCGCTGCATGTGCCGCCCCCTGTTCATGCCTTACAAGTATGTGTCTTATGTCACTGTCAAATAATGCATCATACAAAGGAATTACTTTGCCGCCAGGATATCCGAATATTACTTCTACTCCCTCTTCCTTTAAACATTTTATTATCATTTGTGCGCCGGTAATTTTACCCATAATAATTTCACTCCCTATATTTGTAACAACTTTATAACACTTGAAATAATTTGATAATTATAACATTTTTTTATTTTTATTAAAAAATAAAATACTTAAAATTAATAAAACTATTCCAGTATAGCACCCTTTGCCGCTGAAGTTACCAGCCTTGAATATCTGGCAAGATAACCCTTCTTTATCTTTGCTTCAGGAGGCTCCCAGCTTTTCATTCTCTCTTTTATCTCTTCATCACTTAAAAGTAGATTTATTTTATTTTCCGGTATATTAATTTCAATGAAATCCCCTTCTTCTACGATACATATAGGACCCCCTGCCTGAGCTTCCGGTGATATGTGGCCAATAGAAGCTCCCCTTGTAGCACCAGAAAACCTGCCGTCTGTTATCAAAGCAACTTCCTTATCCAGACCAATCCCGGCTATAGCTGATGTGGGAGCCAGCATTTCCCTCATTCCCGGCCCTCCCTTAGGGCCTTCATATCTTATCACCACTACATCTCCGGAATTTATTTTTCCGCTCATTATGGCCTCCAGTGACTGTTCCTCACTGTCAAATACTCTTGCTTTACCTTTATAATGATACATTGAAGGATCCACGGCCGACCTTTTGACCACACACCCTTCAGGAGCAAGATTGCCCCATAAAATAGCAATTCCTCCGTCTTTGATATAAGGATCGGAAACTTCTCTTATAACTTCCTTATTTAAAATCTTAGCACCCGATATGTTTTCACGTACTTTTTTCCCGCTAACGGTTTTTATCTCACCATTAATAAGTCTGTTCTCTAAAAGCTCATTCATCACTGCTTCTACTCCGCCAGCACTATATAAATCCTCAAGATGATGCTTACCGGCCGGGCTTAATCTGCACAAGTTAGGTGTTCTACTGCTTATTTCATTTACCAGCTCCAGAGTAAAATCAACACCAGCCTCATTAGCAATCGCCGGCAAATGCAATATAGTATTCGTTGAACAGCCAAGTGCCATATCAACAGCAAGTGCGTTTTTAATAGCATCTATAATTATTATATCTCTGGGTTTAACATCATTATTTACAAGTTCCATAATTTTTATTCCTGTAGTTTTTGCCAGTCTTAACCGTTTGGAATAAAAAGCCGGAATAGTGCCGTTTCCGGTCAATGCTATTCCTATTGCTTCCAATAGGCAGTTCATCGAATTAGCTGTAAACATCCCTGAACAACTGCCGCATGTAGGGCAGGCTTCCTCCTCTATTTCCATCAAATCTTCTTCAGTGTACTTTCCTTTCTTGTATTTTCCTATAGCTTCATAACATGAGCTGTAATCAATTCCTTCGCCTTTAAATTTCCCTGCCAGCATCGGCCCCCCGCTTACCATAATTGAAGGAATGTTTAACCTGAGCGCTGCCATGATCATTCCGGGAACAATTTTATCGCAGGACGAAATCAAAACCAGACCATCAAAAGGATGTGCCATAGATACAGCTTCTATGCTGTCTGCTATTATTTCTCTTGTAGCAAGAGAATATTTCATTCCAATATGGCTCATAGCCACTCCATCACATACGCCTATCGTCGAAAATTCCTGCGGTGTACCACCGCTCATCCTGATTCCTGCTTTTACAGCTTCGGCGATACTACCAAGATGCATATGCCCCGGTATCAATTCATTTACCGAGTTTACAATTCCGATTATAGGTCTATTTATTTCCTCATCAGTATATCCTAAAGATTTAAAAATCGACCTATGGGGAAGTCTTTCAACTCCCTTTTTCATTTTATCACTTCTCAATTTTCCTCCATCTCTTAAGAAATTACTCTTATAATATTTCAATAATATAACAAGTATTAGAAATACTTATAAAAGAATTTTCAGGACTATTATATCTTAATAAAACAATATTTGTCCTGAAATTAGGATAGAATACCGACTAAAAGCAGCACACAGATTAGAACTAAAAAAATGCACAGAGAAAAACCGGTTATATTATTTATACTACCGGTAAAATGAGTACTTATAGACTCATCTTTAAGTTTATTTAAAAAACTTTTTTTACCTATTCTCATAATGACTATTGAAAATTTGTTTGAAAAAATATGATAGCATAGAAATATTACTAAAACAATTAAAAAAATAAAAAAAACAGGGTTAAAGCCTTCTGCGGCCCAAACCCTGTTAAGTTTAAATATTTATTCCTATTTTCCGGAATCCCCTACTCTGCAGAGCTTCCTGGTTCTATTATTTTAACCTCCATTCCTTCTTTAAATGGAATATCTTCACCTTTATTTACGGCTTCCTGTGATTTTGATCTATACTCCTGAGCCAAAAGATGCTTTTGATTTAAATTCAGCACAGCATTGAAATGCTCTATAGCTTTAGAATAATATTTTAACCTGTACATAATAAGTCCCTGTTTGAACTCTTCATCAACCATTCCCAGTTTATTTGTAACCCCATTTCTACTTAACATTTCTTTTATATCATTACTGGGCCTTAAATAATTATTAGTTTCATCTGTAAGCATGGTAAGTATCCCTACTACCTGACCGTCTGTATTTAGAACCGGTCCCCCGCTGTTTCCCGGCCTTGCATCTCCCTGAACCTGAAGCACTTCCGTACCGCTGATCATTAATCTACCGCTTATGTTACCGCTGGTTATGGTAGGATTCATTATATTTTCCTGACCGATATCAGAAGTCCATGGGTAACCTATAATAGAAAGATTATCCTGTATCTCCACTGTTGAAGAGTCTCCGACAATTGCACTTGAAAGTGCCCTTCCGGTTTGCGGTTGTATTCTTATAATAGCAATATCCCTCTGCTCCCAGCCGCTGAAATCCAATACTTCTGCCCTTATAAAGGTATCAATATCAGCCGGGTTATCCGGTATTCCTGCATTGGCAGTATTAAACTGTGCATAAACTTCTCTATCATATGAGCCACCTTCAGCTCCCTCAACTCTTATATTTTCATATGCCCAATTCCAATCGGCATCCGTCCATGCATCAAGATCGCTACCATAAGTTTCCGTTAAATACGTATATACAAGATCATATTTGAAATCTGCCTCGCTTATTTCCACCATATGTCCTGCAGTAATTATATGTCCTGTTTCGGGATTGACACAAAATCCTGTTCCGGCAAAAGCCTCATAATATGCATCGCTCCATATATTTTCCCAGGGATCAAGAACATAACCCCAATAATAAGTTGTTATAAAACATACGGAAGGTTGCGTTAAAATTACCTTATCCTGAGAAGTAAGCTCATATGAGACCCCTTTGACATCACAACTCATACTTGAAAAACTCAATACAAAAATTAGAATGAAACAAAAAAATAACCATTTAAATATTTTTTTATTCATTGCCTACCACCCCTCTAATTTAAAATTAAAAATATATAATTCTCAATATATATTTATTAATACTTATTATATTTTCTTTTCTTTAGATAGTCAATAAATTTATTAAATTATTATTATATTTTTAATAAGACTTATTATAAAATAATTTTATAAAAAATTATATAAAAAAATATTTTTAAGTAAGAAATCTATTATCCATATAAAATCTTTTTATAATATTCCAGGTACTTGGGAACTATTAATCTGCTGTCAAAAAGTTTTGCTCTTTTCCTGGCTTCAGCACCCATCTTCGATCTGGTCTCCTCGCTTCCAAGTATCTTGATAGCCGCTTCACTCATAGAATCAATATCTTCGGGATTAATAATAAAACCTGACTTCCCATGTTCAACTACTTCTTTAAGCCCGCCCACATTTGTACCTATCACAGGAACCTCGCAGCTTAAGGCTTCCAGCGCCGAAAGTCCAAATCCTTCGCTTTTTGAAGGGAGCATATAGACATCGCTAATGTTAAGAAGCGGTATTATATTCTCCTGTATTCCCATAAACAGTACCTTGTCTTCCAGATTTAATTTATTTACCATAATTCTAATTCTACATATATCCGGACCATCACCTACCAGCAATAATTTACTTTTTACCTCTTTACTGACTATGCTAAAAACTTTTACAATGTTCTCTATTCTCTTTACAGGTCTAAAATTAGAAATATGCATAATTACCTTGTCATCCTTGCCAACAAATTTTATATCTCTCCTGTTACCTGCGGTCCTTTTATATTTTTCGGTATCTACAAAATTGTAAATCACTTCCATTTCTTTATTTATTTCAAAAATCCTGGCAGTGGTTTCTTTGAGATAATTAGAAACACACGTAACGCCATCACTTTCTTCTATGCTGAATTTTGTTATCCTATAAAAAGACTGGTGATTTCCTACAAGAGTAATGTCAGTGCCATGTAAGGTAGTTATGAACTTTATCCTGTTTCCTCCTATTATTTTTTTTGCAAGATATGCCGATGCTGCATGGGGCATAGCATAATGTACATGAAGAAGGTCTAACTTTTCCGATTCTATGACTTCAACCATTTTTGCACTCAGCGACAGGCTGTAAGGAGGATATTTAAAAAGAGAGTATTCCGGCATTTCAACTTCATGAAAAAAAATATTTCTATGGAATTTATTCAGCCTGAACGGGAGGCCGTAGCTCATATAGTGGATATTGTGACCCTTTTTTGCAAGTTCCATACCCAATTCTGTAGCTACTACTCCGCTCCCTCCGTAAGTTGGATAACAGGTTATTCCTATTTTCATAATACAAGTTCACCGGTCAACATATTTTGAAAATACCTTAACCTTATTTCAAATATTTAAAAAATTCCAGAGGATCATCAATTTTAATATCATATTCTATGTAATACGGTTCCCCGTATTCTGATCTTATCTTTAATCCGGAACATTGATGCCTGCTGTTAATTATGTCAAAAAAATATTTGGAAGCTATATGTGTAATCACTTCTTTTGCGGCATCACTATAGAACTGAGATCTGTAGGCAGCAACCGCACTTGATTTTCTTTTGTAATATTTGCTTATATCAACTATGAAACTGGGTTTAAATTCATAGTGAAGCATATAACTTATCACCACATATGGCCTATAAGAATCCAGATCAGTTTTAAATTTTTTAAGTCCGGATATAAATATTGCATCTTTCAATAGCTTATAGGAATTTTCATGATCAGGATGCCTGTCTCTCCAGAAAGGTATAAGGACAAGCCCAGGCCTGTATTTCCTTATAACACTTATTACTTTTAACCTGCTGTCAAAATCATTTTTTATATTGGCATCTTCCAGCCCGAGATTTTCTCTTATATCCAATCCCAGTATTTTTGATGCCTCCTTTGTTTCTTTTTCTCTCGTTTTTAAATCACCGTTGGTGGAGAGCTCTGCCAATGTAAGATCTATTATTCCTGTTCTATGCCCTTTATCTTTTAATTTTAAAAGAAGTCCCCCACAGCCCATTTCTGCATCATCCGGGTGAGGGCTGAAAGCCAGGGCATCTATTCTAATTTCTTTTTTCATTATATTTAAATAATTTCCAAAAACTTATGAGAAAAATCCAGAGGTTTAACCGTAGAATATAAATAATCTATAAATTCAAATCCATATCTATTCAGGTAACTGGTTATATTATTTTCACGCTCCTGTAAATTATTATTCGGAAAAACATTCATATAAATTTTATTTATGCCTTGAGATATGGTCTCATCCTGTCTTTTCAATTCAGAATAAAGCTTCTTATTAAGAACCTTTATCTCTTTTCCTATATTTCTTTTAATTCTATCAAAAGAACTGGAAATATTCATTTCAAAATCCAAAAAAACTCTTTCCATTTTTTCCAGTCTTTCCTTAATATCATCTTCCAGGTCAAGCATTAACCCCGGAAGATCAATTTTTGAACTACTGGCTACTACCTGCCTGATTATCTCTTCCTTGCCAGATTCCAACATTACATCTGTAATTTTTAATTTTTTAAATAGTCTCTTTATTTTCTTCTCAATTATAGTCGCAGAAAATCGAGGGTAAATAACCGGCATTTTTAAATTGTAAAGATCATATACCGGCTTCATTTGAGCGAAGTAACTTGATTCTCCGGGGCCACAAATTGAACCCAGTACAGGCAGGAGCCTGTCCTGAAGCAATGGTCTTAATACCACATTCAGGCTAACGCCCGCAGGATTTTTTTTCACAAGATCCAGGAATTCTTTCCTCGCAAATCTCTCATTTTCAATTTCAAATAAATTCTCATTACCTGAATATATCCTATTCCGGATACCGTCCTTACAGTAAAAAAAATCAAGTGTCCCCTGCATAGAACTCAGCTGACCGTGGTAGCCGCGACCTTTAAGTTTTTTACCGGTTGAGTTTATGAGACTGCTTATTTCATAATGATTATTTACATCAAATTCAAGCAAATCATAACCTAATTTTTTAATTTCAATATCAGCAGGGTCTATAATTACAAGACCATAACCGGAAAACATATTTGCAATTATACCTGAAAAAAAAGAAGAAATATTTATTTCATTTTTAGCATTGGATGAGTTTCTTAAAACATCCGACAGGCTCTTTTTATAAAAATCAATAATCCCGGATTTAAAACTGGTTTGGTTAAGAAAACCTTCCAGTTTTTCAATTGCTTCATTAAATTTGTTCCGGTCAAGATAAATATCAGAATATCTGGTTTTTGGATTAAAATCCGACAGGTCGAGTTTGATATTTGTAATTTCATTATTGATTATATTTAAATTATCAACCTGACTGAAACTGTTATCATCTGATGCGTTCCAGAAACATGGAATTACAGGTATCTTTAATTCCTTCTGGAAAAAACTGCTAAGTTTTAATATTGTAAGTATTTTAAATATTATAAATAAAGGACCTGTTAAAAACCCGGGCTGCTGTCCCCCAATAATAACCGCTGATTTTTGGTCTTTAAGTTCTTCTATATTTTCTATAGTCTTCCGGCCGCAGCCAATATTTTTATTATAGTTCTTTAAAATATCATAAATTTTTATCCTGTTTTTTTTATCATAATCCGCTTTAAGGTCAAGAACTCTCTTTTTATAACTTTCTATGCTTCTATAATCATACTGGTAAAATTCACTTATATTTTCAAAATTAAAAATATAATCTCTAAATAGATTATTATAATAAAATCTTTCGGTATCTATCCCTCTTGATTCGATCATCGGAACATATAAATTTATTAAATAAAAAAACTAATCTGTATAATATTTTACATATTATCGTATAATTATCCAGGCTAATAAATAGTTATTATGAGAAACTTAAATTCGAATTTAATACTGCATTTTAAAAAACCGCATAACACCGGAGAAATACCCCATCCCCATGCTGTCGGGGTAAGCAGTGGATTTAAATGTCCTGGCCATATCAGGCTAACTGCAATAATGGACAAAAATATAATAAGCGATATAAAATTTAAGGCATTTGGCTGCAGTTACACTATTGCAGCAGCAAGTTACCTTACAACACTTGTTAAAAATAAGGATATCCTCGAATCTACACTCATAAATGAAAAAGAATTAGAAAAATACCTTGGAAAATTTCCTGCAGAAAAAAGATATGTAATCGATATGGCAATAAATGCTCTGCAAAATTTAATCTGTGATTATATATCAAAGCCAGATACAGTAAATATTTATAAAAAAAATAGTAAAAAAGTAGCAGTAGCCATGAGCGGAGGAATCGACAGTTCTATGGCTGCAAAAATCTTAAAGGATAGCGGCTGGGAAGTAATAGGGGTTACAATGAAATTGCTTCCCGATAATTTTGACTGGAAAAATAACACCAAAACCTGCTGTTCCCGTAAAGATATTGAAGCCGCAAGAAAAGTATCGCTTAAACTTAATATTCCACATATTTTAATAAACTTTATCCAGCCGTTCGAAAAAAAAATAATCAATCCTTTCTGTCTGGAATATCAAAAAGGATGTACCCCTAATCCCTGTGTGGAATGCAATAAATATATTAAATTTGGAGCACTTCTAGAAAAAATAAGAACTCTTGGGATAAGCTACCTGGCTACAGGCCATTACTGCAGGATTGAAAAATCAAATACATCGGGGTTATATGAAGTTAAAAAAGGACTTGATAAAAGTAAAGACCAGAGCTATGTGTTATGGAAACTTAGCCAGGATCAGATATCAAGAATTAAAACACCTGTGGGAATATTCTCCAAAGATGACATAAGGAAGAAAACCGGTAAGGTTTTTCCTTTTTTAAAGAAAAAGAGTGAAAGCCAGGATATATGTTTCATACCGGAAAATAATTATCATTCATTTTTAGCATCAAAACTGCAAAATATAAAAGAAGGAGCCATTGTAGATATTCAGGGTAAAATTATCGGAACACACAAAGGATATCCTTTTTATACTATTGGCCAGAGAAAGGGCCTGGGCATAAGTCACTCAAAACCACTTTATGTAAAAGAAATAATACCGGAAAAAAATGTTATTGTAGCAGGCGAAGAAAAAGATATGCTGCAAAAATCAATGAAAGTTAAAAATACCAGTTTTATTGCCGGTAACCCCCCGGGAAATAATTTTAAGGCAATGGTCAAAATAAGATATAACTTTAAGGAAACTTCTGCTGAAATAAAAATTGAAAGTAAAAAAACAGCTTCTATAAAGTTTGATAAGCCCCAGAAAGCTGTCACGCCAGGACAATCAGCAGTCTTTTATACCGATGATATTCTAATAGGAGGCGGGGTGATTATAAAATCCTAATCTTCTATTCCCCAGTACTCCTCTGCTTCTTCCTCCATCTTTGTAAGCCTGTCATAATAGTCCGGAAATTCATTAAGATGAGCCAGGGCAATCTTACCGGTTACTAAGGGGTCATCATCGGAAACATTGGTATTGGGATCAACTTTTCCATGCTCCAGCTCAACATCCATTCCCACCCTGAATTGCTCCACATCAAATTTAGACCAGTCAATTCCAAGTTCCTCCCCGATTTTCTTTGCTTCATCAGCAGTAAAGCTTTTTTTAACAGTCATTTCCTACTCCTTTTCAACTTAAATTTACAATCTGACAAATTTATCATTCTAAAAAATTATAAAATAACTGATATTAATTTCAAGACTTTTGCAATTTATTAAAAATTAGCTTTAAATTTATAAAATACCTATTGACATAAATACTGCTATTTGCTATATTACTAATTACCCTTAGGACAGGAGGTAACTTTCAGAAGTAACTGAAATTTACAGCCGAAAGAATGTAAAAAGTAAGTTAATGTTCAAAAAAGAACCTAAGAAAAGTTCTAAGGTAGTAACCCCGAGATGTTGAGTAGCCTAAAGTGTGAACTATGGTAAAAGATAACTTGGGGTTTCTTTTTTGCTCTCTTTTTAATCCTCCAATTTTTATAAAAAAGTATTCAATATGTTTAAATTTCATAATTTTCTATATCAATAATTTATTTTATATAATTAATGTAATTTATACCTATATCCAGTCAAAACTTGACTTAAATTAAATCTTCCGTCAAATATAATTTGATAATTAATAAAGCAACTATTAGTAGAAATTAAACGTGCTAAAGTTTACCGTACCGAAGTATTGATTGCAAAATAAAAGTAAAATAAGTAAAATATTACAAATTAAAATCTATAAAAGAGGAAATTATGACAAATCCCAGATATGCCTTTTTTGAAGAGAAAATAGTTCCAATCGAACAGGCCAAAATAGACATCAGAACTAATGCTTTGCAGTATGGTACCGGAATTTTTGAAGGGATCCGAAGTTACTGGAATGAAAAAACTAAAACAAGTTTTGTCTTTAGAATGGAAGACCATTACAAGAGACTCATGAGTAGTTCCAGGATAATGATGATAGAGATAAAATATTCCGTAAAAGAACTCTGCGATATAACCATAGAACTGCTAAAAAAAGAAATGTACACCGAAGACTGCTATATAAGGCCATTTGCTTACAATAGCGGGTTAAATATAGGACCCAAATTAATCGGCAATAAACAGGACCTGTTCATATACTCCATACCCTTAGGAGAATATCTGGATATAAGTAAAGCGATAAGCGTCTGCATCTCTTCGTGGGATCGTATTCCTGATAATGCCATACCACCGCGCGCAAAGATATCAGGCTCATACGTCAATGCTGCATTGCAAAAAACAGAAGCACTGCTGAACGGTTATGATGAAGCACTGGTACTGACAGCTGACGGCAAACATGTAAGCGAAGGAAGTGCTATGAATGTTTTTATAGTTAAAAATGGCAATTTAATTACCCCTCCGGTAACAGATGACATACTGGAAGGAATTACCCGGGATACGGTGATAAAGCTGGCTGTAGAAGATGAAAATATTAAAGTTATAGAAAGATCGATAGACAGAACAGAACTGTACACTGCTGATGAACTATTTTTTTGTGGAACAGGGGCACAGATTTCTCCCATAGGTTATGTTGACAAGCGTCCGGTCGGAAATGGAGAAATGGGTCCTGTTACAAAAAAATTACAGAAACTTTATTTCCGGGTAGTAAAAAATGAAGTTGATAAATACTCTAATTGGTGCAGGAAAGTATAAATATAGCGGCTTTAATCCCCTTCGTTAATATCTTGAACAGAATTTAACATAACCGCATTTTTTTTCACAGGTCTTTTTAAATTTACTCCCGAAGTTACCCTTTGTTATATTATCGATTGCATCAAGAATAATCTGTTTGGACTTTTCTATCTGGCCATAGTCGGGACATAAAGATACTTCAACACCATCCTTTAGATAGAAAAGAAAACCGGTTATATCTTCTAACGGTTTCTTATAAATATCGGATAATGCTCCTATATAAACCTTAAGCTGAAGACGATGCGAATCTTCAGGTTGACTTTGACCGGAGTTATTTTTACCCTT
>CAZLEB010000013.1:0-20884 GCA_964558475.1 uncultured Actinomycetota bacterium
AAAACTATAAGACATATGATTTCTGGTGATAATCACTTCCCTGCTTTCCAGAGGTTGTCTTAAATCCTCTATAAAATTTTTAGGAAACTGCGAAAATTCATCCAGAAACAGAAGACCCTTATGTGCCAGGCTGATTTCCCCGGGTCTTGGGCTGATACCTCCTCCAATGAGGCCAACCCTGCTTATAGTGTGATGAGGATTTCTAAACGGTCTTTTTTGTATCAGGCAATTAACATATTTTTCATACAGGCTGTAAATTTTAGTAACCTCTATGCACTCTTCCAGATTTAAGTCCGGCATTACGGTAACAGCTCTCTGGGCCAGCATAGTCTTGCCGCTTCCGGGAGGGCCTATTAACATTATATTATGCCTGCCGCTTACGGCTATTTCCAGCGCCCTCTTTGCCTTGAGCTGCCCTTTCACATCTTTAAAATCAAAATTATAAAGATTATTTTTATTTGAAATACTTTTATTTTTATTTTTACATATAAATTTCTCCATCTTCTCCCCGCCGGCAAGTGCTTCTACAGACTCGGACAGGCTTTTACATGCAACAATCTTAAGACCGGAAATAAAAGAAGCCTGATTGGCAATTTCATACGGCACGAAAAAAAATTTTTTACCCATACTTTGCGCTTGCTCGGCCATAGAAATTAAACCTTTTACTGTATTTATGTTGCCATCCAGAGATAGCTCCCCTACAAAACAGGATTCCTTAAACATACCGCATCCAATCTGACCGCTTGCTGCAAGAATTGAAAGGGCTATCGGCAGATCGTAAAAAGAGCCATCCTTTTTTATGTCTGCAGGTGACAAGTTCACAATTATCTTTTTTACCGGGAAATCAAATCCACTGTTAATGACTGCTGATCTTACTCTCTGTCTTGATTCACTTACAGCTTTTCCGGGAAGTCCGACAATTATGAATTCAGGAAGGCCCCTTGATATGTGAACTTCTACAGATACCTTTATGGCATCAATACCAATCAGTGCAAAGCTATCCAGCCTAAAGAACATACACTGATTATATATACATTTACGCATATAGTCAATTACATAATATATATAAAATATTAACTAAGACATTACAATTGAAAAACAAGACTCCTGGAAAAGTTATTTGCTTTCTACAACAATCTTACTTTGTTAAACTTAAGCAAAAGCTATTTAAAAATGAAACTGTTAATCGGTGAGCTTTTTAGTTTACTGGAGTATCAGTCACAAGAAATAACCTCGGGCCTGTTTAGCAGAATGAACAATTTTAGAACCCGGTTAGTGGAATTAAAATAATGTCTTCTCTTTAAATTTTTCTATATCTCGGGGTAATAAAAGTATAGAAAAATCTGCATATTTCTGCATTCCCAAAGATGGGGCATGAGCAAAACCAACGTACTCAAATTTCTTCTTCCTGTATTTGATATAATGAATAGCAGGAATTAAATCAGTATCAGAACTTACCAAAATGGCTGTGTCATATAAATTATCCACTGCTCCTACAATTAAATCTACAGAAATTTTGACATCTGTTCCTTTTTCTTTATATATACTTCCAAGCGGCATAATTCTGCCTCTTTTAATTACGAAGCCATCTTTTTGGATGTTGGTAAAAAATTTTTGTTGCCCTTTTACTAATTCTTCGCTTTCCCTGCTCCCATCAAGATTTCTAAAAACGCCTGTATAATATCTTTTTGAAACACATTCTCTTTTATCTCCAACCAAGAAATCAACAAAAGCTTTAAAATCAAATTTGATTCCTTTAGGGAAATTTATTTCTTTGTCTTTTAAGTAATTATAAAAATTGCTCCCATCTATATAGACAGCAACTCTTTCTTTTTTATTTTTAGAAATGTCCATATAGGATAATTATAAAATGAGTCTAAATAAAAAACTACCCTTGCCGAAGCAGGGGTAGTGTTCATAGTAATTATATATTAATCCGTATAAATCTTTTGTCAAGTTTCATCTTTGTAAATGTTTATCTATATAAATCAGGTAATAGTTCCTCTAAAACTAGTCGAATCTAAACCCTTTTTTAGTAATAACCTTAATACAGGTATCAACTATTCCAGGGTCATATAGTACACCGTTATTTTTTATGATTTCTTCAACTGCCTTATCCAGGCCCAATGCAGGCCGGTAAGGTCTATGAGATGACATAGCTTCTACTACATCAGCCACTGTTAATATTTTTGCTTCAAGCATTATGTCCTTATCTTTTAAACCCCTGGGATATCCCGAGCCATCCAGTTTTTCATGATGCTGATATATAATCTCTGCAATGGGCAAAGGAAAATCTATCTTACTTATTATATTATAACTGGTTTGAGGATGCGTTTTAATCATATCAAATTCTATGTCTGTTAATTTTCCCGGTTTGCTTAAAATTGAAGAAGGTATGTTTATTTTTCCTATATCGTGAATTTCCGCTGCTATTCTAATACCTTCAATTATTTTGCTCTCCATGCCCAACTCATTAGAAATAGCTACAGCCAGCTTAGATACTCTTTTTTGATGACCGGAAGTATAAGGATCTCTTGTTTCTACTATTTCTGCCAATATATTTATAATTCCTTCCAGAGTTTTTTGCAGCATTTTATAGCTTATTTTTAAATTATCCTCCATTACCTTACGGTCAGTTATATCAAACCAATTTACTATTAAATATTTTAGCTCTTCATTACTAAATACCGGTTTTGCATTAATCTCGACCCAGTACTCTTCTCCCATTCTATTATTAAAAAGCAGCTCGAGCTTATTACAACCTTTCTTTAAAACAGTTTTAAACTTCTTGCTATATCCATTTTCCAATTCTTTAGGCCACCATGGATAAGGCGATTTCTTACCTAATATTTCACTTGATTTTAAACCCACTAAACTTTCCAGTGCCGGGTTTACATATCTTATGGAAGTGTCTGCATTTACTACCATAATAGGACTTGGGGAATTCTCCATCAAGCTTAAGCTTAACTCTTCACTGCTTTTCAATGATTCTTCCGCCAGTTTTTGTCTTGTTAAATCATCATAAACAGCTACTATTTCCCCTGAAGGCAGCATATAGATATAATTACGCCGCCAGCCGGAAATCCTGTCATCTTTATAAAAAGATATAGAATATCTTTCAGGCTTACCGGTTCTGTATACTCTTTTAAAAACATCAAACAGCCCATAATTCTTCATTCCCGGAAACACTTCCAGTACACTTTTTTCTAGAACGTCCTTTTTTCTAATTTTTTCTATTCTTTCCGCAGCTTTATTAAAATCCTTAAAGATAAAATCATTTCCGCCATTTACAGCTTCATATACTGATACCCCACTGCTCATATGTTCGAATAATTCTTTAAACCTGTTATCATCTGTTTTTATCCCTTTAAATATAAGTCTTAAATTATTTTCTTTTTGCTTTTTATCAATTAGAACAGTCAGCTGCTCCGAAATAGAAATAATCCTCTCCAGATCAAAAGTTTTAAAAGTTTTTCTTCCGGAAATGTCCAGCAATCCTAAAACCTTACCGTCAGAAATAAGGGGAACAATCATAACTGACATTATGCCTAAAATCCTCGAAATCTCTGGTATAAGCTTCGTTATTGTAGCCCTTAATGCTTTTTGTTTTTCGGGTATAGTTTCAACAAATTCCTGCATTAGTTCTTTTATCTCAACAGTGTCATTTATAATTTTCGGTTTTTTTGCTTTAAGCATCTTATAATAATGGCTTCCCTCTTTTAGAGGAATTTTTAGCGTGGTTATTTTTGTTCCGGTCAAACTCTCAATTCTTCTTTTTATGGCTGACGGAATATTAAGCCTTTGCATTACCAGATACTTTTTATCTTCACTTAAAAGATATACAGTTGCCCCAAAGCTCGAAAACAACTTTTTAGTTTTTGTAGATACAATTTCAATTATTTTGCTTAAATTATCACCACGGTTAATGGCAAAATTTATGTAATTTATAAGTTGGAGATCTTCCAGCTTCTGCTGTATTTTATCATTCTCTAATTCGTATTCTATTGCTTCTTTTACTATCATAGTCTATCTCCTGATCATTATTAAAATATTTGTATAATTAAATTATACCTTTTTTGTAGTAAAAATAGATTTACTAACTATAATATTATATTTTAAGACTTTTATAACGTCAAATGGTTTAGTATTAGTTACTTTTTAAAAAGCATCGTATATATGTTCAATTCTTAAACTTTTATTATCCTTTATAGTCTTTAACTGCATTACTTTCTGCATCGTACATCCTTTTTCTGCTATCTTCTTAATGAAACTCCTGTCAATTATTATAGAAATAACATTAAAACTGGGGTTATATGTTGAAAGTTTACAATCAGTAATATATAGACTGGCGACTTTTTTTATTCTGGCAATTTTTAATTTATTTACAGTCTCCAGCGGATCTCCATATTTTAAATTGGTCCTGGTTTTAACTTCCGTAAAAATTAAATTTCTGCCCTTTTTGGCTATTATATCTATTTCACCGTATCTATTCCTATAATTTCTATCTAAAATGGAATATCCTTCTTCTATCAAGTATTTTTGGGCAATAAATTCCCCGGTTTTACCTATGATTTTTTTATTAAGACTGTTAACTTAAAACACCTCTAAAAGATACTCTATGAATGAGAGTTGGCCCATATTTTTGAAGGGATTTTAAATGTTTCCTGGTTCCGTAACCTTTGTTGTGTTCAAATCCATATTCAGGATAATATCTGGAAAGCTTAATCATTATCCCGTCCCTGATTACCTTTGCAATTATTGAGGCAGCGGCAACAGAAACACTGAGCCGGTCACCATTAACAAGAGGTAAATATCCAATACCTAAATCTGTACTAATGAAATCCGATAAGATAATATCCGGCTTTATTCTTAAGCTACTGACTGCTCTTTGAAATGCAATTGCATTTGCTTTTGTTATTGAAATGCGGTCAATTTCATCGGGAGGGATTTTTACTACAGACCAGCACAGGCAGCTTTTGATTACTTTTTTGAAAATATGTTTCCTTTTATCTTCGGAAAGTCTCTTCGAATCATTTATATCTTCGATTATCATTTTTTTTTTATCAAGAATAACAGCCGCAGCAACCAGAGGACCGGCCAGTGACCCCCTTCCCACTTCATCAACCCCGGCTACTTTTTCATAGCCCGCAATATACAGTTCATCCTCATATCTGCATAAATTTATAAGTCTTTTTATTTCTTTAAATTCCATACTTCTTACTTATGTAAGAGTTACCACCTGGAGGGGGGCCAGTAAATTATAACGAACTTCCCGAATACGTCATTTTCCGGAATTGTTCCAAAAAATCTGCTGTCAAAACTGTTATTTCTGTTATCTCCCATTACAAATACTTCACCCTCATTAATAACTACAGTCTGATTGATATAGAATATATTCTGACCTTCCGGCAGATAATCTTCAGTGATCTTTTCTTCATTTATAAAAATTTCACCCTCACTGGTCAGAGTAATCTCATCTCCCCCTATAGCAATAACTCTTTTAACCAGGTCTTTTTCTTCTATGGGAGAATGAAATGCTGCAATATCTCCTCTTTTAATAGGGCCAAGTTTATATGCCAGCTTATTAATTATAACTTTATCCCCTATCTCCAATTTCGGTTCCATTGAAGGTGTGGGAACAATGAAAGGTTCAAATATGAAAATCCTGATTGAAATAGCAGATATTACTGCTGCTAAAATAATAATTGCGTATACCAAAAATTCTTTTAAAATTTTTTTATTTTTGGTATTAACCTGTTTGTTTTCAAAAGGCATTAATATAAGAAGCCAAATGGTTATTCTCGTTATTTAAACTTAATTTTTGATTTTTTACCGATTGTATCCCTGAGGTAATATAGTTTAGCCCTTCTTACCAGGCCTTCGCCTACCTTTTCAATAGATTGGATTATTGGTGAATTTATAAGAAAGGTTCTTTCAACACCTATATTATTAAAAGAAATCTTCCTTACCGTAAATGTTTTATTGATTCCGTAGCCTTTGATCCTTATTACAATTCCTTCAAGGACCTGGATTCTGTCCTTATTCTCTTCACTGATTCTTATCTTGACTTTTACCTTATCCCCCGGACTAAATTCAGGTATATCAGTCTTTATATATTTACTTTCTATCTTTTCCAGTTTATTCATTTTACTTCCCAGCCTATCTTTTTTTCATTCTAATGAACCAAACAAATATAATTAATTTAAATGTCTTTGTCAAATAAATCCGGTCTTCTTATCCTTGTAATTTCAATTGACTTTTCTTTTCTCCATTTCAGGATATCTTTATGGTTTCCGCTTAAAAGAACTTCAGGAACAGCAATTCCTTTAAATAACGGCGGCTTTGTATATTGAGGGTAATCCAGCAGATTTTTTTCAAAAGATTCTGTTTTTAAAGATTCTTCTTTTCCAACTACTCCTGGCAGTAGTCTTATCACGCCATCTATTACAACCATTGCCGGAATTTCGCCTCCTGAGAGTACATAATCACCAATAGAGATTTCAAAATCGACAAGCAAGTCCACTATTCTTTCGTCAACACCTTCGTACCTTCCGCAAATAAGTATTATATTTTCAAGATTTGACATATATTTTAATTTATCCTGATCCAACCTTTCTCCCCCAGGAGCAAGCAATACTACTTTTTGCCTTTCTTTATTCCTGATTCTATTCCTTTTTTTAATGAAAGTAACTGCATTATATATAGGTTCCGGCATCAGTACCATGCCGGGACCTCCGCCATAAGGTCTGTCATCAATCCTGCCGTGTTTATAACTGGAAAAATCTCTTAAATTATATATATTAAGCCGGCATATATTTTTCTTAAAGGCTTCTTTTATAATCCCAAATTCAATAACATTATTAAATATTTCCGGGAAAATGGTTATCACATCTATTTTTAGCATTTTACAAATGAAAGACCGTAAAAAATGAAATAATAATTCTAGAAGTATTCCGGAATTTTTTTTAATATTATCTTCTTGTTTTTCAAATCCATACTGTCGATATAATCTTCAATAACCGGAATATAGAAAGTATCATTGTCGGTACATTCTATATTTAAATTCTTGTTCTCCACCTTTATGATTAAATTATCATTTGCAGTAAATTTTTCTACATCTATTACCATGCCGATAATTACGTCGTCTTTTGTATAGACCGTACAACCTGTTATGTCATCTATCCAGTACTGGTTTTTTTTTAGCATGGGGCTGTCCTTTATACTCCGGAAGATACTTTTACCTTTTAAATTTTCAGCATCGTTTCTGCCGTCTATACCTTTAAATTTAATTACCGATACGTGAGGATTTTTTAATCTCTTCCATCTAATACTTTCAACTTCTGCTTTTTGGCTGCATTTTTCATCAAAAAAAAGTATATCTCCCTTTTTAATAGTTTTGGGATAATCAGTAAGCAACACTATAACTATTTCTCCTTTTATTCCATGCGGCTTACCGATTATCCCAACTAATCTTGCATCTACATTTACTTCTGACATTTACCAGTGCCTGTCTAAAATAAATCTATCTGTATTTATATATTAAATTTTCAATCCATAATTTTTACAATAGAGGATTTCCCTCTCTTAGCAGATGCAGCTCTCATTATGACCCTCAGAGCATTTGCAGTTCTTCCTTTTTTACCGATTACTTTTCCCAGATCATCTTCCGCTACTTTTAGCTTAAAAATTACTGTTTTTTCATCTTCCTCCTCTTCCATAATTTCAACATTATCCGGGCTGTCAACCAGCTCTTTTACCATATACTCCAGTAGCTCTTTCACTCTTTACCTCCAGTCTAAATTGTATTAACTACCTCTTTAAATCAATTTTATCGAAAAGTTTTTTAACTGTATCTGTAGGTTTTGCACCTTTCTTTATCCACTCAAGAGCTTTATCTTTATCCACTTCTATTCTGGATGGATCACTTTTCGGGTCATATATACCTATTTTTTCAATGAACCTCCCATCTCTTGGTGACCTTATATCTGCCACAACGATTCTGTAAAAGGGTTTCTTCCTTGAACCCATTCTGCTCAACCTTATCTTTACACTCAACCTGTAACCTCCAAATTCTAAAAATAGATAGCTTTATGCTTTCATAATTATATATTTTTCTATAAAACTTGCAAAATTTTTTTTTACCTGAAATTACCAAGAGGTAAATTGAATTTTCCCTTTAACCCTGAAAATTGTTTTAACATCTGTTTTGTCTTGCTGAATTGTTTTAATAGCTTATTCACTTCCGATACGGAACTTCCGCTTCCTCTTGCTATTCTTTTTTTTCTGCTGCCGTTGATTATATGAGGTTTTCTCCTCTCCTCCAGGGTCATGGAATTAATTATGGCTTCTATTTGTGACAGATAAGAGTCATCTAAATTTACTTTTTTAAATACTTTACTCTTATTGGCTATAGGCATCATCGAAAATATTTTATCTAACGACCCTATTTTTTTTATACTCCTTAGCTGTCCGACAAAATCCTCAAAATTTAGCTCATTTTTGTAAATCTTCTCCTCAATTTTCTTTGCTTCTTTCTCACTTACTACTTTTTCCGCCTTTTCAATCAAGGTCAGGACATCGCCCATACCCAGTATTCTGGAGGCTATCCTGTCGGGATAAAATATATCAAAATCCTCGACTTTCTCACCGTTGGACACAAATTTTACAGGTTTTTTAACCACATAATATACCGAAAGTGCAGCGCCCCCTCTGGTGTCACTGTCTAATTTAGTCAGGATTATTCCGTCACATTCAACCCGCTGGTTAAAACTTGAGGCAATACTGACGGCTTCCTGCCCGGTCATTGCGTCCAATACCAGATATATTTGATGCGGACCGGTTTTATTTTTGATATTTACAATCTCATTCATCATATTCTCATCAATATGTAACCTTCCGGCAGTATCAATTATAATTACATCGCTTCCTGATTTTTTAAATAATTCCACTCCTTTTACCGATATGGATACCGGGTCTGAATTATTTTCAGAATAAACATCTACATCTATACTCTTTGCCATATCCTCAAGCTGCAGCACTGCAGCCGGCCGGTATACATCGGCAGCAACAATGGATACTTTTTTCTGGAATTTAGTTTTTAAAAAATTAGCTAATTTAATAACAGATGAAGTCTTTCCAGAGCCCTGAAGTCCTACAGTCATTATAATTGTAGGTCCCTTGGATGCAAAAATAACCCCTCCGCTTACCAACCCCAGCATTCTCGTAACTTCTTCGTTTACTATTTTTACCACCTGCTGATAAGGGGTCAGGCTTTCTAATACCTTTTCGCCAATCGCTTTTTCCTTTACATTCTCTAAAAATTCTTTGACAACTTTAAAATTCACATCAGCTTCCAGCAAAGCCAGCTTGATCTCCCTTAAAGCACTGTCCAGGTCACTTGGGCTTAATTTCCCTTTATTTCTTATCTTGTAAAATAAATCCTCAAACTTGGCTGTTAGCTGATCGAACATCTATAAAACCTTTCTATCCCGAAACTTTAAATTAAGAAAATATCGATTCAGTGAATCTAACCGGATCAAAATAATATATGTCTTCTAATTTTTCGCCATTGGTAACCAGTTTTATAGGTATTTCCAGGTCGTTTTTTATGGTAAGCACTATTCCTCCTCTGGAAGTACCGTCAGTCTTGGTTAGAATAATTCCTGTCAGATTAAGTGAACTGTTAAACAATTCCGCCTGATTTCTCGCATTCTGACCGGTGGTAGAATCCACTACAAGCAGTATTTCATCAACTTCACGGCTAGTTCTGCTGCTGATTACTTTTTTTATTTTTTTAAGTTCCTCCATAAGATTATATGAAGTTTGCATTCTTCCCGCAGTATCAATTATAACAAGATCAATTCCTTTTGCCCTTGCTTTTTCTACACTATCATAGACTACCGCCCCCGGATCAGAAAATTTCTGATGATAAACTATATCCAGTTCTAATTTTTCAGCATAATGTTGTATTTGTTCCACCGCGGCCGATCTATAAGTATCAGCAGCTGATATTAAAACCTTTTTTCCACTTTTTTTAAACATATTAGCCAGTTTTGCAACCGCAGTGGTCTTACCCACTCCATTCACTCCCACTATTAAAAATACCGTGGGAGGTCTTGATGATATATTTAACCTGCTATTTCCATTGTCCTTAAGAATTTCAATAATCTGCTGCTTTAGTAAAGATTTTATTTTTTCAAGATCATTTATATTTTCACTGTAAACATGGTTTTTTGTCTCTTCTAATATTTTACTGGCAGTATTAATACTGATGTCGCTCGTCACCATCTGTTCTTCCAGCTCGTCCCAGAATAACTTGCTGTTATTTTTATACTTATTCCAGATATAGCTTAGGTTTTTAATTAACTTCTGCATATTTCTTCCCGATTTTTTCAGAAATTATCTTTGAAATTCCAGTGGACTGCATGGTTACCCCATATATTGTATCTGCAACCTCCATTGTCCGTTTCTGGTGGGTAATTATTATTATCTGCTGCTTTTCAGAAAATTTTTTTACCAGTATAAGAAAACGGCTGATATTCACATCATCCAGAGAAGCATCCACTTCATCAAAAACATAAAAAGGAGAAGGATTTATTGAATAAATTGAGAAAAGAAATGCTATGGAAATTAAAGATTTCTCCCCTCCCGATAGCAGTGAAAGAGGGACAAACTTATTATTGCCTATATCCACCTTCAGATCTATACCTATTTCATCATCACCGCTGCCATCATTTTTCTCAAGCTGCATCTCACCTTCACCCAGGGGGAACAGAATCCTGAAGTAATTTTTAAAACACTTATTGATCTCGTCAAATTTTATAAAGAAATAATCTTCTATCCTTTCATTTATGTCTTTAATTAATTCTTCAAGATTTTTTTTACTTTCAACCAGATCAATCCTCTGACCGGTTAAAAAATCGAATCTCTTTTTAATTCTGTTATATTCAAGTGCTGCATTAGGGTTAATACTGCCATATCCTTTTATTTCATTTTTAAGCCTTTTTACCTTAACTTCGGACTGCCTGATATCACTGGTGGGACTATAGCTCTTCAGGACATAGTCAATTGATAAATTATAATTATCTACAATACTTTCGGTAATTGCTTCTACCTTTTCCTTTATTTGTTCCTTCTTCAGATTGATCTTATACATATTATTTTCCAGATTTGACTTGGAGATATTTAACCTCGCTACCTGACTTTCCGATTCATTAATCTTACCCTGGTTTTCTGAAATTAAATTTCTTCTTCTTTCGAATTCCGGGTAAAGCCTTCTTTTTATACCTTCCGAAACAGATAGAAAATCACTTAAAAGCAAATGGATTTTTTTAGACCTCTCCAGGTTAGTTATACAAATGTTTTTTATATTTCTAATCCGCTCCAGTCTTTTCTTAATACTTACGATTCTCCCTGCATCCTTCTCCGGCAATTCTTTACTACCGCCAGTACCTTTATATTGCTGGCTGGCTTCAATCATCCTATATAATTTCTTTATCTGGTCTATAATTATTTTTCCTTCATTTTCAATGTAGTCAGAAGTATCTTTATCTTTTGATGTCCCCTTTAAATTTTTTAAAAATTCCGACAGCATGTCTATAGCTTTTTTAAGTCCTTCTGAAATTTTTTTCAGGAAAGATATTTTGATGTCATCTTTACTGTTATCCGATGAAGCTTTAGTTAATTCTACATTTTCAATACCTCCTCTAAACTCCAGATCGAACATATTATATAATGTGCCGAATACATTTTTTTTACTTTCAACAAGAGCTATGATATTTTCGAGCCTGTTTTTTTCCGAATTAAATAAGTCAATCTTATTTCTCCAGAATTCGTACTCATCCTGCTCTCTATCGGTACTTTTTAGAAGACCGGCCTTCTCCTCTTCAATACATGAAATTTTACTGCCGATCTCTTTTAACTGGTCCTTATTTTTCCCGTAAGAATCGTTTTCGCTTTCCCATTCGCCATTCAAACGATTAAGATGTGCAATAAAAAGAGATACTTCCTCGCTTTTTAATAAATTAAAAATTTCAGCATACTTCTGGGCTCTTTTTGCTTCGATTTCAAGTGGATCCATTGTTCTTTTTATTTCTTCCATCAAATCATCCACTCTATCGATATCATTTTTTACTTTTTGGAGCTTGCCAAGAGATTTATCCCTTCTGTTTTTATGCTTTGATATTCCCAATACTTCATCTATTATAGTTTTTCTTTCAATAGGTTTAAGTACCGCAATCTCATTAATCTGTCCCTGGTTTATGATAGTATAAAGACCCCTGCCTATTCCGGTGTCAGCGGTAAGCTCCTGGATATCTATTAATCTACAGGGTGAGGAATTTATAAAATATTCACTGCCTCCTTTGGAAAATACCCTGCGTGTAAATTTAACCTCCCTGAATTCTGTTTTAAATAACTTATTTGAGTTATCAAACACGAGGGATACTTCAGCAATACCCATTTCTTCATTTTTACTCTTAAAAATTACATCTCCCATTGAGCTTCCCCTGAGTGACTTGGGGCTTTGCTCACCCAGAACCCATGAAACGGCGTCCGCTACATTACTTTTACCACTGCCATTGGGCCCAACGATTACGCTAATCCCTGGCTCAAAAAATAATTGACTTTTGTTTTTGAAAGATTTAAAACCCCGGAGTGTTATATTCTTTAGGTACAACTTTAATTCCCAAAATAAATATTATAAATTTAATTTATATAACGTTTTTAAAGTATTTTTTGCGGCATCCTGTTCGGAATCTTTTTTACTTCTCCCTTCGCCCCTGCCAATTGTTCTATCGTCAATCATTACTACTGAATAAAATGATTTATTATGGTCGGGACCTTCGGACTTTATTAGTTTATATTTAGTAAGTTTAGAATAATCCGCCTGAATAGCTTCCTGAAGATAAGTTTTATAATCCACGATTTCAGGAGTTTTGACATTCTCTTCAATCTTTTCCTTATATCTTTCCAGAACCCAATTAAAAGTGAAATCAATTCCCTTATCAATATAAATGGCACCAATAAGAGCCTCCACACTATCAGCCAGAATAGACATTTTTTTTCTTCCCTTACAGGATTCTTCATTTTCACTTAAAAGTATCTGCTGATCTATTTCTATTTCTCTGGCTACCTTTAGTAACATTCTTCTGCTGACTAAAACTGCCCTTATCTTAGCCATTTTTCCTTCTGAAAAATCACCGTATTTTTTATATAAATATGAAGTAATAATAAAAGAAATTATACTATCGCCCAAAAACTCCAGCTGTTCGTTACCCCGTGACTGCAAATTTATTTGACGTGCAAAAGACCTGTGAGTCAAACTCTGTATATAAATTCCTATATTACCGGTATCAATACCCAGGCCCCTTAACCAGTCTCTTACTCTACCCTTAAGGACCTCTTCTCCACTATTCATTAAATAAATTTCTCCACTTTATAAAACTATAAGACTTTTTTAGCTAGGCCTAAAATTATTTTTTAGAATGAGCATTAATATACTCAAGAGCATCCTCTACTGTGATAATTTTTTCGGCATCCTCATCATTTATTTCTATCCCGAATTTATCCTCAAATGCCATAATAAGTTCCACTAAATCCAATGAATCAGCCCCCAGGTCATCAACAAATTTACTTTCAGTTTTAATATCTTCTTCTTTGGCACCAAGTACATCGATCAAAACTTCTTTAAGCTTGTCAAAATTTTCCATTCTTGCTCCTTTTGCTATTTTTTATCTTTTACCATTAATTAATTTATATTATTAATTTCTTCATTAATCTTAATGGTTAGATTTGTTTTCAAACCTTCCATAGCTACTTTTACAGCATTTTTAATTGCCTTGGACTTTGAGCTTCCGTGAGAAATTATCACCATTCCGTTCAGTCCCAGGAGTTGTGCACCTCCATATTCTTCGTAATCAAATTTCTTTTTCATTCTGATAAAAGATTTCTTAATCCCCAGAGCTGAAAGTTTGGCCATCATATTTGAAGTCAAAACCTGTTTTATTTCCCTAAAAAAGAAATTCACAAGACCCTCGATTGATTTCAATATTACATTTCCTACAAATCCGTCACAAACCACCACATCCGCTTTGCCTTCAAACAGTTCCCTGCCTTCTACATTTCCAATAAAATTAATTTTTGGATAACCTTTAAGTAATTTGTAACTTTCAACCACCAGTTCGCTTCCTTTCTTTTCCTCTTCTCCGATATTAATCAGGGCTACTCTTGGATTCTTTATTCCCAAAATATTTTCAGAATATATTTTCCCCATTATAGCAAATTGCACAAGGTATTGAGGTTTGCAATCGGTATTAGCTCCTGCATCGACCAGTACAAACTTCTTATCCGACAGCGGTATTACTACCGCAATAGCGGGCCTTTTTACATTTTCTATTCTTTTTATATTAAAAAGAGAACAAGCCATTACCGCACCCGTGTTTCCGGCAGAAATAAATGCGTTTCCCCCGCCCTGCGACACAAGCTGTGAGCCTATAAAGATTGAGGAATTCTTTTTTTTCCTTAATATTTCCGAAGGGGATTCATTCATGCTTACTTCCTGTGAGCTTGGAATAATTTCTATGCCGTCCAGATTCAACTGGCAGGAGGCTGCCGCTTCCTTTATTTTATTTACACTCCCCACCAGTTTGATTTTTATCCCGAATGCTGCTGCAGCTTCTATAGAACCCTTAACAATCTCTTCCGGGGCAAAATCTCCTCCCATCGCATCTATAATAATTGAGTAATTGTTTGAGCCACACTGTACCATAATTAATCTTAGCCGTAATCATTTTTTTGAAATTTCCATTAACCTATTAATATCTATATACTCCCGTACTACTTCAACTATCTTATTTATCTTTTTAATCTCATGAAATCTCACATGACCGATAATTTCTCCGACTTTTTCCACTGCAGTAAGTGTATCATAATTAACCAGAATCATGGGCACACCCAATTCCTCGGCCCTTCCCAGAACCACAGAACTTGGCTGAAAATTACCTGTAAGTACAAGACACTTAGTCGGAGTTTCAAGAGCAGCAAGCTGAACATCCGCCCTATCACCACCGGTTATAACTGCTTTATTGGCCTTTCTTCTAAAAAACTTTAGCGCCTGTTCCTGACCCATAGCTCCAACCATAAATGTCTCTACCAGTTCCTCAACTTTATCCTCGGCACAAATTATCTGTCCGCCCAAAAGTTCGGCCATTTCCTTTATACTTACAGAAGACAGTATTTTATCTGAAGCTACATATCCAAAAACTTCTATTTTGTTTTTTACAAGGAACGGAATTACTAATTCTTCAAGGTAATCCATCTGGCTTCTCGGAACCCAATTTATAATTATCCCTGCAAGGCAATCATCCAAAAATTCTTTCGAGTAAAGGATTTGATCCACAATTTCAGAGCTATATTTAATTACCATGATTACTCTGGCACCCAGCTTTTCACAAATTTTATTTGCAGATATTCCCAGAAAGTAGCCATCCTCTATACTTTTTGCTCCTTCTAAAATTACAATATCCTTGCCCTTCTGGATTTTCTGATAAGTTTTTGCAATCAAGTCTAGAAACCCTTTAGAGAAACTTTGATCTTTTAGACCTTCCCTGTTATATTGCTGGGTCAGCACAATAGGACATATATCCGCCAGTTCCTCTTTTACATCCAGTATATTGGAGATATACTGGGCATCTTCATCTGTAGTTATTCCACCTACCCGTGTTGGCAGCGTCCCCACTGGTTTCATATACCCTACCTTCAAACCTTTTTCAGTGAATAATTTCCCTACACCCACGCACATCGAACTCTTACCGGAAAAAGGCTGGTTTGAAATAAAAAATAACGGAACCATTTTAACCTCCTATTCTTATTCTTGCATCTCCTGCTATAGAGCCTTCTCCCTGCTTTTTTACAAATAGAGGATTTATATCCATTTCTATTATTTCTGGAAAGTCTATAACCAGCTGGGAGACCTTAAGCATGATTTCAATTATACTTTCAATATCCGATGGATCTTCACCCCTTGTCCCTTTAAGTAGACTCACGGTTTTTATTTCCTCTATCATCTCGCGGGCCACCTGTCTGCTTAAAGGAGCAATTCTAAAAGAAACATCTTTTAATGCTTCAACATATATTCCTCCAAGCCCAAACATAATCATAGGTCCAAACTGCGGGTCTTCGCTTATCCCGATAATAGTTTCTTTTTTATCCTTAATAAATTCCTGGACAAGAATGCCACGTATATTGGCATCAGGTATATATTTTTTTACATGAAAAAGAATCTCGTCATAATCTTCCTCCAGTTCCTTTTCACTACCTATTCCAATCCTTACGCCGCCAATATCAGTTTTATGTAAAATATTAGGAGAAACAATTTTCAGCACCAGCGGGTATCCGATTCGTTTTGCAATTTCCTTTGCTTCATCTATATCACGTGCCAATTCTGCTTTGGGCACCCTTATGCCGTATACCTTAAGAATTTCTCTTGCTTCCATTTCTCCCAATTCCAATCTGTCTTCAACCCTGCACCTGTCAAATACTCTTTCAACACTTTCCTTATCAACATTAAAGCTCTCGACAGCAAACTCTTTTTTGGATTTCCAATCGGTATATTCCATCATAACTTTTAATGTATCTATTGCCTCTTCCGGAATATCGAAGTTCGGAATATTTTTTTCACCTAAAAATCTTACAGCTTTTTTTACTTCGGCACCTCCCATAAAACTGGTCACTACCGGAATATCTTTACCACTTTTATCCATTACTTCCACAATTGCCCTGGCTGTTTTAAAAGGCTGTGTCATAGCCTGTGGTGTAAGCAGTACCACTATCGCATTAATATTATTATCCTTTATAACTACTTCCAGAGCCTTTCTATACCTATCCGCCAGTGCATCTCCCAATACATCAACGGGATTATAAAAATTTGCTGCTTCTGGTAAAAATTTTTTTAAGTTATCTATAGTTTCTTTTTCCAGACTGGCAAGCAATATATTACTTTTTTCACAAGCATCGGAAGCCATTATACCGGGACCACCTGCATTAGTTATTATTGCAACTTTTTTACCATTAGGCAATGGTTGATATGAAAAAGCCACAGCATAATTAAAAAGCTCTCTTATAGTATTGGCCCTTATTATCCCTGTCTGCTTAAATGCTGCATCATAAGCTCTGGCCGAACCGGCAAGGGTACCGGTATGAGATGATACTGCCCTGGCCCCGGCATCTGTATTCCCTGATTTTATAACAATTATGGGCTTCTTCTTTGTGACTCTTGAAGATATTTTCATAAATTCCCTGCCGTATTTCACTCCTTCAAGATATGCTGTTATAACCTTGGTACCATTCTCATTCTCCCAGTCATCAAACAAATCGTTTTCCGAAATATCAGCTTTATTGCCTAATGACACAAATTTTGAAAATCCAATCTTATTGGTTTTTGCCCAATCCAGAATAGAACTGCCAAGCGCACCCGATTGTGATATGAAGCCTATCTTACCTTTGGGAGGCATATTAAGTGAGAAAGTTGCATTTATGGGACAGCTTGTATCTATGATTCCCATACAATTGGGTCCCAGTATCCTGATTCTGTAATCTTTTGCTTTTTCAGTTAATTGTCTTTCCCTTTTTGCACCTTCTATTCCGGTTTCTTTAAAGCCTGCCGAAATAATGATGGACCATTTTGTATTTTTCTTTGAACACTCTTCTAAAACCTTAAGTACAAACTGTACGGGGATAGCTATTATAGCCAAATCTAAATTACCGGGGATATCCAGGACTGAGTGGTAACATTTAATACCGTGTATTTCATCTGCGTTGGGGTTTACAGGAAACAACTTACCCTTATATCCTGAATTTACTATATTATCAAGGATGATATGACCTACTTTTTCTTCTTCTCTGGCAGCTCCTATTACTGCTACGGAATCAGGACAAAAAAAATTTCGCAAACTCAAAATACAAACCTCCAATTTTATTTCTCTAAAGTCTGCCTTTTATTTGCTTGCTTCTTTTGTTTCTTTTGCTTCTTTTACCTCTTTTGCCTCTTTTGTTTCTTTCTTTTCTTTCTTTTTGCCCTTGTCTTCAAATATTATTATCTCATGTTCGGAGTAATATCCACAACTCTCACAGACTCTATGTGATATTTTTTTGCTATGGCACCTAGGGCATTCAACAATGTTCACTATTTTTAAGCGGTCATGAGTTCTACGCTTATCTCTTTTGGACTTTGATGTTTTTCGCTTTGGAACTGCCAATATTAAATCCTCCTGCAAAATATTTTGTTACAGACTTGTTATAAAAAAACAAGTACATAAATATAACATAAAAAAATATTTATTCAATAAATATTATTTATCACTTGAACCCGGCGTGCTTCGAAATTGCTCTCTTCCTCTTTCAATAGCAGTCAGTAATTTATGCAATACAGCTTCCAGATTTGCCAGCTTTTCATCAGCATAATCCTCAGCCTCCAGTCTGATAGTTCTTGCTCTTGCTTCTACTGCAGACATCAACTCCTCAGATTTTCTATTAGCGCTTTTTAATATCTCTGTTTCACTGACCAGAACTTCCGCTTTTTCTTTTGCTTCCCTTATTATTTTTTCAGAGTATCTTTTAGCTTCTTCTATCATATTTTCTCTCTCTTTTACAATCCATCTGGATTGCTTGAATTCTTCCGGTAATATATTCCTCAGTTCATCCAGCAAATCATATATTTCATTCTCGTTTACAATTATATTGGATGAAAATGGAATTCTTTTACTTTTATCTAAAAATTCTTCAACCCGGTCTACAATTTCAAATGCATTCATACTATTCTCCATATTTATTCTTTTTAATTAAAAATATTTTTATTAAAACTATCAACTATATCCTTTTCTATTTCTTCCGGAACCAGACCTTTTATACTACCCTTAAACCTGGCTACTTCTTTTACTGCGCTGGAACTAAGATAAGCAAATTTAGGATTAGTTACCATAAACATAGTCTCTACTTCCGGATTTAATTTTTTATTAATCTGCGCCATCTGAAATTCATACTCAAAATCCGATATAGCTCTGAGACCTTTAATTATAACTGTAGCCTTTACTTTTTTAGCCAGATCTACCAGTAAACCTTCAAATGTAATCACCTCTACATTATTTAAATTTTTTAACGCTTTCTTTGCAAAATAAACTCTTTTTTTTGTGGTGTAAAGAGTTTTTTTTCTGGTACTTATTAATATAGCAACTACTACTTTATGGAAAATTTTTGAACACCTGCTAATTATATCTTTATGCCCCTCGGTCAAAGGATCATAAGTTCCCGGGCATAACGCTATCTTTTCCATAACTTGAGTCCTCTCTCTTAATTTTGACAAGGAGAAAGATAAATTACTTTTTTATCTCCAAAATGTGATTGCTTAACTACCTTTAAATTTTCTATTTCTTTTTCAATATCTTTTTTAAAAAAAAATTCATATATTATCAGAGTATCAACCCGGCTAATTTTTTTTTCTGATAAAATATCGAATATTCCTCTCATTATACCACTTTCAATTTTATATGGTGGGTCCAAAAAGATTACATCCCACTTCAAGCCTGAATAAGACCGCAGAAATTCCAGAACGTCATTTCTAATTATTTTATACCCTTCACTATCAATTTTTAAACCCCCAATATTATATTTGATAAGATTTATAGACTCAGGATTTTTATCTACAAAATATACCAGATTGCAGTTTCTGCTTAAAGATTCTATTCCCAGTGAGCCTGTCCCTGCAAACAAATCTAAAACGTTTGCCCCTTCTATTCTACTGCCAATAACACTAAAAATACTTTCTTTTACGCTGTCTAAAGTTGGCCTGATTTTATAATCTGAAGGAGGTCTTAGTTTTTTACCCTTGAATTTACCAGAAATAATTCTAATAGGTCATCACCGTCTAGTGAAATCATTCGATTGAAAATATGTAAGGATATAAAGGTTGTTCACCCTTATGTATTTCTATGTCTATTTTAGGAAAATGCTTTTTAATCTTCTTTTTAATGCTTTCAATGTCTTCCGCCCTGGCATCCCTTCCGGTATAAAAGGTAATAACTTCATCGGTGGAACTGGCAATATCCCTTATTAGATCAATAGTCGCATCTACCACATTATCCGATACTACTCTAACCTTGCCATTGGACATTCCAATATATTCGCCCCTTTTTATCTCACCTACCATAAGATTTGCATCTCTTACCGCCTGTGTTACTTCCCCATCCTTGGTTTTTTTAGCTACTTCTTCCATGTTATACATGTTTTCTTCCATGCCTGAATCAGGATTATATCCCAGTATTGCCGATATTCCTGCCGGTATGCTCCTGGTGGGTACTATATAAACACTTTTTTTCTTTACAATCTTTTTTGCCTGATTTGCGGTTAGTATAATATTCTTATTATTTGGGAAAATAATGGCCTCATCAGCTTCAACGCTATTTATGGCTTTTACTATATCGTAGGTTGACGGATTCATGCTCTGTCCGCCGCTTACAATAACATCCACACCTATACTTTTAAATATCCCTTCCAGCCCCGCGCCATTAGATATCGCTATAAGAGCTCTTCTTTCTTCTGCTTTCTCTTCTGGTGCTTCTTCTCCTGCTGCTTCTCTCCTCTGATCCTCCATATTATTAATTTGAATATCGTGTAGAGTACCTTCCCTTAATGCTCTTCTTAACACCTTGTTGGGAAAGTTTGTATGTACATGTATTTTCACAAGACTTTCATTCCCGACCACCAGGGTACTGTCTCCAAAACTTTCAATTCTCTCCTTTAATCTCCCTATGTCAATCTTGCTGCCCTTCAGTACAAATTCGGTACAATAAGTATATTTAATCTCATAACTTCTTTTTACTTCTTTTAAACT
>CAZLEB010000014.1:0-20607 GCA_964558475.1 uncultured Actinomycetota bacterium
TAGATATTTTATGGACTGGGTCGGTATGGGGAAGAACATATGAAAGTATTGCATGACCTGACTCATGATAGGCTATTATTCTCTTTTCTTCTTCTGATATGATTCTTGACTTTTTCTCAGGTCCGGCTATAACTCTTTCTACTGCTTCCTCTATTTCAAACATGGTTATTTTTTTCTTATTATGCCTTGCCGCCAGAAGAGATGCTTCATTGAAAAGGTTTGCCAGATCAGCACCTGTAAATCCAGGTGTCTGCTTGGCTATGGTCTTTATATTAATTCCTTTATCCAGGGGCTTTCCTCTGGCATGTATCTTCAATATCTCCTCCCTGCCCAGCAGATCCGGTCTATCAACAACTATCTGTCTATCAAACCTTCCGGGCCTTAGCAGTGCAGGATCCAGAATATCCGGCCTGTTTGTAGCTGCAATTAATATTACGGTGTTGTCAATATCAAATCCGTCCATTTCTACAAGCAATTGATTTAAAGTCTGCTCTCTTTCATCATGGCCTCCGCCTAATCCGGCCCCCCTGTGCCTTCCAACTGCATCAATTTCATCCATAAATACTATAGAGGGTTGATTTGCCCTAGCCTGATTAAATAGATCCCTTACTCTGGATGCTCCAACACCGACAAACATTTCAACAAATTCAGAACCGCTAATGCTAAAGAATGGTACACCAGCTTCCCCGGCAACCGCTCTCGCCAGAAGTGTCTTTCCGGTTCCAGGAGGTCCGTATAATAGAACACCCTTGGGAATTTTTGCACCCATTGACTTAAATTTACTTGGATTTTCCAGAAACTCTTCAATTTCTCTTAATTCCTCTACAGCTTCATCAACTCCTGCCACATCTTTAAAGGTAACTCTTTTTTTACCTTTCTCCACCATTCTTGCCTTGCTTTTCCCAAATTGAAGTACTTTAGAACCTCCACCCTGCAGCTGGTTCATCATAAAGAAAATCAAGCCAAACATTATAACAAAAGGTATGGCACTTATTAAGATCTGAAGCCATACGGACTGTTTCTGATTATCAACTTTAAAGGGTAAATTATTTTCCAATAGCAACTGTGTGACATCGTAATCCCCAAGAAATGATACTTCAAACTTGGTCCCATCTTTTAATTCACCCTCAATTATTTTATCCTCTCCTTTAATCACCATCGGCGTTGAAGTACTTATCTGTTCCTGCTCAACAGCTTCAACAAACTCATCTAAATTGAACTCTTTAACTACTGGTGAAAGAAAAAGAGGATTCCTTAAAATCAGGAACATAACAACTAAAAGCAGTATAGCTAATGCTATATTTTTAAATGTCCTTCTGTTAAAACCTTTATTATTTTTCAAATTAAAAACAACTCCCTATTAAATTATTTCTTCTTTACTACTTTCTTATAGATGATAATATAATTACTGTTCATTTTCAATATATCCTATAAAAGGAAAATTCCTGTATTTCTCTGCAAAATCAAGACCATATCCTACCACAAACCTATTGGGAATATCAAATCCCTTATATTTAACTTTATTTTCTGTTTTCCTTGGAACATCTTTATCTAAAAGTGCGCAAACTTCTATATTTTTTGGGTTCCTGGCCTGTAAATTTTTTATCAGATAATTTAAAGTCCTCCCCGAATCAACTATATCCTCTATAATAATTACTTCCTTATTTTCTATACTGAATTCCAGGTCCTTGGTTATCCTTACAATTCCGGAGCTTAACTTGGAATTTCCATAACTTGAAACAGCCATAAAATCAAAAGTAACCGGTATCTTAATCTCGCGACAGATATCAGCGACAAAAATAAATGAACCTCTAAGAACTGATACTAAGACAGGATTTTTACCTTTATAGTCCCGGGTGATTTCCCGCCCTAGTTCCTTGACTCTTTTGCACAGCTTCCCTTCATCTATAAGCACTTTTATTTTTGTATTGTCAAATATTAGAACTTTTTCATTATTGACTTTTTTAAACTTATACAATCCCATAAACTACCCCGATAAAAATATAATTTTATTAAATCATATATAAGTTTTTTTTAAAATAACCTTAGATGTAAAACCTCTTTAGTATCCCCGGTTATTCTAACCCGGTCATCAATCCTGTACTTCCCCACCCATATTATTTTTTCACTGTCTATAAATATAGGGATTAATTTTCTCAAATGTATGGGAATCTTGTTATCAATGAAAAAATCCTGTAGTTTTTTCTCTTTCTGCATACCGAGGGGGTAAAATTTATCCCCCTTCTTCCAGATTCTTATTTTTATCGGAGGTTTGATTCTGGCATAATCCATAAAAGCTTCGGTATTTTTAACTTCATTGAATTCTATTTTATCCTTGTTTAGGTCGAGTAGCTCAGATGACAGTTCCAGATTAAAGTCTTTTAAATTTATTCTGGTACCAACCTTTATTTCTTTTTCCCTCTTATTTAAACTTACCTTTCCACCAATCTTTAGAAACTGCCTGAATTTATCCGATAGGAGACCCGCGTGATCAATATTAGTAAAATAAATATAGTTACCTATTTTAAAAACTCTTATCCTCTCTCCGGGTTGAATAATTTTACTTTCCCCCCCTGAAACACATATCTTGAGGATATCATCTATATTTTTAAAACTTATATCTTCCAGATTTCCGTTTACCATCTCTATTGCCGAAAGTACAATTCTCCTCTGTAAAGCCCTGGTGTCTTTTTTAATCTTCAGCACAGGGATTTTAATCAAGGCAGCATATCTGCTGGTTCCGCTTTTTTTTACGGAAGCTATACCAGTCAGTCTGGCTACCGCGTAATCCCTTAAGAACTGGTCTTCTTCCTTCAATATATTTATGGATCTCAATACATTGGATTTAAAAGACTGCTGGAAATTCTTGCTTATAAATGGTATGAGAATATTTCTTACCCTGTTTCTAAAATATATATTCTCAAGATTGGTCCTGTCCACACAATAGGATATTTTCTTATCATCTAAATAAGAAATGATATCTTTCCTGAATATATCAATAATAGGTCTTATAAATTTACCACTTACCGGCTTTATACCGGAAAGGCCTCTGGCTCCGGCACCTCTTAAAAAGTGCATAAAAAAAGTTTCTATATTATCATCAGCATTGTGACCGGTAGCAATTTTTCCTATATCGTTTTTATCCGAAATTTCCACCAGTTTTTCCAACCTTAGTTTTCTTGCCCCATCCTGAAAGGAAAGCTTGTTTGCCCTGCACCATCCCGCTACATCTATTTTTTGTCTGAACAGTTCAATATCCAATTCTTTGTATAATTTTTCTACAAACAAAGCATCTCTTGCAGACTCTCCGTTTCTTGTCATATGATCAAGACAAAAGCCAAAAAGGGTTAAGTTCAAAACCGGCCGTATGAGGTATAGCAAATGCGTTAAAAATATAGAATCAGGACCGCCTGAGATAGAAATCAATATTCTATCCCCACTTTTTATCATATCAGAGAATTCTATGGTTTTTAAAGCTTTGGTTATAATTTTATCTCCGGCAAACTCGCAGTTATATATTTTTCTTATTTCAGAATTCATACTACTGTTTGAAAGTTAATTACTCAGTAACTACAAAATTTATTCTTCTGATATCATTTGCCTTACCGATTTTTTCATCAATATCAATCACGACTGCGTTAATCAGATAATCATCTTCTGCAACAGTAAATTTCTGGGGCATTAACTTTAAAAATCTTTCAATTATATTTTCTTTCTTCACTCCGATAACCGAATCTCTTGGCCCAACCATGCCAACATCAGTGATATATGCTGTTCCGCCGGGAAGTATTCTTTCGTCGGCAGTCTGAACATGAGTATGTGTACCAACCAGCGCGCTTACCCTGCCATCCAGGTACCATCCCATAGCAACTTTTTCGGAAGTAACCTCAGCATGAAAATCTACAACTATTATTTGAGTCTCCTTCCTTACATATTCCAGAACTTTATCGATACATCTGAATGGACAATCCAGATATTCTATAAAGACTCTTCCACAAATATTTATTACGGCAATCTTATTATTTCTTTTATCAGACATAATATAATACCCATTTCCGGGAGTCCCTGGGGGATAATTTGCCGGTTTTAAAAGCCGGGGCTGGTTATTTAGATAATCGTATATTTCTTTCTTCTTATAAATGTGATTTCCTGACGTCAAAACATCTACTCCCATATTTAACAATGTTTTGCAGATTTCAGGGGTAATTCCTATTCCTCCGGCCGCATTTTCACCATTGGCGATAACAATGTCCGCTTTATTTTCCTCGATAATTCCAGGCAGTTCCTTTTTTAAGACTTCTCTTCCGGGCTTTCCGAAAACATCTCCTAAAAATAATACTTTCAACTTGCACCTTTCCAGTTTCCTTATTTTTATAAATTATACATTCAGTCTTGAACCCCTAATCTGTAATCCTTCTCAATTCCAAAATACTATCTTCCAGCTTTCATCTTCTTCTTTTATAAGAGATACTTCAATATCTTTAAATAATTTTTCTTCTCCGTCATAAAAATCGGTTAAATCTATCCCTACTAAAGCTACATTGTTTTTAACTTCAACCCAATTAATATTTATAGAAACAATATCTGTGACATCTTTAAATTCATCTTTAAAACCTTCTAAATTTTTCCGGGTTTTATCTTTACTGCTTATATACTCATATGCTTCTTCATAGTCTTTATCTGCAAGCAAATTAAAAAATGTATTTACAATTTCAACTACCTCATCCATTTCATCTTCAACTGAAAATTTATCGGTAAAGAAGCTTTTTATATTAGAAACAAAAGTACAGGCAGAAAAACTAATACATAAAAAAAGGACCAGAATCAGTAAGAAACTCCTTCCGAGCAGTATTATATATTTATATCTCTTAAAAAAAATACTCTTCATTATACAATAAGGTCCTTTAAAATTCCTATTTTTACTGCCTTTTTCACTCTACAGGTAACCTTAAATATATTTTAAAAACATATATAAATTATAGTTTAAAATCAATATTAATAAAAATATACTATATGCAAAAAGATTTATTTTGTTACCGGTTAAAAAATATTGAGAGAATATATAAGTATAAGACTATATCTGGCAAAGTTTTAAAATTTGGTAGCGGGGATAGGATTTGAACCTATGACCTTCGGGTTATGAGCCCGACGAGCTACCAGACTGCTCCACCCCGCGTCGTATTAGATAATTTGCAATTAACTTTCTTATCGCAAAAACTTATTATAACCATTTTTATTTTTTTTTCAAACAGTATTACCTCTCATTAATTTAAATCCAATAAACTTATTTGAACCATAAGAGATAGAAACAAGAATATTGCTAAAGAGAATGGCTTACGGGATAATAATTAGAAAAATCCTGTGATATATTTAATAAAAATACCGATATTGGAAACAGTAAGTGCAATTAGTGTGGCAGGTACTGCAAGTTTCAACCACTTTGCCCATCCGATTGATTGGCCTCTTTTCTCCATTGTAGTATATGCCACCACATTCGCCGAAGCTCCTATCGGAGTAAAATTGCCTCCTATATCCGTACCTAATGAGGTTGCCCAGACCATTATTGATAGTGCTGGGACCCCTGCAAACTTAACAATGTTTTGCAGTATGTATGCCATAGAAAGAGCAAATGGTACATTATCTATAACTCCACTGGCAACACCGGAGCCCCACAGTAGCGTACTTAAAAGTCCCATATGATTGCCCTTAAAAAGACCGATAATAGAGCCTGAGATTATCTTTATAATTCCGGTATGTTCCAGTGCACCTACTACCATAAATAATCCCATAAAGAACAGTAGCACTCCATAATCTACTTTTAACAGGATTTTTTCCGATCTCTTACCCAGAATAGTCAGCATAATAAAAGCAGGTATCATAGCAGCAAGAGGAACTTTAAGTGAAATGTGAAGATATTTTTCTATGTAATTGTGGGTAATTAAAAAGATAATTGCCGTTCCAAATGCAGCCAGTGCTACCTTAAACTGTTTCCTATCTTCTATTGCTCTGGCTGGATCCATCTCTTCAAACTCCTTCCTGGGTATCTCCTCAGAAGAAGCAATCGATTTCCGGTTTACTAAATAACAATACAGCAGAGTAACCGCTCCAGCTAGTATAGAAATAGGACCATTATGAATTATAAAATCATTAAAATAAAAACCAAGTTTCAAACCCAGAATTACGTTAGGTGGATCACCAACCATAGTCGCAGCTCCTCCGATATTAGCCAGAATTACCTCTGTGATTATTAGAGGAGTCGCATTCATTTTCAATATTTTGCATATCTCGTAGGTCAGGGTAGCGAAAAAAAGCATTACAGTAACGCTATCCATAAAAGCTGCAAGCAGTGCTGTTATTATGGGGAAAAAGATGAATATTTTCCTGGGAGAATATTTTAACCACCTGGCGAGTATAAGAGCTAAAAATGTAAAAAATCCCGCATCCGATAAAGCTGCGACTATAATAAACATACCAAATAGCAGCCCTATAGTTTCCCAGTTAATAAATCCTACAGCCTCGTTTATATTAAAAACACCAAATAAAATCAGCAGCAAAGTACCGGCAAATGCAACTACGGTTCTATTTACTTTTTCCGTTGCTATGACTATATAAGTCAGCACAAAAATTACTACTGCAATTAAAGCTGGATTCAATTTCTTTCCCTTATATTTCTATCTTTTGGTAAATAAAAATTAGTAAAATCCTACCACCTAAATTTTAAAAAAACAAACACGTCTATATTTTAATTATTAGAATACGATCTCTCTGATTATGATCCTTATCTACTATTATTTCCTTTGGGCCAATGATATCTTCTGACATTTCCTTCAGCAAGGCGCTTTTTTCGGGGTCAATCTCAAATAAAATATAACATAATTCGTGGGATAGGTATGGCTTTATCCTGGTAAGAATTTTTTCATATACCTCCAGGCCGGTCTTACCTGCCAGAAGAGCGGATTTTGGCTCATACTCTTTTACTTCCCGGGGCAGATTTTTATAATCTTCTTCAGAAATGTAAGGAGGATTTGAAATTACAATGTTAATTTTTTTTTCGTACTGTTTAAAAAAATCAGAAGACTCCTCCGGCAGCAGGTCGCATCCAATAAATCTTATATTCTTAAATTTACTGCTATCAAGAATGCTTTTAGCATTTTTTTCTGCTATTTCCAGTACATCAGGATTATTGTCAGTTGCTATTACCCGCCAGGATTCATCCGATACTCCTAATTCATCGGAAATCTCATAAGCAACGCTTATAGAAATAGCTCCGCTCCCGGTGCCAATCTCTAAAATGTTAATTATCTCCCTCTCTAAATTACCCTTTAAAAGTTGAAATGCCTTCTCTACTATAAGTTCTGTCTCAGGTCTGGGTATCAGTACTCCACTGTCCACATATAATTTTATTTTTCTAAAATATGCTTCCTTTAGGATATACTGAATAGGAATATGTTCGAGCCTTTTAAGAATATACTTCTTATATACAGCAAGTTCCTTGTTATTCAGAATGCGGTCATAATTTAAATATAAGTTGATCCTTGTTAGATTAAGAACAGAACTAAGCAGCAGTTCTGCAGACAATCTGGGTTGGGGAATATTTTTATCTTTAAAATAATTTATAGTCCAGTCTAAAATATTTTTTACATTCCATTTTTGCAAATAACCTAAGCACCTATCTTCTCTATTTTCTTCTCATTATCCGCACCCTTTAATGGATCTGTTAACTGATCCAGATCACCCTCCAGGATTTCATCAAGTTTATATAAAGTCAAATTTATTCTATGGTCAGTTACTCTGCCCTGTGGATAATTATATGTTCTTATCCTTTCGCTTCTATCCCCGGTTCCAATCTGCAGTCTTCTTCTCTCAGTTTGTTCGCTCATCTGCTTCTCCTCTTCCGCCTCTTTAATCCTGGCTCTCAAGATCTTTAAAGCCTTTTCTTTATTTTGCAGCTGTGATTTTTCATCCTGACATGTTACCACCATACCCGTAGGTATATAAGTTACCCTGACTGCAGAATCTGTAGTGTTAACAGATTGCCCTCCAGGTCCACTGGAACGGAAAACATCTACTCTCAAATCAGATGGATCTATTACAACATCCACCTCTTCGGCTTCAGGAAGCACAGCTACCGTAGCAGTTGAAGTATGGATTCTTCCCTGGGATTCAGTAGTGGGAACTCTCTGAACTCTATGCACTCCGGATTCATACTTCATGGTTCCATAGGTTCCCTCTCCTTCAATTTCAAATATTATTTCTTTAAATCCGCCGATACCCAGTCCGCTTGAACTAAGTACAGAATATTTCCATTTCCGGCTCTCCGCATATCTTGTATATAATCTGTAAAGAACCTCCGCAAACAAAGCCGCTTCATCCCCTCCGGCACCCGCTCTTATTTCAACTATAACATTTTTCTTATCATTAGGGTCTTTAGGAGTCAGAAGTAACTTTATTTTTTTCTCAAGCTTTTGTTTTTTATCATTATTTTCCTTTAGTTCATCCTTAAGGAAACTCCTCATCTCTTCTTCCTTTTCCGCTTTGAGCATTTCTTCCGCCTCTTTAACAGAAGCAAGAACTTCCCGGTATTTTCTGACAATATTTACAATTTCTTCGATTTCAGCTATTTTCTTCCCGTATTCTTTTAGTTTTTGGGGATTGTGAGAGACATCCGGATTTGAGAGTTTTTCAGTCAGTTTTATATAATTCTCTTCATATAGCTTCAATTTATCCAGTAATGCTGACATATTAACCTGCCTCCAGTGCTTTTTCCGCCTCTATAACTCTTTTAAATGAACTTATAGCCACCTCTATCTGGCTATCATCGGGTTCTCTGGTAGTAATCTTCTGGAGCAATAGCCCGGGATAAAAAATTATATTAACTATTCTGTACTTACTATATTTACCTGCAAGTCTTATAAGCTCGTATGAAATACCTGCAATGACCGGTATTAAAAGTATCCTCGATATAATCCGCCATATTATTGGCTGTCTCCCCAGAAGAGCAAATATAAAAACAGCTACAACCATCACAATAAGCAAAAAGCTTGTCCCACATCTTACGTGTACAGTACTGTACTTCCTGACATTTTCAGGTTTTATTTCCTCATTATTTTCGTAGGCCTGAATGGTTTTATGTTCTGCTCCATGGTACTGGAAGACTCTTTTTATATCTTTAAGCTGTGATACTGATAAGATATATATCAGGAAAAATCCAATTCTAATAAGTCCCTCAAGAAGATTATAAACTATTACATTGGGTAGGAACCCGGAAAAAGTTCTGCCGATTATTGTAGGAAGTATAAAAAAAACACCTACTGCAAATGCTACCGCAATTATTATAGATATAATCATTTCTTTTCTGGAGAATTTTATCTCTGCTCCGGTAGACTCATTAACAGAATAGCTTAAGGCTTTAAAACCTAAAGCCATGCTTTCAAAAAGTGTTACTATTCCCCGAATGAATATAAAACCAAGCATTTTATGCTTGCTTGTCAGGGGACCGTCGTTAAAAAGTATTGTGGATATTGTCTTATCAGGCCTTCTCACTGCCACGGCCCAGAAATGTTTGCTGCGCATCATAACCCCTTCAATAACCGCCTGGCCTCCTACCTGATACTTTTCGTTAGCCGCAGGCATCAAAATCACTCGCTTTAGGGGGACTTTCACACTTAAATTTGCCTTCAGGACAGAGGCCCCTGAGACAATTTGGGCCCGCTTTCTCAAAAACTACCGGAGCAATCTTTTTAACCAGCTTCAACATTCTTGTTGCCAGTTCCCTGATTTCCCACTGCGCCCTGTTGCAGCATCTTACTGTAAAAAAGTGTAAAAGTTCCCTACCATTCATGGTTACAATCATTTTTGTTTCTGCCGCGTTTGGTAGTATATACCTTGCATCTTCAGCTTCAATTCCACTACCCAAAAATTCTTTATAGAGATTATGTATATTTAAAATTAATTTATTAAACTTTTCCCTGGAATCTTTATCCTTTTCTATGGAAGGTGGAGTAATATATTCAAGATTATCTTTAAATTTCACATATCTTTGAGATTGCTGATTATATGAAGCAATTCTATGCCTCACCAGCTGGTGGGTTAAGGCTCTAGACACCCCTTCTATGGCAAATGTAAAATTTATGTGTTCTGTTGTACTGTGATGGCCGCTTTTTATTACAAATCTAACTAATTTATTAACATCTTCATCACCAAGCTCATCCATAAGTTCATCAACACCAACAGGTGAATAACACAATCTGGCAGCTACCGCTACCATTTTTTCCGGTTCCTGAGTGTATTTAATTAAATTTACCTTCATATACACACCCTTCTTTATTTCTTAGATTTCACAAGTCTCTTTTTAAATCTTTCCACCCTTCCACCAGAGTCAACCAACTTTTGTTTTCCGGTATAAAAAGGATGACAATTCGAACATATTTCAACTCTTATCTCTTTTTTTGTCGATCTGGTTTTAAAAGTGTTACCACAGGAACAGGTAACTGTACAATCAAAATACTCCGGATGTATGCCTTTTTTCATGTTATTAAATCCTTACTATTATTTATTATCCTTTATCTTAATCATTTCAAATCCTAAATATTAACATAAATATTACTAACCGTAAACATAACTTGCTAAAATCAAAGTGCCAAAAGGTGCAGCAAAAATCTATATACCATAGATCATGAGTTTTTTATTGATTTAGTAATGTTATTTGTTATAACTTTTTTTCTTTATCAAAACTTGCCCTTATGGCTTTGAGAAAATCCTCATTGGATTTTGTATTCCTGATATAGTCTATTAACTGCTCCAGTGCAATTTCAGGCTCTTTTTCATAAATTAATCTTCGAAGTTTCCATACCGTAGCCGCTTCTTCTTTTTCCATTAGTAGTTCTTCTTTTCTGGTTCCGGATCTGGTTATATCGATTGCGGGAAAAACTCTTTTATCTGCCAGATGCCGGTCAAGGTTGATTTCCATGTTTCCGGTGCCTTTAAACTCTTCGAATATAACGTCATCCATTCTGCTACCGGTTTCAATTAATGCAGTTGCCAGTATAGTAAGACTTCCGCCATTTTCAATATTCCTGGCTGCTCCAAAGAATCTTTTTGGTGGGAACAGTGCAGAAGAATCAACCCCACCGGATAAAACCCTGCCACTGGCCGGAATTGACAGATTATATGCTCTTGCAAGACGGGTTATACTGTCCAGAAGTATCAGAACATCTTTACCATGTTCAACCAGCCTTTTTGCCCGCTGAAGTACCAGTTCAGCAACCTGAATATGATTATCTGATGGTTGATCGAATGTTGAACTTATTACTTCTCCTTTTACCGATCTTTCCATATCGGTTACTTCTTCAGGTCTTTCATCAATCAGCAGGACTATAATATATACTTCAGGATTATTATTAGAAACACTATTTGCAAGATCTTTTAATATGGTTGTTTTACCTGCTTTTGGAGGAGATACAATAAGGCCTCTCTGACCCTTTCCTATAGGTGCAATCAGATCTATTATTCTTGGAGTAATATTATCCGACTCATCCGTTTCTAGCCTTAATCGCTCCATTGGATATACTGGAGTTAATTTTTCAAATGGTATCCTGCTTCTTATAAATTCCGGATCTTCCCCATTTACTTTTTCTATTCTAAGAAGTGCGTTGTACTTTTCGCTTTCTTTTGGCGGCCGAACCTGACCATATACTTCATCTCCTTGCCTCAGGCGAAATCTTCTTATCTGAGACTGAGAAACATATATATCATGCGATCCCGCCAGGTATCCGGTTGTCCTTAAGAAACCATAGCCATCTGCCAATATATCAAGTATTCCTTTCATTCTTTCCTTATATAATTCAAACTCCGGCTTTTTCTCAATCTCTCTTTTTCTCTCTCCTATTATTTCTTCCTCTACTACAGACTCTTCTTCCCTCGCTTCCTCTTTTTCTTCTTCTTCAACTTTAACATCTTCTCTAGTTATGGTTTCATCTTTTAAAGAAGATTCCATACCGTTATTGGATACTTCTTCCAATATCTTGTCTACAAGTTCGTCTTTTTTTAACTTAGAAATTCCCTGAATATTTAATTGCCTGGCAATAATCCTTAGTTCACCCAGGACTTTCCCATCAAGAAATTCCTTGTTTAATTCTTCTAATTCAGCCATTAACAAATGCTCCTTTCATACTCGGGCCTCTTTTACTTAAATTTTTGCCTCTTGCTATATATTTCTCTTTTAAGGTCTATCTAAAACTCTTAAATAGTTTAAATAATAATAAGTTATGTCGAAATGTTGTTTTAAAGTTTTTAGAATTTTATTGTTAGTTTCTTATAACTTTCAAATATATTTTAAAAAGGATTTTTAATATGCGTCCAGGAATATAGACTGCTTTAAAAATATATACGCTTAAAAACTAATATTTTTAGAAATTTGAGACATGATTATTTTGAAGAAACTCCTATTAAAAATGCTATTATTAAAACAAAATGAAATTTTCCTATATAATATATAGATTAATCAGAAAAAAATCAAGTAGAAATTTTTCGTATGATAAAAATCCTTTTATAAGTCCAGGCAGGACTTATAATGCTTAAGTCTAATAGAGAATTGAAGCAAATGAAGCTATCTTTTAAAATGGTGGAAGGATATGATATATCACTCCCTCCACCATCCAATTACCTCTTCTTTTATACTTTCGGAAGCTTTTCCAGGGATTCTTTTATCTTCTCTGTAGGATATTCATAATCCTCAAGATTTCCATCCAAATATTCATCGTAAGCCGATAGATCAAAATGTCCATGCCCGCTGAAATTAAATGCTATTACTTTCTCTTCTCCGGTTTCTTTACATTTTATTGCTTCATCCATAGCGGCCCTTATAGCATGGGCAGTTTCAGGAGCAGGAATGATTCCTTCTGTCTTTGCAAAAGTTACCGCTGCTTCAAATACCGGGTTTTGATGGAGCGCAATTGCTTCTATTATCTTCTCATTGCAAAGCAAACTTACCTGGGGGGCCATCCCATGGTATCTAAGTCCCCCTGCATGAATCCCTGCAGGGATAAAATCATGACCCAGAGTATACATTTTTGCAATAGGACCTGTTTTCGCAGTATCACCATAATCATAAGCAAATGGACCCTTGGTGATTGAAGGACATGCAATAGGCTCAACAGCTATAATTCTTATTTTTTTACCGCTTAACTTATCAGGTATAAATGGAAAAGAAAAACCTCCAAAGTTACTTCCCCCACCAACACATCCAATCAAGATATCAGGGTACTCACCAATTTTTTCAAACTGCTTTTTCGTCTCCAGTCCAACAACTGTCTGGTGTAAAATAACATGATTAAGCACACTGCCGAGAGAGTATTTTGCATCTCCGCCGCTCTTAACCGCATCTTCAACAGCTTCGCTTATTGCTATTCCCAAACTACCGGGAGAATTTGGATCTTCTTTAAGTATATTTCTTCCGGCGTTTGTTAAATCCGAAGGAGATGCATATACAGTTGCCCCCCACACCTTCATCATACTTTTTCTATAAGGTTTTTGATCATAACTTACTCTGACCATATAAACGGTGCAGCCCAGTCCAAAAATATTGCATGCGAATGAAAGTGCACTTCCCCACTGCCCCGCACCGGTTTCGGTAGCCAGCCTTTTTGTTCCTTCTTTCTTATTGTAATAGGCTTGAGCCACAGCAGTATTAGGTTTATGGCTTCCTGCCGGGCTGACACTCTCATTCTTAAAATAAATCTTAGCCGGCGTATCAAGGTATTTTTCCAATCTTTCAGCCCTTACCAGAGGAGTTGGCCTCCACATCCTGTAAATATTTACAAGCTCCTCGGGTATTTCAATAAAACGGTCCATGCTTACTTCCTGCATGATCAGAGCCATTGGAAATAATACCGAAAGATCGTCTGGCGTCAATGGCTTACCGGTCTGTGGATGCAAAGGCGGATCCAGAGGTTTTGGCAGATCAGGATTTATATTATACCATTGCCTCGGCATTTCCTTTTCTGTTAATATTGTTTTTTTATCTTTTTCATTTTGAGCCATTTATATTCTCCTTTCTTAATTATAATAGTTTCTTAGCACAAATAATTTCAAAATTTTTATCTATATTTTTTATAACTGCGCCATAATAAAATTTTTATTTTCATCACCTTTCCTTTCCAAAAATAAAAAACCTCTCCATCACTACATAATATCTGTAGAGACGAGAGGTTGAATTCCCGCGGTGCCACCCTACTTTATAGTAAAATTAAATATCAATTTTACTATACACTCAAAATATTTCAGATACTTTTTAATATCCTATCCTTTGATAACGGAGGAAACCGGCCTGACTTACTCTCTTTAAAAAAGATTTGAGCCAGACACCTCACAGACCCATTCAGACACCAGCTTTGCAACCGCATTCTCAGCTTGAGCGGCTCTCTGTATGCTGCTTTCAGTGCTTACTTTCTCTGATCACCGGTTTTACTTAAATATTTAATTTTTCAAATAAGCTTTTATCTTTTAGGCTATGAATACTAGCATAATTCCGGATTTTTGTCTATTTATTCGGTTAAATGGAGTCTCGAATTTTTTATATCAATTTCTAAAAAAACAAGTTAAAGACCGATTACTTATTCTTTATAATTATAGGGCTTCTTATTTCTTCTTCCAGAGCCATCTTACCAAGGATCGTTCTATTTAGAGCAAAATCAACTGCTATGCTTTTTAAATCCAGTCTTAAAAGCGGAAAAAGAGTATCATTCTTCTTTAAATAAAAACCATTATTCATAAGAAATTTAAATGGAATAAGCGGACTGTTCCAATACTGCTCTTCATCTATATCATCATTTAATCTTTTTCCGATAGATTCTATCGATTTTACTTTTTCCTTTAATAATTCTTTTTCAATCTCAACTAGCAGCCTTTTACCAACACCCATACCCCTGTACTCTGGAACAACATGGATACAGCCTAAAAAAATACTCTCAAAATCCGGGGGAAAAACATTAAAATCCTTGAGTCTGGGAAAAAGATAATAATTTCCTGCTAAAATCGATCCTATACACTTCCCTCCGATAAAGGCAGCTTTGATTCTTCCTCCTTGCTCTTTAAAAGAAATAATCTTATTCCTGCTTTTTCTCCTGGTTTTTCCCTCAAACAACTTACCCTTCAGAAAGCCCCCTAATTCACGAAAACTCCTGACTTCAGATAAATCTTTAAAAAAATTGGTTTTATCACAATCAAACCAATAGTTGCATTCAATGCACCTAAACTTTACTTTTTCCAATTGCTTACAAGAAAGATCCTTTATTATTAAATTCAAATCCATAATTTAAGAAGAAAAAACTTAAAATTGTATACTGCGATAATTATAGCACTATAAAGAATTGTTTAAACTTTTAAAAACTTTTTTGAACTTTTAGAGTTTTTAATATATATTACTTATTTACAAACAATAAGAGCTTTAAAACCCTTTCAGGGCTGATTTTTATGAGTAAAAAAATTACATTCGATTACTGGGAACATTTATATTCAAACAGGACTGAATATATGTTCTCCTCTGAGATAAGGGACCTGCTTTCACTTTCCGCAAGACCGGATATCATTTCCTTTGCAGGAGGTCTCCCGGAAGTAAAGGCTCTAAGCTTTCAAAAATTAGAGAGATATATTAAAAGAATCCTCAAAGCAGATGGTGATATAAGCCTGCAATATGGCGGTTCCGACGGTTATTATCCGCTTAAAACTAAACTGGTGGAAGTAATGAAGCTTGAAGGGCTCGAAGTAGTTGAAGAAGACATAATTACCACCACAGGCGGTCAGCAAGCCCTGGATCTTTTAGCTAAAGCTTTTATTAACCCGGGCGATACTATTATTACAGAATCACCTGCTTATACCGGAGCACTTAACTCATTCAGTTCATATGAAGCAAAGATAATCGGGATACCCATTGATGAAAACGGGATAGATACAGTAAATCTGGAGAAAAAATTAAAAGAACTGGCAAATAAAAAAATTCAGGTAAAGTTTATATATTTAGTACCTAACTTCTCCAACCCATCCGGGGTAACCTTAAGCCTGCAGCGCAGAAAAAAAATACTGGAGCTTGCTAAAAAATATAAAACCATAATACTGGAGGACAATCCATATGGAATGCTGAGGTATGAAGACAGGCCTCTTCCTACCATAAAGGAGCTTGACATTAAAGGAGATAACCAGAATGTAATTTACCTTAGCACGCTATCAAAACTTTTTGCCCCCGGATTTAGAATAGGATGGATTGTAGCTCCTCACCTCATACTGGAAAAAATAACTCTTGGAATCCAGTCTACAATTCTTTGTGTAAGTACTTTTACCCAAAGAATTGCATATGAATACTTTTCAGATCCGTCATGGCGTGAGAATATAGAAGAGTTTATAAACATATATTCCAGGAGAAGAGATGTTATGATAAAGACTCTGGAAGATACTTTTCCTAAAGACGCCAGCTGGTCTAAACCAAAAGGAGGTTTTTTCATATGGTTAAAACTTCCCGGCTATCTTAACACCAAAGAAATTCTTGCAGATGCTGTTAGAAATAAGGTAGCTTATGTTCCGGGAAGCGGTTTTTATACAGATGGCAGAGGTCTAAATGAAGCAAGGCTTGCTTTCTGCACAGAAAATACCGAAAGAATAGAAAAAGGCATTAAAATTTTATCCGGTATATTAAAAGAGAAAATTAAATTATATAAAAGTTTTAAATAAAAACATTAAATTAATAAAAGAGTGATAAAAATGAAAAAAAATATTGCTGTACTTATGGGAGGAAGATCTCTTGAAAGAGAATTTTCCATAAAAAGCGGCCAGAGAGTTTCAAATGCGTTGAAGAAACTTGGATATAATGTCATAAAATTAGATGTGGACGAATCTATAGTAGATAACCTGAATTCGGAAAAAATAGACCTTGCCTATATTGCGCTTCACGGGAAAGACGGCGAAGACGGTACTATTCAGGAGATTTTAGAAGTACTGAACATCCCCTATACCGGTCCTGGTGTTTATCCTAATATTTTAAGCTTTGATAAGATAATCTCAAAACAGATATTCGCAAGCCTTGGAATACCCACTCCACCCTTTTACTTTCTAAATACGAGCTCCTTCAGGGAATTAGGCTCGTCAAAGCTTCTGCCTTTAATAATAAAAAAATTAGGCTTGCCTCTCGTGGTAAAACCATCCGCTCAAGGGTCCGCACTCGGAATAAAACTGGTAAATAAGGCCGAAGACCTACCCGATGCAATAATCTCCGCTCTTGGTTATAGTAAAAAGGTGATACTGGAAAAATTTATTGATGGGATCGAACTTGCAATAAGCATTATTGGAAAAGAAAAACCAAAGGCACTCCCAATCGTAGAGATAGTACCAAAAAAGAAATTTTTCGATTTTGAATCCAGATCTGAAATCGGAGAAACGGATTACTTTGTTCCAGCCAGAATATCTTCTTCTTTAGATAAAAAAGTAAAAGAGATTGCCATTGCGGTTCACAACTCACTTAAATGTACCAAACTATCCAGGGTTGATATTATGCTGGACAGAAAAGATAAGATCCCATATGTTCTGGAACTGAATACCTCTCCCGGTATGACAGATACAAGTCTTTTACCAATGTCAGCAGAAGAAGCAGGCATATCTTTCGAGGAACTGGTAGATAAGATTATAAAGATGTCTTTAAACGATTAATTAATTAAATTTCCGCTTTAATTAATACAGGATAAATGATAATGATATAAAGCAGTTAATCTGCTTTTTAACTGCGATATATTGATAAAGATAAAGCTTTTGACAGAAATAGTCTGCTTTGTTAGTATTTTTCGGTGTATTCAATCAGTATTATCTTTTTCATGCGTGTCCCTGTAGCTCAGATGGATAGAGCACAGGATTCCTAATCCTGGTGTCGGCAGTTCGAATCTGCCCAGGGACACCAAAGATGATTTACCGTTAAAATTATTAATATTTTACTGTTTTATTCTGAACCATGGTATCAGCATTGATACTTGCTTTTTATAACCCTTATAAGCGGGTCTTGAGGCCAAAATATGCTTTTCCATCATTGGTATACTGATAAACATAAATAGAAATGTCATTACTATAGGTCCAATTACCGTTAGCCATATCTGTGGTATAACTCCCATCTGCATCAGCCATATTCCCCACCAGAATGACACTTCGCCAAAATAGTTTGGGTGACGCGAGTAACGCCATAATCCTTTGTCAATATACTGGTTTTTATTTGACTTGTTTTTTCTAAATAGGTCCATCTGCCTATCAGCAATAGATTGAATTAAAACAGCGCTTACACATATGGCAAACCCTATAACGGTTAAACTACTTATCTGTCCTTCCGAACCAATCCCGAAATAGACAGGAGTAAGCGCTATAAATACAATTGCTGTTGGCATTAAATTAATACCTGCAAGATTTATAAAAAACCACAGGCGGGGAAATTTCTTTTTTAGCATTATATATCTCCAATCCTGGTGGTGCAGTCCTTTCCACCGTGTAGCCCAGTTTAGCGTTAACCGCACTGCCCAGACAATAATTGCAGCCAGAAATAAAATGTCAATAATTGAAAATGAAACTCCTTTGATTATTATCCAGCAAAGGAGAATAATAATAGGGACTACACTCCAATATGGATCATACACACTGGAATTACCAAATAATATTCCAAAACCCCAGACAACCAATGTTACAGTAATATCTGCAATAAATGTAGATAACAGCACATGCATATTATAATGAAAGTTAAAAAGAAAGTTAAAAACAAACAGACCAGCGAAAAGTGCAACTGCATATATTGCCAAAATAAGCATAAATGATGATGCTCGTGTTTTAATTTTAAACACAGTTATTTTTTAACTACAGATTAATTAATCTTTTTATTATATGAAAGTTTTTAATGTGTCTTCAAAATATATATAGAGAGTATTTTAATCGATTTTCTAAAAACCCACAATTTCATTATTTATTTTTTATTTATGATATCATATAATATTATCACTATTGATATTTATTATGATGTCATAAAAATATTTTAAGGTTTAAGGTGAATTAGAATTGAAGACTTTTATTATAAGAAATATAGATGAAGGACTATATAAGGAAATAAAAAAACAGGCTGAAACTAACTCAACAAGTATGAACAAATTTATTCTTTCAATAATAGAAACAGAATTTGGCTTCTTAAAAAAAATAAAAAAGACAAAAAAGTATACAGATCTTGATAATCTTTCTAACAAGTGGAACAAAGAAGATTACAATTTGATTTCAAAAAATATTAATGAACAGCGAAAAATTGATAACGAACTATGGAAATAAAAAGAGTATTAATTGATACAAATATATACATTGAATTTATGATTGGTAATGAGGAAATTGTAGGAATGTTGCAAACTGCCGAAATAATTGCTTTTAGTGTAATTTCAATAGCCGAATTACTTGCAGGATTTAAAAATACAAAAAAGGAAAAAAACTATTTAAAGGAGCTTGATGATTTTATAGATTCCCCAAGAATGTTGATATACGATATAGACACCGAAACCTCTGAATTTTATGCAAAGATTTATGACGAATTAAAAAAAATAGGCATCCCAATCCCAACTAATGATCTCTGGATAGCTTCACTGGCACTGCAACATGGAATAAAACTGTTGACCTTTGATAATAATTTTAAAAACGTTCCCGGTATTTTCTTGCTTAAATGATATATCATGCTTCCTATTCTTTAAAAGAACACGAAGATACACTACTTTAGCAAGGATTCAACCCATTTCCTGTTAGCCCATAAAGAGCATCCTCCTTCAGACTCGTCCAATATAGATTGATTTTTCCGTATCTCTTCCAGGAGTCTTGACTTAAGGGCTTCCTTTAAGGTCATATCTTTAAGGTTTACATCAGAAAACGGGGCAAAAGGACATGGTTCCAGATCTCCTTCGGCATTTACATGAATAAAACCTCTTCCTGCAGAAAGGCATCCCCCAAATAATTCTTCTTCAGCCGGTAATCCGGCAAAAAGTGCCGTAAATCTTTTCCTGTATGTTTCCATAATATCCGGAACTTTCTTTCTCTGTTCACCCGTAAGAATCCAATCTTTCGTGCCTCCTGTAATAGGCGTATATTCAACGTAGAAAAATAATTTGCAACCCTTCCCTACCAGGTCAGCTACAAAAGCATCATCAGTAAGAGATTCAAAATTTTGCCTGGTCATAGTAAGAGACGTCCCAAAAAATATTGATTCTTTGTTCAATTTTTCAATTACTGTCTTTAAATATCTGAATACGCCTTCTCCCCTGCGCAAGTCGGTCTGTTCCGAACGGCCCTCTATACTGATAACCGGAACAATATTTCTCCGTCTTTTTATTTCCTCAAGCAGAATATCATCTATAAGTAAGCCATTGGTAAAGATAAGAAAAACAAGTTCAGGAAAAGTCCTTATAATTTTTAAAAAGTCTTTTCTTACAAATGGTTCCCCTCCCGCTATTACTATAAATGATATCCCGAGTTTTTTTGCCTGATCAAGGATATTAATTATCTCGTTCGTATCAAGTTCATTTTTTGATGGTATTCTTAAGGCTTTATTGTAGCACCCTTTGC
>CAZLEB010000015.1:0-7758 GCA_964558475.1 uncultured Actinomycetota bacterium
AGAGGAAGGACGGAAGAAACAAAAAACGGCGATAAGAGGAAATATGGATACTCGTTTTTTTCCGGAGTAAATTATCTTATAGTAAAGGATTTTAAAGTACTTTTTAGAGATGCCAGGAGACTTTTAAATATTTTTATGCCGCTTTTTATGTTTACATTTTTATTTTTCTGGAGTTTTTCAAGAAATATTAATGAAAGAGATGATATTGGTTTTTTTCTTCCATTAAAGATCCTTTTATTTTTATTTTTACCGTTGCTGATTTCAGGAATGGTAAATGCAAACATATCAGGAAATAATATCGGAGTAGAAGGATTAAAATTCTGGATATTAAAATTATCTCCGGTAAATGCAAAAAAAATTTTAAGTACAAAAATCATTTTTGGCTCTATCCTGACTGTAATATGCGGAAGTATTATTACTGTCATACTTTATTTTTTATATAGGCCGGGACTGGCGTATTTGGTATTTGGATTACTACTTTTAATTTTATTCAGCTGGGGTGATTCAATAATCGGTACGTCTGTAGGAACTTTTTTCCCTGTATTTAAACCAGCTCAGTCAAACAGAAGCAATATATCTTTTTTAGGAGGTTTATTAAATTTTATGTTGTTTTTATTATATTTATTGTTTTTTGCCGGTATTGTAGTAGGAATATTATTTCTGGCAAACTATTTGAAATGGCCTAATTTTTTTGTATTTCCAATAGTGCTGGCACTGGAGCTGATACTCAATTTGATTTTGCACAACGTACTTATAAACATAAGTGCTTACAGGTTAAATGGAATAGAATGGAAATATTAAGAGTCAATTATTCATTTTATCTAAAAACCTGGATGTGTTATCTTTAAGAATTTCCAAACATTCATATTGATATTTTCTATATTTCTTACAATTGTCTTATAGCAAGGTATTTTCATTTCAACCTTACTTTATTTGAGATTTTATAGCAGGATATAAGGAATTTAGTAAAATATAGTGTTTTTACACCGATGATTGTCGGATGTGAATATTATATTGATATAAGTATGAATATTATAATTATAATAGTATAAAATATTAATTTTTTGGTATAATATATTAATGTAAAAATAAAAGTTTTTATTATAATATCAATAAATACAAGGTTGGATAATATGGATAAGTTGGGTAATGCCGATAAGGTCCATAAGAGGCATTCTTTAAAATTTCTTAAAGATTTCAGGTATAGGGTTATAAAATTAAAATATTTTATAATGATAGTCGTGGCAATGCTGCTGGAGATTATAACGCTGGCGATTTATATATTTAATAATGAAAAAATTATTGATTTTGATTTAATAACTGCCGGTGTATTCTACGGTATAACCAGTGTAATTGTAATATCCCTTGCTATAGGAACTTTAATACTTCTAAAAACCGATAAATTAAGAGATAAAAAAATAATAGACCAATTTAATGAATTTAGAAGAAGTTACTTTAGATTAAACCATGAATATTCAAGAGATATAGATATTATGGTTAAAAATTTTGACAATGAGAGAGGAAGCATTGAAGAAAAAATTAACTATGCCATAGCGATTGCAGAAAAATATAATGATTTCATTAAAGAATTTTCAGTAATAAAAGTGCCGGGCTTCTTAAACGATGCTTTTAATTATAAATTAGATAATTTAAATAAGGAGAAATTATTTTTCAATAAGTTTTCCTTGTTAACCAAACCGGAGGAATTGGAAAAAATTAATAAAGAATCTGATTTGGCACATGAAAATTTTTTAAGAGAACTCGATAATACTGAAAGAAATTTGAAGATAATAGTATAGAAGCTTTTAATACCTGATAAATCTAAAAATGGAAGATAGTAACAAAATAAAAGAGCAATTAATATCAGAATTAGAAAAATTACGACATATTATAGATGAATACGGGAAGTCAGAGCCTGATTTTAAAGAAATAAAGGGAGCACTGGAAGATAGTAAGGAGAAATATGAAACTCTGATTAATTCAGCTCCTTTTGGTGTAATTACTATTGATGAAAAGGGAATTATTACATCGTGTAATAACAAAGTATTAAAATTCCTCGGTCAAACTGAAGAAGAAATAATCGGTAAACACTTTACAAAACACAAATTCTTAAGCACAGAAGATATTCCCAGATATCTTAAAATATTTGCCTTTGCTTTAAGCGGTAAAGAAGGTATGCCATTTGAAATTACCGGTCTGGATAAAAGCGAAAATGTTTTTTTTGGAGAAGTTTACTATGGGCTAATAAAAAAAGATGGCAAGGTTAAATCTATTCAAGTATTGATAGCTGACATTACTAAAAGAAAAAAGGCCGAAGAAGGTTTAAAATATTTAAGATTTCATGACAATTTAACAGGTTTATACAATAGAGCCTATTTTGAAGAAGAAATAAAAAGACTTGATTCTGAAAGGCAATTGCCCCTAAGTTTCATTATTGGAGATATAAATGGGTTAAAGTTAATAAATGATGCTTTTGGCAATAAAGAGGGTGACAGAATTTTAAAGTATATAGCATCAATCTTAAAAGAATGCTGTAGAAAGGAAGATATCATCGCCAGGTGGGGAGAGGATGAATTTTCGATACTCTTACCCGGAACTTCAGAGGAATATACAAGAAAGATAGTGAATAGAATTAAAGAATTTTGTCAGAAGGCTGGCAAAAGTAAAGTAAAATTCGACTTTTCTATTGGAACATCTACGAAACAGGAACCCGGCCAGGATTTTCAAGGAGTCATAAAAGAAGCTAAAGATGAAATGTATAAAAATAAGTTGTTCGAATTTAAAAGTATTCCCGATTCTGTCATATCATCACTGGTAGATTCCTTAATGCAAACAAGTTTCGAGACCAAAGAGCATGGCAAAAGGGTTAGGAAAATGGTTTTAAAACTGGGACAGGCCAAAGGATTGCCAAAAAGCAAACTGGATGAATTATCAGTACTTGCTGATCTGCACGATCTTGGTAAAGTAGCTATACCCGATGATATTGTTACAAAGAAAGATAAACTAAACGAAAAAGATTGGCAGGTTTTAAAAAGCTACCCTGAAATAGGTTATAATATTGCACAATCATCGAACAAATTTTCAAATATTGCCGAATATATTCTAACCCATCATGAGAGATGGGACGGAAAAGGTTACCCACAGGGATTAATAGGAGAAGATATTCCCTTAGTTTCCCGTATTACGGCAATTGCTGATGCTTATGATGTCATGAGAAGTGGTAGATTCTATAAAAGAACGTTAAGCAAAAAAGAAGCTATCGAGGAAATAAGAAAATCAAGCGGTTTACAATTTGATCCAAAATTGGTAGAAGAATTCGTAAAAATTCTGGAAGATGAATAAAATATACATATCACTCTGCAATCCTGATTTCTATTTTGTCCCCATCTGAAATTTCTTTAAGGTAAGGTAATTTATCATCATCTATTATTTTCCCAATGAATGTAACAGGGCTTGCAGCCCGTGGTTTGTCTTCTGTGCTGGCAGGAGTTTTTCCGAAGAATATACAAAAGGCATTACCAGGAGGCCAGTAAGCTACAGAACCAACATCCAGGATCTCTACTCCATTTTCCAGTTCCGCATATACCGGTATTTGAAAATAAATTTCCTCACCCCATCTATTGGCTCTGGAGACTATTGGCAACTTTTTTAATATTTCTTGAGAGGTATTTGAATCATTTAACTTAACCGGGAATTCAATATTTTTAGAAATTATTTTAATAATATTAATCATTTATGGAACTTAAGTTCAGTTTATTATTAATAACAAACATAATATATTTTGAAATAAAAATCCACAAGTAAAACATTTTATTTGAACTTAAATGTTCTACTTCAGGCTTTAAATTTTTTAAGAAGAGATAAAGGATAAGATATCTAAGGGATAAGATATTAATTGAAAGAGATAAGATATCAACTGATAATTGATTTATTAAAAAATATAAACTATTCTTTAAATGTATAAAATAACAATTAACAAAAAGGGTATTATGCTGGATAGTAAAATGAATCATATAGAAGGTACTGATAAGGGCAGGGTAGTTTTATATGCTCTTAGTACATGTCAGTGGTGCAGAAAGGTGAAGGATCTTTTAAAAGAGTTAAATATTAATTTTTATTATATTGATGTAGATCTGGCCGGTGAAGATGACAGGGAAGAAATAATAGAAGAAATTAAAAGATACAATCCAGCCTGCAGCTTTCCTACCTTAATATTGGATGACAATGATTCTATTATAGGATTCGATGAAGAAAAAATAAGAGAAAGATTTAAGTGATGGATACGGAAAGTGAAATAACCGATGAAGATATTAAAAAATTATATATAAAATTAAAAAACGACGCGGAATCCGGTGGTTACCATCTGAATCCGGATGTAAATTTTACAAAGAAACTGGTTAGGGGCCTTATTATAAACCGGAAAAGATATGGATACGAGGCATGTCCGTGCAGACTGGCATCAGGTAAAAAGAATAAAGATCTGGATATAATATGTCCGTGTGATTACAGGGATCCTGACCTTGATGAATATGGAACATGCTATTGTGCACTTTATGTAATTGAAGAAATTCTGGAAGGCAAGAAAAAGGTAAGGTCAATCCCGGAAAGAAGATATATAGAGGAAAAAGGGGACCAGAAGAAAGAGATTAAGATGTCAGGGGATAAAGTTATTGATATTAAATACCCGGTGTGGAGATGTAAGGTATGTGGTTATTTATGTGCAAGGGAAAAACCGCCGGAAGTTTGTCCTGTCTGTAAGGCTAAAAGAGAAAGATTTGAAATATTTATTGAAAAATAGATAAAGTAAATTAATCCATTATTTCATTTTTATTCACCAATCTTGCTATAGTCAACTTATTTTCACCAAACTTATCTGATATTCTATCAATAGCCTCGGCCAGATTTTCATCTACTGATTTATCTGAAGAAAGCAGGTTTTCCAGCATAAAGGTTGACCTCAAACTGCTTACCGAAACTCCAATCAGCCTGATTTTTTTTCTCTTCAGGTCAAAATTTTTAAGTAAGAGGACAGAGGACCTGTGTATGTCAAATATACCGTAAGTGTAATTTTTTAGAGTTGCTCTCCTGGTGACCGTTTTAAAGTCGGAAAACCGTACCTTGAGGGTAACCGCTTTGCCCTTGTATTTCTTTAGACGGAGATTTCTGGATATTTTTTGTGAAAGAAGAAGGAGTGTTGATCTCAGTATTCCAAAATCATCCACATCTTTTCTGTAGGTTACCTCTCTTCCTATTGATTTAGGTTCCTGGTTTGACTCCACTTTTCTGTTGTCAATCCCGTTTGCCATTTCATGTATAGTCCTGCCAAGATCTCCAAACTTATTTTCAATTATTACCAGGGGGGTGCCTGCAAGATCGCCTATGGTCTCAATTCCCATTGATTTAAATTCCTGCTCTGTAACTCTACCCACACCCCATATATAGGATACCGGTAGAAGTTTAACTTTTTCCATAACTTCTCTGGTATTTTCAAGTACTGTAAGACCATTAGGTTTTCCTATACTTGAAGCAAGTTTGGCTAAAAACTTGTTAGGTCCTATACCGGCAGAAGAGGTCAGGTTGGTCTGTTCATATATTTTGCCTTTTATTTTTTTGGCAATTTCCAGTTCGTTTCCAAAAAGTTTCTGGCAGCCGGTTATATCCAGAAAAGCTTCATCACAACCTATAAACTCTACCAGGGGAGTAAACTGAAAGAATACCTCTCTTATACGCATTGATTCCTTAAGATATTTTTCCATATTGACCGGAACAAAAATTCCTTCAGGGCACAGTCTCTTTGCCCGGCTCAGGGGCATTCCCGAATGCAAGCCGTATTTCCTCGCTTCATAAGAGGCAGATGAAATTACACCTCTATTTAATGGACCACCTACAATCAGAGGCTTATTTTTATACCGGGGAGCATCTCTTTGCTCTATCTGTGCAAAGAAGGCGTCCATATCTATATGTATTATTCTTCTTAAATTCCCCATGCTGGTTTTGTTTTCGTCAGTAAATTATTTTTTATGCTGTCTTTTCTGGCCCTGCTTTTAGTTTTTTTTAAGTGTATGAGGCTTACGGCATTTTTACCGATTACGGATATTTGGCCGTCTTTAAGACAGAGCCTGCCTTCAATTACCAGGACAGAACTATTCATTATTATTCTTGAATTATTTTTAAAAGAATCGGCGAAAAACACTGATTCGTACATCCCGTCCCTGTCTTCCATGGTGCACAACAGCATATTTTTACCGTCCCTGCTTTTTTTAATTTTTCTGGTAATGATAATTCCTGCAGTAAATATATTTTTACTGCTGGATACAAGATCCGGGAAATGCCCGCTTTCTACAGTACGATATTCTTCAAGTTCGCTTCTAAAGTACTGCAGAGGAGAGCGGCTTGCACAAAACCCCAGAATTCTTTCTTCTATCTCCAGTCTTTCTTCAAGAGTAAAATCTTTGGGGTGATTTTTGCCCTGAAGTAAAGGGTGCCTGCTGCAGCCAGGAATATTTTTATTATTTTTAAGGTTCTTTAAATAATTGCAGGCCAGCAGCAGATACTTCCTCTGAAGCCCCGTAAAATCAAATGCCCCCACTTTTATGAGGTTTTCAATTGCTTTTTCCGTTATCCTGCAGTTCTTTGAAATTCTGTGATAAAAGTCGGGAAAGTCTTTAAAGTCCCCATTTTTAGCTCTTTCGTTTATTATGAAGCTTGCACTTGCATATCCTAAACCTCTTATGGTAGATAGGGAAATTCTTATGGATTTTCCCTCATCTTCAACAGAAAATTTAAGCCCGCTCTCATTGATGTGAGGAAGTTTTATTTTTATGCCAAACCGCCTTGCCTCCTCAATATATTGAGCCATGCTGTAATAACCTGAATTGTTGGTCAGTATTATTGACAGGAGTTCCGCCGGGTAATGTGCTTTTATGTAGCATGTTTTATAGGAAAGTTCGGCGTAAGCGGCAGCATGGGCTTTTACAAAACCGTAACTGGCAAATTTAAACATTAATTTAAAAATTTCCTTTGCTACATCTGCACTGTAACCTTTGCTGGTTGCACCTTTCAGGAACCTTGCTTCCTGATTTCTCATTTCTTCCTTTGAAAGCCTGACCATAGCTTTTCTTAAATTGTCAGCTTCACTTAGCGAAAAACCTGCTATTCTAACTGCTATTCTCATGACCTGTTCCTGATACAGTATTATCCCATAGGTCTCATTTAAGATCGGTTCCAGATCCTTGTGCAGATAGGCTGTTTTTTCTCTTCCGAATTTTCTCTCGATAAAATTTTTAACCATTCCTGATTGCTGGGGACCTGGCCTGTACAGAGAAATAAGAAGAGTGATATCGTTTAAAGTGGACGGTTTTATTTTCTTTGCAAGTTTTCTGATGCCAAAACTTTCCAGCTGGAAAACTCCCAGAGTCTTTCCGTTTTTTATTAAATCAAATGTTTTTTCATCATTATATTTTATTTCCGGGATGTTCAGGTTTATATTTCTCTTGCTTTTTAGCATATCTACTGCATCGTCCAGCAGGCTGAGGCTCAGGGAGTTTATAAGGTCTATTTTTAGAAGCCCCAGGTCTTCTATGCTATCCATATCGTACTGGCTCACTATTTCGCCGGTTTCAGACAGAGTAAGAGGGATCCTTTTTGCCAGGTTGGAACTGGATACAATAAATGCGGAAGGATGCATGGACATATGTCTTGGGTAGCTTTCGATTTTTCTGGAAATGTAAGTTATTTTTTTATATTGTATATTTTTTA
>CAZLEB010000015.1:7858-19912 GCA_964558475.1 uncultured Actinomycetota bacterium
CTTCCGGTATTGATATTCTGCCTGCTTGGGTACACTGAAGGACCAGAGTCTGTTTTTATTGCCTGATCTATATCTTCTTTGCCCAATCCCAGAATTCTTCCCGCTTCTCTTACTGCGGCTCTTGGTTTGAGAGTAGAAAAGGTGCACACTCTGAAAATTTTATTTTTACCGTATCTAAGAGTCAGGTACCTTATTATTTCAACTCTTCTTTTATTGGAGAGGTCAATATCTATGTCAGGAGGTTCTTTTCTTTCCCTGTTAAGGAATCTCTCGAAATAAAGATTATTTTTTACAGGATCAATGCTGGAGATGCCCAGTATATAGGATACTATGCTTCCAGCAGAAGAACCTTTGCCGCAAATAGGAATATTGTTTTTGTGTGCAAATCTTGCTATATCAGCCACCAAAAGAAAGTATTCACAGAAGTCTGTTTCTGTTATTATTTCCAGTTCCTTGTTCAGCCTGCTGCAGACATTTGCAGGAGGATTATTTCCATATCTCCATTTCAGTCCTCTGCAGCACAGTTTTTTAAGGTATCTTTCCGGTGTTTCATTTCCCGGAGCCTTAAAGCATGAAAAGTTTATATTGCCTAGAGAAAGTTCCAGATTGCACCTGTCTGCTATAAGGCTGGTATTTGAAATTGCCTGGGGTATATCATAAAACATGCCGGCCATCTCAAGAGCGGATTTAAAATAATGTTCATTATCATCGATTGGCTTTACAGTAGCATCACTTTTTGCTCCCATTGCCTTTATTTTGGAAAGATATTTATATATCCTGTAATCTTCCTTATTTAAATAATGAACATCGTTTGTTGCTACAACGGGGAGATTACTTTCATACGCGAAATTAATTAGTATTTCAGAAAGCGAGGACAAACAGAGATTTCCTTTTACTTTTGGGTATCTCTGAATTTCCAGGAAGAAGTCTCCTCCGAATAATTCCCGGTAGTCTGCCGCGGACTGCAGTGCTTCCTTCATTCTTCCCGCTTTTATAAGCATGGAGATTTCGCCAGTCTCGCAGCAGCTCAGTCCTATAAGTCCTTCACTCATTTTTTTAAGGTCTGATGCTTCAACTGCCGGCGGCAGGCTTTTTCTTTCTATATGTGATTTGCTTGTTATCTGGCATAGATTCTCATATCCTCTTATATTTTTTATCAGTATAACAAGGTGGGAGAGTATCCGGTTGTTCAGAACGCAGATTTCACAGCCAATAATAGGTTTTATATTTTTGCTGATCGCTTCTTTATAAAACTCAATAGCTCCGCTCATTATATATTTGTCAGTGAGGGCGACTGTTTTCATTCCGTTTCTTGCAGCGGCACTGACCAGGTCTTTTACCTTTATGGTGGACTCCATCAGGCTGTACTCGCTGTGTACATGCAGATGAGAAAAAAAAGCCATTTTACCTAGCCCTGTCCTTTAAATTTATAGGTATATATGGATAAAATCGACTGCTTTTATATTACTACCGAACATATGTTTGGTCAATAGGAATTTATGAGTTCTCTTTTATTTTGTTCCTGATTTTTTAAATTTTCCTCATATTCTTATTAAAAGTATTTTTTAAAGTTTCCGGCCCCTAATAATTTCAGGGTTGATTTTTTAAAGTTTTTATATATAATAATGGGTTTTGTATAGTGTTATCAAAAGAAGTTTTGAATAAATTATTATTATTTTTGGAAATACTGTCTAAAAAAGGGCTAAAATATGAAAAAATATAATAGAGCCGTACATATTTTATTCTGGGTTCTGATAGTATTCTTGGTATCCATAGCTGCATTATCTATGTTTTCTAAGAACGATAAAATTAGTTCTATGCTAGCTTTCTTTAAGGGTGCCGAATCTACTGAAAAAGAAAAGATAGTGATTAGGGAAGTAAGAGAAGTGGAGAAGGAAGTGGATTGGTATTATTTTATTGCTTCCGGATATAGTGCCAATGATTCTGTGCAGGGTACTGACAGTATTACGGCAACAGGGAAGAAAATAAAAGAGGGTATGGTTGCGGTAGATCCCGATTTAATACCTCTGGGAACAGAGATAGAAATAAAGGATATGGGAACTTTTATAGCAGAGGATACAGGGGGGAAAATCGAAGGCAATAGAATAGACATATTTTTTGATTCAAAAAAAGAGGCAAAAGAATTTGGCAGAAAAGGTATCTGGGTTAAAATAGTAAATGACAGTTACAAACTTGAATTAGCTGATTTATATGAAGGTATACGGATGTTAGACAATTAGGAAGCTTATTTTTATTTTTTATTATCTTTTATTATCCTGCTTAAAATTTCATGGAACTTTCCGGCATCTTTTTTCTTTAGTTTATTTATTTTAATGCATTCTTTTTTACTTTTTACCGTTAATGTGGAATAAATAAGACCTTCATTAAGTTTGACAGAAATAATATAGGGATAAGTGGCTATGAATTTCTTATCCCTGGCTATATTTGAATAAAAATAGAAGAACAATTTTTTATCGGTTAGAACCAGATAACCATCGATTATATTATCCAAAACGCCCGGTGCCATAAATACAGTTTTTTCACCGGGTTCCATAAAGGGGAAATACCCCATATTTTGGGCTTTTTCATCATTTGATAGGTCCTCATTCATATTAGTACCTAAAGAATTTTTTATATAAAATTCATTCAAGGGAAAATTAAATGTAATTATATATAATAATAATTGATAAAAAAAGAAATTCCTTTAAGAATGTTAAAAAAATAATCCTGTTGCGCGTTATATTGAAACGGTTTATGGAATTTTATTGACTTTTATTTTTCAACTGGCTAGTATTTGTCTTGCAAAAAAAATGGTAATATAATAATTAAACTGAAATTATATCAAGCGGAAGTAGCTCAGCTGGTAGAGCATCACCTTGCCAAGGTGGTGGTCGCGGGTTCAAGTCCCGTCTTCCGCTCCATTTTTTTAATAGGATTGGATTGTCCTTCCCGTATAAAGATATATAATAAAAAAAGAAATTTTAAAGAAAAAATATAACCTACATGATTGAAGTCGAATTTAATAAAATAGGCAGAATAAAAGTAAAAGAAGGCTCAAATATTTTAGAAGCAATAAGTGAGCTTGATCAAGAAATTGCCCGAAAAGCAATAGCAGCTGAAATGATAAGCGGGATAAACAAAGATTTGGTAAATAATACTATGGATCTTGGGTACAAAATAAATAAAGATTCTACTTTTAATATTATTACCAGTGATAGTGGCGAGAAAGCTTCTGGTATATTAAATCACAGTTCTTCCCATATAATGGCTGCGGCCATAAAAAGGATATTTCCGGATGCAAAGTTTGCCATAGGTCCTGCCATAAAAGAAGGTTTTTATTATGATTTTGAAACTAAAAAAAATGTATCGGCGGATGACCTTCCTTTAATCGAGGAAGAAATGGAAAAGATAATAAAGGCAGATTATAAATTTGAAAGAGGTGAAATCAGTAGAGAGCATGCCAGGAAATTATTTAAAGATAATCCGTATAAGATCGAGCTGATAGATGATATTAAAGATAAAAAAGTAAGTGTTTATTCTTCAGGAGATTTTATTGATTTATGCTCTGGTCCTCATATTCCTTCTACCGGAAAATTAGTAGCATTTAAATTATTAAGTATTGCCGGTGCTTATTGGAGAGGTGATGAGAAAAACAAAATGCTTGTCAGAGTATATGGAACATCATTCTTTAGCAGAGAAAAATTGAAAAAATACCTGGAAAGATTAGAAAAGGCAAAAAGAAGTGACCACAGGAAGATAGGAAAGGATTTAGACCTATTCAGTTTTCATGATGAAGCTCCGGGATTCCCATTTTTCCATTCAAAGGGAATGGTATTAAAATACACTATACTGGATTACTGGAGAGAGGAACATATAAAGGAAGGTTATGAAGAAATAAACACGCCGATTATCCTGAGCAGCCAGCTGTGGAAAACTTCAGGACACTGGGATAATTACAGAGAAAATATGTATTTTGTAAAAATTGATGAAGATGATTATGCCATAAAACCTATGAATTGTCCGGGCGCAATTATAGTATATAAGTCAAACCAGCACTCCTATAAAGAACTGCCAATAAGGATTGCCGAACTTGGGCTGGTACACAGACATGAGAAATCAGGAGTCTTACATGGGCTATTAAGAGTAAGAAGTTTCACCCAGGACGACGCTCATGTATTCTGCATGGAAGAACAGGCAGAAGAAGAAGTATCGAAGATAATAGGTCTAATCGACCGCGTGTATAAGGTTTTTGGCTTTGATAAATACCATTTGGAACTTTCAACAAAACCTGACAAACGAATAGGCACTGACGCGATGTGGGAGAAAGCAGAGACTATATTAAATGAAGCAATTAAAAGTAAGGGACTTAAATATGTAATAAATGAAGGGGAAGGAGCTTTCTATGGTCCCAAAATTGATTTTCATATCGAGGACTGTTTGGGAAGAACATGGCAGTGCGGTACCATACAGCTTGATTTTGCTATGCCGGAGAAATTTGATATCGAATACATGGGAGAGGATAATTCAAAACATAGGCCGGTAATGATCCATTGGGTTGTTTTAGGGAGCATTGAAAGATTTATTGGTATACTTCTGGAGCATTATAGCGGTAATTTACCTCCATGGCTGGCACCACAGCAGATTATAATACTACCGATTTCGGAAAAGTTCTATCACTACGGGAAAAAGGTATATGATTATCTTAAAACTGGTGGTCTAAGGGTAGATATTGATAATAGAGTAGAATCGTTAAATAAGAAGATAAGACAGGCGGAAATTAAAAAAATACCTTATATGGTTATAATTGGAAAAAATGAAGAAAAGACCGGAACTATTACCATAAGAAAAAAAATTGGCGGAGATATAAGGGAGATAAAGCTTGAAGATTTCACCGAGGAATTGAAAAATACTATTAGATATAAGAAGAAAATCTACTAGATAAGAATATTTTTCCTTTATTTTTTGAAAGAATATTCCTATAATTTAGTTTAACACCCTTGAGGTAATAATTTAAATATATAATAAATTTATAATAGTTATTTATTAATCTACCGAGAGGTACATAAAATGACTCTGAAGGAAAAAGTAAAGTTATACACCACAAAGACAGCTATAAAGGGTGCACTGAAGGTACTTCCTAAAATTTCTGATGAAAGGTGGCTTTCACTGATTAAGGGACGTGTATATAAGCTCAAGAAAAAAGAAGAAAGAGATTTTCTTGAGAATATGCTTATAAATTTAAAGAGCGTATCTTCAAGAATATCCCCCCAGGCAAGAGAAAAAATAGTTATGAATTTAATAAATAATGCAATGATACAGGGTCAGCCTAAAAGACTTGCTTTTGCCAGGAAATACGGTTTTAATCCTCCAAATCTTTTAGTGATAAGCCCTACAATGAAATGCAATTTAAAATGCTATGGATGCTATGCATGGCAGTATTCTAAGAAGGACGATCTTCCATATGATGTTTGTAATAGAGTAATTGATGAAGCAAATGATATAGGACTTTACTTTTTTGTTATTACCGGCGGAGAACCATTTTGCTGGAATAACTTATATGACTTTCTGGAAAGACACAATGATTCATTCTTCCAGATTTATACAAACGGTCAACTGATAGATAACAAAGTTGCAAAGAGGCTGGCTGAAATTGGAAATGCGATCCCATGCATAAGTGTGGAAGGTTTTGAAAAGGAAACAGATATAAGAAGAGGCAAGGGAGCCTGGACAAGGATTATGAAAGCAATGGACGTGCTAAATGACAACGGAGTGCTGTTCGGATATTCTGTAACCGCTACCAGGGATAACAATGATCTGGTAGTTAGTGACGAATTTGTTGATTTGTTCGTGGAAAAGGGAGCATTTATTGGATGGTACTTTAATTATATCCCCATAGGTAAAGAGCCTGATATGGAGCTTATGCCCACTCCCGAGCAAAGAGACTACAGAAGGGGAAGGATTTTAGATATAAGAAAGAATAATAAGTTGATAATAGCCGATTTCTGGAATGACGGACCGCTGGTAAACGGCTGTATGGCTGGTGGAAAAAACTATTTGCATATCAATGTAAGCGGTGATGTTGAGCCATGTGTTTTTGTTCACTTTGCTGCCGATAATATAAAGGAGAAAAGTCTTATAGAAGTTCTGACATCAGATTTCTTTAAGGGATTTAGGAAAAGGCAGCCTTATACAGAAAATCACCTGAGGCCGTGCTGTATAATAGATAATCCTCATATTTTAAGAGATATAGTTGTTGAAACAGGCGCTTACCCCACACATAATGGAGCAGAAACAGTTATTGGCTGTCTTGCGAAACCGCTGGATAAGTATGCCAGTGGTTATAAGGAAATTGCAGATAAAGTATGGGAAGAAGAATATGTTCCCGAAGAAGATAGCGAAGTAGCGGTATAGACAAAACAGTTAATAATTAGTATAATTCCGAAATTAATAATATAAAATTGTTAAAAAGATAGAAAGAATAAAAAAAATAAGTAGAAATCATCTATTTCTCACCAGATGGCAGTTATGTGAACTTGTTAATTTGGTTAATTATATTTAAATTTAATTTTAAATAGATAGGTAGATGATTAATCTGCCTATTTTTTTTCAAAAATGTTTACGGAGGTGCAACTTCGAAGGTATTAAGAGAATTCGCATAAACGAACAAATCAGAGTACCGGAGGTCAGATTAATTGCGGAAGACGGCAGTCAGATCGGAATAGTCCCGGTAAAAGAAGCATTAAAGACTGCCGAGGAAAGAGGACTGGATTTAGTTGAAATTTCACCTAACAGTAATCCGCCTGTATGTAAGATAATGGATTATGGAAAATATAAATATCAGCTGGAAATATCAGAAAAATTAAAGAAAAAAAAGCAATCCCAGATTATTGTAAAAGAAATAAAAATAAGACCAAAAATAGATACAAACGATCTTAATACTAAAAAGAGGCAGATAGAAAAATTCTTAAAAAGCGGCCATAAAGTAAAAATAACTGTTATGTTTAGGGGAAGGGAAATCGTCCATAAGGAACTTGGGATGAACATATTGGACAGGTTGATAGAAGAATTAAAAGATAAATGTGTGATGGAATTAGAACCCAAATTAGATGGGTATAATATAATTACAATTTTGGCACCAGTTTAAAAATAAAAATATAGTATTTAATTAAATTTAATCAAAAGGAAGTTATTATGCCGAAAATTAAAACTCATAAAGGAGCTGCTAAAAGATTTAAAGTTACAAGTAGCGGAAAGATTCTAAGAGTAAAAGCATATAAAGGTCATATTCTGACTAAGAAGAGTGCTGAAAGAAAAAGACGGTTAGGAAAAATGCAAGAAGTTTCTGCTTCTGATAAGAAAAAAGTAAGAAGACTATTATGCAGATGAGGAAGGGTGTGATTTAAATGACCAGGGTTAAGAGAGGACAGGTCAAAAGAAAAAAACATAAAAGAACATTAAAAGAAGCAAGGGGATATTACGGCTCTAAAAGTAGAAGCTATAAGATTGCCAAAGAGCAGCTGCTTAAATCGATGAGCTATGCATACAGGGACAGAAAAAACAACAAAAGAAATTTTAGAAGATTATGGATTACAAGGATTAATGCTGCAGCCAGAATAAATGGGATTTCATATAATGAATTTATAAATGGACTTAAAAAAGCAAGTGTTGATATTAATAGAAAAATGTTGTCGGAAATGGCAGTAAGCGATCCTGGTGCTTTTCAAAAATTGACTGAAATTGTGAAGAATCAACTTGCGTAAGATTATGAATGAAGAAGAAATAAATATAGACAGGTTAGATAAAAAAATAGAGTTAGAGCTGGGTAATTTTACCAAAGAGTTGAAAGCAGTAAGAAATTTAACCGAACTGGAGAAGATAAGAACAAAATATGTAGGAAAAAAAAGTTTTTTGATTGAAACTTTAAAAAATATTGGCAGGTTACCTGATAGCATTAAACCGATTGCCGGGAAAAAATCAAATACTGCGCGAAATAAAATTGAATCGGGTATTCTGGAGAAAGAAAAATTCTTTAAAGATATCGAATATGAGAGTAAATTAAGAAAAGAAAGCATGGATTTATCACTACCGGGGAGAAGCGCAGGTCCAGGAAAAAAGAACATCATTTCACAGGTTATTGAAGAAATCGAAGAAATTTTTATTGGTATGGGATTTGAAATTGCTGAAGGCCCTGAAGTGGAAACAGATTATTACAATTTTGAAGCATTGAATACCCCGGCAGACCATCCTGCAAGATCTCTGCATGACACATTCTTTATTTCCAAAGATATATTACTCAGAACCCATACATCTCCGGTCCAGATAAGATATATGGAAAGCCACAACCCATCATTTATGATAATAGTACCCGGTAAAGCTTATAGAAGAGATTACGATGTATCACATACCCCTATGTTCACCCAGATAGAAGGCCTGGTAATAGATAAAAGTATAAATTTCGGTAACCTTAAATGGACACTTGAAACATTTGCACATGAAATTTTTGGCAAGGATAGAAAAGTAAGATTCAGACCTCATTATTTTCCATTTACGGAACCAAGTGCTGAAGTTGATGTTTCATGTAATATTTGTGATGGTAAGGGATGCAGGGTATGCTCGGGGTCAGGATGGCTTGAGATCCTTGGGGCCGGAATGGTAGACCCGAATCTGTATTCATTTGTAGGATATGATCCGGAAGAAGTAAGTGGTTTTGCTTTCGGTATGGGTATAGAGAGGATTTGCATGTTAAAGTATGGTATTGACGATTTGAGGCTGTTTTTCGAAAGTGACCTGAGATTTATCAGTCAATTTTAACTTCTAATATATATAATCTAATATATATTTTGTAATAAATTACTTTTTTAGAATTCGATTATAAGCGGGCATTTAACAGGAAGGAAAACTTAAGGATTGAAAGTAACATTAAACTGGATAGGTGAATTTTTAGATACAAGCAGACTTGAACCGGAAAATATTACGAGTGCCCTGACTATGAGCGGGACTGAAGTAAAAAATGTTGAATATGCAGGCAGTAAATATAAAGACATAATTATAGGAAAGATTATTGATTTTTCTCCTCATCCTGACGCTGACAAACTATCTTTATGTAAAGTCGATACAGGCTCAAGCAAGCTTAATATAATATGCGGTGCCAGAAATTTTAGTAAGGAAGATATTGTTGCCGTAGCACTGCCGGGAGCAAAGATTAATGATGTCACCATAAAAAAAAGTAAAATAAGAGGTCAGGTTTCCGAAGGAATGATTTGCTCTGAAATGGAACTTGGTCTTTCTTCCGATTCAGAAGGTATAATGATTCTGGACAGCGGTTTTAAAATAGGGGAAAGTTTCTCGAAATCAGTCGGCTTGGACGAGGTGGTCCTGGAGCTTGAGATCACACCCAACAGGCCCGACTGTATGAGTGTAATAGGAATTGCGAGGGAAATCAGCGCCTTAACCGGTGCGGAGTTAATAATTCCCGTATATGATTTCAAAAAGAAGCTGAATATAAATTCCGGGTTTGATATTAAAATAGAGGATTATAATCTTTGCCCCCGTTATTCGGCTAAAATTTTTAAAGATTTACCAGGTGTTCATTCGCCTTTATGGCTTAAGAACAGGCTTATTCTCTGCGATGTAAGACCGGTAGATTTAATTGTTGACCTTACCAATTATGTTATGCTGGAAACCGGTCAACCACTGCATGCTTTCGATAAGGACCTGTTATATTCAGGTAAAATTATAGTCAGGAGAGCTAAAAAAGGAGAGAAAATAAAGACAATTGACGAGTCTATAAGAATCCTGGATGATGATGCACTGGTGATAGCAGATGAAGATAAAGCGGTGGCTATTGCCGGTATAATGGGTGGGAAGGATACTGAGATAAGCAAGGATACTAAGAATGTACTGCTGGAATCAGCAAATTTTTACGGTCCTTCCATAATGAGAACTTCTAAAAAATTAGGACTCCGTTCTGAAGCATCAAACAGATTCGAGAAAAAAATCGATCCAATGCTTACTGTATTTGCACTGGAAAGATTCGAAGAAATCTTAAAAAAAGTAACCGGTTTAAAAACAGAAGAGTGCATATATGATAATTTTAAAAAAACAAACAGAGAGAGAAAGATTGTTTTAAGAGTAGAAAAAGTCGGCCAGATCCTTGGAAAGGATATTGATAAAGGATTGATGTCCGGTATCCTTACAAATTTAAAGATTAATAACAATATAGAAGGTAATAGCATAGAAGCAATAATTCCTTCTTTTAGATATGAAGACCTTGAAAGGGAGATTGACCTTATAGAAGAAATAGCAAGAATTTATGGGTATGATAAACTGAATTCTATTCCTACCGAAGCTAGCGACAGGCGTGGAAGATATAGTCCCTATCAAAAAGCAATTAAAGATATAAGGCAGACTCTTTGTAATATCGGACTGGTCGAAGTCATTAACTATTCTTTTATCAGTGCTGAAACGCTTAAGAAATTTAAATTGAATCTGGAGGAGGAATATAAAGACACCGTGGAAATATTAAATCCCATTAATGAAGATTTTAAGCTTTTAAGACCAATGCTTCTTCCAGCACTTATGAAAAATGTTAAGGATAATATTAACCAAAGTATAAAAGACATTAGAATATTTGAAATATCAAAAGTATTTAAGAAAAACAGATCTGATAAGTTGCCTTTAGAGAAAAATATGCTCGGAGTTATGTTAACCGGAAAAGCAGTAAAAAAGCAGTGGAATGAAAAGGAAAGGGTTTTTGATTTTTATGATTTAAAAGGTATCCTGGAGTGCATATGCCTGAAGTATTATCCTGCCGGCAGCCTTAAGATAGAAGAAAGTCAGTACCGTTTTTTCCACCCCAAAATTAGCGGTACAATTAATGTTGGCGATATAAGCATGGGGATAATCGGTAAGGTTCATCCACTAATAATAGAGGGTACTGAAACAGGCCAGGATGTTTATTATATGGAACTAAACCTGGACAAGTTCATAAATAATACAAAGGAAACCAAAAAATATAAACCCGTACCGGCATTTCCGTCTATCGATATTGATCTGGCAATTGTAGTTGATGATAAAATAAAAAGTGAAGATATTGTAAATGAAATAAAAGAAAGCGGAACGGAGCTATTAAAAAATGTAAGACTTTTTGACATATATAGAGGGGAACAGATAGAAAAGAATAAAAAGAGCATGGCTTACTCTCTGAATTTCAGGAATGACACCAGAACTTTAAAAGATACAGAAATAGAAATAATAGTAAACAGGATACTGGAAAATTTAGGTAAAAAATTAAATGCAAGAATTAGAGAATAAGTAAGATATGATAATCGAGTTTCCAGGCACAAGAGGTGAGATTGAAGAAAGCAGCAGCATACACCTGTATCATTCATCATTAATTATTAAATATAAAAACACCCGCGCACTTGTTGATTTTGGAACAAAATATAACCCCCGGTTAATAGACAAAATAAATGATTTTGACTTCATCTTAATAACTCATGCCCATCCGGATCATTATATATGGACATTGGAAGATGAAAATAGAATAAATATCCCGGTCTATCTGACCAGAGTTACACTTGATTATGGTAAGTATAAACCAGGAGACTCGAAGATTATTGAAAGTGATAAAGAATATAGACTAAAGGACCTCGATATTACCGCATATAAAGTAATTCATTCCCTTAGATGCCCTGCTGTGGGATATAAGATCAAAGGAGATAAAACTATAATTTATGCTCCGGACATTCTGGATTTCGAGAAAGATAAGGAAATAATATTAGATGGTACTAGCCTGCTGATAGCAGATGGTTCCAGTCTTAATATAAATATGGCAAGACAAAAGGAAGGAAATCTATTCGGGCATACCAGAATTAAAACTATAATAGGATGGTGTAAAAAATACGGAATTGACCGTTTAATTGTAACTCACTGCGGAAAACAGATAGTTACAATGGATAACAAAGAGCTGAATGCAAAGCTTGAGGAATATTCAGAAGGGAAGGTCGATGTAGCAGTGGCTTATGACGGATACAGTATAGAATTATGAGAATT
>CAZLEB010000016.1:0-17509 GCA_964558475.1 uncultured Actinomycetota bacterium
TACTGCTGTTTTAAGTCCAAAACATTTTGTAAGCCCCCGCGTTACATTATATTCTCCGCCACCTTCCCAAACCTTAAAGTTCCTTGTGGTTTTTATTCTCATATCTCCGGGGTCAAGCCTTAGCATTATTTCACCAAGAGAAACCAAATCCCACTTACATTTTGATTTTGGTTTTATATTTATTTCGTCACTCAATACCATAACATTCTCTGTAGTATATACATTAAAATGATTCAGAAATACCTAAATTATCCCTTATTTCCTTAATCAAATTAATAACTCTTCTCACTTCAGAAGCTATCTTTTTATAATCCCTATTTTCAACCAGTTCCTTATGTATTAGTTTTGACCCTATACCTACGCAAACTACACCGGCTGAGAACCATTCTGCTAAAGATTCTTTTGTAGTATTGACACCTCCGGTCGGCATAATGGATACCCAAGGGCAAGGACTTTTTACTGCTTTTACAAAAGCAGGGCCTCCAATCAGATTACCTGGAAATATCTTACAAAATTCTACCCCTATTGAGTGAGCTTCTCGAATTTCATTTACAGTTCCACACCCAGGCATATATGGAATCTTTCTCTTATTACAAATTATACCCAGTTCTTTATCTATTTCTGGTCCCACTATAAAATTAGCACCATAATTTATATAAAAAGCACCAGTCGGAGCATCTATAATCGATCCAGCCCCTAATATAACCTGCGGAAATTCTTTATCACAATATTCTGCTAATTCTGAAAATATTCTAATTGCTCCATCTCCCCTATTAGTCATTTCGACACATACTGCTCCTCCCTCTGCACATGCTTTTAGAATATTTTTCGATACTTCTATATTTTTATTGTAAAATATAGGGACCAATCCAATTCTTTTCATTTCTATCAACGTTTTAATTCTTGAAAATTTAGCCATGTAATAATCTTTCTCTTTAAATAAAGTTAATTTTTAATAATGATAATATGCTAATCTATAAAATTATTAAAAATTAATAAGTTTCATTATATGAAACTATGTTTCTTATTTTAAGATAATAACACCACCTCTATTAGATGTCAATAAAATAAATTAGCCCGCTAAAAATGTTACCCAGCCTCATTAGAGTCACTGGTATATTTTAAAGAACCTTTTTGTCTTGGTTAACTGATATAATACAGAAATATAATTTTTTATATATTTGTTGAGAAGAATTTTATGAGATATTTTTTTAAATAGATCAGGTTCTCTTTCTTTTAAATTTAACACGGGTTAACTTTCATAGGGTATAAATAGTTCTGAGTTAAGTGTAACTGAAGTTATTTTTATTAATTGTTTATCTATCCTATTGTATTTTTTCTATATCAATTTTTTAAAATAACTTATTTATCTATAGTTATCTTGCTTACCAGATTCTTGATAATAATTCGGATAAATTGTATTATTTTTAGAACGCCGGAGTGGCGGAATTGGCAGACGCGCTGGACTCAAAATCCAGTGGACCGAGAGGTTCGTGTCGGTTCGACCCCGACCTTCGGCACCAGCTAAAAGTTTCGGTAACTTCACTATAGCCACTAATATTAGTAATTAGTAAATAATACAATTTTATAAAGCCAGAATATGTGCCAGCCTGTATAAATCCTCATCTATGCTTTTCTTTATTTCAAAAACATCTTCAAATTCAGATATTTCTATTTTCATGCTCCTGATTCCTACCATATAGTCGCTTTCCCCTTCCAGTAACAGATCTACTGCTTTTTTACCGAACTCAGCCGCCAGTATTCTATCCATTGCAGAAGGTGAACCTCCTCTCTGTATATGACCGAGCACCGATATTCTTACTTCATGACCCGCCAGTAATTTTATCGAGGAAGCAACATCACCTGCACTGGCTGCCCCTTCTGCTACTATTATTAAAGTATGCCTCTTACCCTCTCTGTGATTCTTTATCTGGTTGGCAATCTTAGCAAGATCAACTTTTATTTCAGGGATTAATATATAATCAGCTCCACAGGCAATTCCTGTATTCACCGCAATAAGCCCTGAATCTCTTCCCATAACCTCTATTACAAATATTCTTTCATGAGAAGATGCAGTATCTCTAATTTTGGAGATGAGATCAATTATTACATTAAGTGCTGTATCAAATCCGATGCTATAATCAGTGCCTGAAATATCATTATCAATAGTTGCCGGAATACCTACAACCTGTATTCCCTGTTTATGAAGCTCATGAGCACCTTTAAACGAGCCATCCCCTCCTACTACAATCAGTCCTTCTATCTTGTTTTTTTTCAAATTATCTATAGCGCTTTTTTGACCTTCTCTGCACTTAAATTCTTCGGACCTCGCAGAATAAAGAAAAGTGCCTCCCCTATCAATGATTCCGCCAACTGAATTTAAATCCAGCACTTTAAAATCATTATTGATCAGTCCCTTAAAACCTTCATAAAATCCATATACTTCAAGATTGTTATATATTGCATATCTTGTAACTACCCTTATAACCGCATTCATCCCGCTGGCATCTCCGCCGCTCGTCAAGAGTGCAATTCTTCTTTTTTCACCCACCAAGATCACTCCTTTATTTTCTTCTACTTTTTAATTCATCAAACACTTCCTCCAAAGCAATTTTCTTTTCAACCATCAAGACTATTAAATGATAAATAAGGTCTGCTATCTCGCTTACCGTATTTCGTTTTTTCTGATGCTTTGAAGATAGAACAACTTCCATACTCTCTTCCCCGAATTTCTTTATTATTTCATCCAAACCCTTTTTATGCAGGGAATAGGTGTAAGAATCAGAAACTTTGTTCTTTATTCTGTTCCTAATGACATCATACAGCTCATCCAGTATATTTTTCTTTGAGCTTTCTTTTTCCTTGAAATATTTTTCAAAATCCAAATCATTTTCAATATCTTTCAGGGTTCTATAAAAGCAGCTTTTTTCCCCGGTATGACAGGCATTACCTACCTGCTCCACGCCAATCAGTAAAGCATTTCCATAACAATCATATTTTATATTTTTTATTTTTTGTATATTCCCTGAAGACTCGCCTTTGTTCCATAGTTTTTTCCTTGTCCTGCTCCAGAACCATGTTGTGCCAGTCTCTAAACTTTTTTCCAGAGACTGCTTATTCATATATGCCAGCATAAGAACCTCGCCTGTTTTATAATCCTGGATGACGGCAGGGATTAGACCAATATTCCTGTTCCTCTCCATATAAACTTTTTTACTCTTTTCCATGATTTCTTAATACCTTTATTTTAAGTAATTTTTTTTCTTTGTACCTATAATCTATTTGCAGCAATTTGCTTTCACAAAAAATCATAGCTATTAAATTTTACACACAATTTATTAATGATATCATATTAAAGTTTAAAATTTCCATATACTTCCAATCATTTTCGTTTATGAAATTATTAACGCTCTTAAATAAAATACTGGCATTATCCTTATGATGGAATGGTTATATTCTTACGTTAATTCCTTCAGATCTTAGATACTCCTTGGCTTCTTTTATTGTATTCTTGCCATAATGAAAAATAGATGCCACAAGAACTGCATCTACATTGGCATGTTTGATTACATCTCTTAAATGTTCCAGCCTTCCTGCCCCACCTGAAGCTATTACCGGTATATTTACAACCGATGTGACTGCACCGGTAAGATCAATATCATAACCATCCTTTGTTCCATCCTTATCCATACTTGTAAGAAGTATCTCACCGGCTCCCAGTTCTTCTACTTTTTTCGCCCAGTCTACTGCACTCATACCGGTAGGATTCCTTCCCCCATTTATATATACTTCCCAGAAATCTTTATTCTTATATTTTGCATCAATTGCAACTACTATACACTGGCTTCCAAAAATCTTTGAAGCCCTGCTTATAAGGGAAGGATCTTTAACCGCAGATGTATTTATGGAAATTTTATCCGCACCTTTTCTTAATATTTCCCTTATATGTTCAATCTTGCTTATACCTCCTCCTATAGTATACGGTATAAATACTTTTTCAGCAGTTTTACTTGCAAGCTCTACTACCGTTCTTCTCCTCTCATGAGAAGCTGTTATATCCAAAAATACTATTTCATCAGCACCTTCTTTATCATAAAAAGCTGCCAGCTCCACCGGGTCACCTGCATCTTTTATATCTACAAAATGTATTCCTTTTACTACTCTTCCCTTATCTACATCCAGACAGGGAATTATTCTTTTAGTTATCATCCTCTCAAACCAATCCTTATTGCCTTCTTTAAATTAATTTTGGTTTTTTCTTCATATAAAGCTTTTCCGATTATTATCCCGCTAATTCCCATATTTTCTATTTTCTTTAAATTAATAACATCCTCCAGGCTGCCTATTCCTCCGGCAATTATAAACTTCATTTTAGAACTTTCTAAAATTATCTTGAGAAACTCAAGATTAATGCCTTTTAGTGTACCATCCCTGGATATATCTGTAATAACTGCTTCTTTTAAGCCTAATCCCTCCACTTTTTTTATTAATTCAAATATATTGACTGAAACTTTTTTTTGCCAGCCGTTTTTAAAAATAATCCCATTTCTACCATAGTCAATACTTAAGATCACCCTATTCTTATAATCCGATATGCTGCTTTTTAGGAAATCAATATCTTCTATTGCTCTGGTTCCCAGTATAACCCTATCTATACCTTTTCCCAGAACCTCTCTGATTGTTTCGGAACTTCTAATTCCCCCGCCATACTGTATTTTTATATCTATTTTCTTTTTTATTCTAAACGCCACATTAAGATTCTCCGGCTTTCCGGTTCTTGCGCCATCCAGATCAATAATATGCAGCCATTCCGCCCCGTCTATTTTCCATTTTTCGGCTACTTCAACAGGATTATCAAAATATTTTTTTTGGGTATTGAATTTGCCTCTGGTCAACCTTACGCAGGCACCACTGATTAAGTCTATTGCCGGTATTATTGTCACCGTTTTCTTTCCTTTGCTATATTCCAAAAATTTTCCAGGAGTTTTAATCCACCGTCACTGCTTTTTTCAGGGTGAAACTGAAAACCATAAATATTATCATATTCTATACCTGCAACTATTTCGATGCCATAGTCTGTGGTACTGCTTATAATATCTTTGCTGTCCGGTATAACATGATATGAGTGAACAAAATAAAAATTTTCTCTCTCCTTTATCCCGGAAAATATTTTGCTGTTTCTTTTTAATATCTTTAACTCGTTCCATCCCATGTGTGGTACTTTAACCGCTGATGGTATTTTTTCGACAGAACCCTTTAATATACCCAGCCCTTTATTTTTACCATCTTCCAGACTATAGTCAAAAAGCAGCTGCATTCCCAGACATATCCCCAAAAAAACCTTTTTTCTTATATTTTCTTTTAAAACTTTAATCATATTTAATTTTTCAAGATTTTTATATGCATCCTTATATGCGCCAACACCGGGCAGTACCAGTGCTCCGGCATTATTTATAACCCTTACACTACTGGTTACCCTGATATCAACGCCAATCCTCTTGAAAGCATTTTTCACACTGCTAATATTTCCCATATTGTAGTTTATGATTGCAATATACATAGCTTATCTCATTACATTATAAACTGATATTTTATCTCTTGATTTATAATCAATACTGTCCGGTTAAAATCCGTACCTTATTCTTATATTAAACCTTTTGTTGAAGGTATGTCACTGGTTCCTGACTCTCTGCTTGCATCCTTGAGTACAATACCAAAAGCCTTAAAGATTGCTTCTATAATATGGTGGGAGTTCAACCCGGTATTTTTATTTATATGAAGATTTATAAAACTATTACTGACAAGAGCCCTGAAAAAATCTTCAATTATATTAGTCTCTATCCCATCAATTTTTTCATAGTCTATGTCAACATTATACTTCAGGTAAGCTCTTCCCCCTATATCAATTGATACCGCTACTTCCGTCTCATCCATTGGCAACAGAATATATCCAAACCTTCTGATTCCGCCTTTATTTTTTAGACAATCAAAGATAGCCTTTCCCAGGCAAATGCCTACATCCTCTATTAAATGGTGACAGCTTACCTTTAGATCACCGGAAGCTTTAAGTTTCATATTAAAGTTGCCATGTCTGGTAAAACTTTCCAGTACATGATTGAAAAAGGGGATGGAAGTTTCTATATCAGAAGTTCCGCTGCCATCCAGATCAAAATCAAGTTTTACATCAGTTTCTCTGGTCTTTCTAATTACTTTTGCTTTTCTTTTCATTTTTTCTTTTTTCATTTTATTACACTTTTAATGTTGTTTATAAATTTACTTATCAAATCATACTTAACCCTGTAACTTGTAATATTGGCAATCAGTCTGGTAGTCGAAACAAAAACTTCTTCAATTTCCACCAAATCATTTTCTTTCAAGGTTTTACCGGTAGAAGTTATATCCAGTATTTCATCAGCAATTCCCAGAATAGGAGCCAGTTCTACAGAACCATGCAGCTTTATTATTTCTGCCTGTATGCCTTTCTGGTCAAAATATTTTTTTGCAATATTCGGATAACTGGTGGCAACTTTTACTGAACCAAAATGTCTGTAATGCTCTTTTACTCTCTCGGTACAATCTTTTAACGTAGCTAAAATTATCCTGCATTTTCCACTTTTTAAATCCAGCAGTTCATACACATTACTCTCTTTTTCCATTAAAGCGTCCTTACCCGAAAAGCCAACATCACAAGCACCATGTTCAACATACACCGGAATATCCATCGGGCGCGAGATTACATATTGTATTGAGTCCTCTACAGAATATATAGAAAGCTTTCTGTTTTTTTCCATCAAATCTTCTACTTTATATCCTGCTTTTTTTAATATATCTACACACTGGTCAAATAAATATCCTTTTGGGACCGCGACTTTAATTTCATTTTTCATTTTTTATCTCTTTTATAAATTCGCCTGTCTTTTCCATTCTCTTCATATTCTTATTTAGATCATTTATCTTTATATTCTTTAAGTCTGATTCAACTTCAATAAGCAGATCGCAATTTCTTTCCCTCGCAAAACTTTCCGGATCAGGTATATCTTCAAAAGATAATTCAACAATAATACCTTTATCGCGTAATTTACTGGCTATTCTTATTAATTCTACAATATTTTTAATGTCCCCGCATTTAAGTAAAATCTTTAAGCACTCACTTAGATTCATTTTTTTTATTGCCTTATGAACTAAATCAATATCCAGGGCAAACCCGGTAGCAGGAACATCCATTCCGAATTTTTTTATCAGTCCGTCATATCTTCCACCGCTGCCTATAATATTAGTTATATTTAAGTTGTAAACTTCAAATAAAAGACCTGTATAATAATCAAAATCCCTTACAATGCTGAAATCAGTTACGAGACAGCTTTTACAATCAAATTGTTTTAGAATATTGTATATTTCCTTAAGATAACTAAAACTTTTTATTACTTTTTTTTCTTTTATTTCAGAAACTAAAGCTGATATTTTTTCAATGTCGCTCTCTGGTTGTATTAATTTTATAAAAATCTCTGCTTTTCTTTTATCTTTTTTATTCAGGAAATTTTCCAATGCCACAAAGTCCTTTAATGCAACTTCTTTTCTAATATATTCCCTATCCTTCTCGTCGAATTTAAACCATTCACATAATCCTTCAATAAACTCAATATGTCCCAGCCCTAATTTATAATCAGTTAAATTTAGCCCGTTTAAAATATTTATTAATATAATCAGAATTTCAACATCTGACATTATTGCATTTGATGAGCCAATAAATTCAAGGCCGGCCTGACTGTAGACTCTTCTTATTCCTTTTTGAATATCAGATTGTCTAAAAGAATCTGCAAAATAACAGAATCTTACCGGAAGCTGACTTCTTTTTATTCTCATACCGGTAAGCCTTGCTATGGGTATGGTCATATCAGTTCTGAGGGATAACGGGCTCCCGTCAACATCAAAAAAGTTTATCAGCTTGTTTTTCCAATCTTTAGCTACACCTATTGAAATATTTTTTGTATATTCAATTACCGGGGTATTAACTTCACCGTAACCCCACAACTTAAACTCTTTGCCAATTATTTCTTTTATGCTATTTCTTTCTCTTGTTTCAAGCGGGAATATATCCCTCAGTCCAAATGGCAATTTAACGACCTTATTATCTTTTTGGCTTTCAAACATATTTTCCTTAAAATACTATAGATAAAAGAAGTATTTTACCACACTACAATATTTTAAAAAAAGGTCTAATTTTTAATAGCCCCTAATATCTTATCAAGTCTGTCTTTTTCTGAAATAGGTTTATAATCTTCATCTACAGCCACATTTTTACCATCAATAATCATAGTCCTGATTGTACCGTTTGCCGCCTTTACTCCGCATAAATGCGGGGCGTCAAGTATCCCTGACTTTATTGCCTTAGAAATTATAACAGGAGATATTAAAGGATCACCGTATTTTTTATTTTTATCCAGTGCTTTTATTCCCTCTATAATTAATCCGGCATCTGCAATTAGCCCGGCTTTTCTTCTTATCACTTTTTCATCCAATTTCATATCAGGACTGCCGTAAAGACAATTCTCTACAACCCTTTTTGTGATTTCTACACTTTCTATGATGTCTTCAGGTTTGGCGGCATGATCCGCCTCACAATGTGCAACAACATGTATGATATCCGGGCTAAGCTGCATCTGAAGCATAGTTGAAGAAGCAAGCTGACCCTTTCCTCTATAAAAATCAGCAGGATAGCTGTAAAGTCCTGACCTTGTCTGCCTGATTGTCGTAAAATTACTGTCATGAAGAGATTCTATCAATTCGACTTTGGCTAACATTTTTGCCAGATCCATTGTAAATGAGGTCTCAGGAGGAGTATTAAACATATATTGTGAAATATAGACTTTTACTCCCATCATTTTAGCATTATATGCAGCAATAAAAGCAGCCGCCACTGCAATAGAATCAGAAGAGTACCGCAGGCTCCAGTGATGAGATTCATTAACTTCTACCGGAATATTTTTCTCTGCATGCCATCTCATAACCGATTGATTTTCAGCTATTGACTCTTCCAGTTTTCTTTTACTTCTATTATCAATCTCGTTATACCAGCAGAGAGGAATAGCACACCATGCATTATTAATATTATCCAGAAGGATCTTTGCCATTTTTATAATATCATTTGTACCGCTATAGCACCTTAGCAGCGGATAATTACCGGATCTTGATGCAAGATAAAGACTTTTAAAATCCTTTTCACTTCTCAGGGGAACTCCTCCGGCACCGTCTTGCTTGTGATCCATTTTTTCAGGATGAAAAAAGAATTCCTGGGTATTCTGGTCAGGACCAATGGATATTACATCCACCAGTCCGCTAAGAGAGATCTTTTTTATTCCCTGCAGTGTTTCATTCAATGCTGGTCTTCCGAAATGATGTCGTATTGCAGGAAAAGGTTTGCCGTACTTAATTCTTTCTAAAATATTTTGAGGAGGAATTTCACTTCGTGATTCTATTTTATTTTTATTTAAATAACTTTCAACTTCTTTTATACTCTCCTCACCGGTAAAAACTACATCAAAAATACTCAGCTTTTTTGCAACTTCAGCTACCGGTTTTGTACCTCCCAGTATAAATTCTATTTTTTCTTTTGATAATTTTTTTATTATCTTTTCTTTCAATTCCCTAAATATTGGGAGAGCACTTTCCGGCGATAGCCGGTAACTTATGGCTACTATATCAGGCTTATATTTTTCTATATCTTGTTTTAATTTATCAATTGCGCAGGCTGAGCCTATAAAATTAGTGCTGTAGCCATGTTTTCTGGATAAGTTTAAAAAATTTAAAATGCCTGCTATATGTACACAGCTTCCAATACAAGCACCCAATATTTTTTTCATAACTCTACGCTTGTTTCTTTCCTTTAATAAGTATGTTTCTTATCTCGTCCAGATCTAATCCCACCAGTCCCAGGCTTGAAAGGTTTCTCCCAATCTTTCTAAAATCTTTTTTAAATATGGAATCAGCTATATCAATAAGTGAATCAACTATCTTTGTATCAACCCCAAGTGCCTTGCCGAATTCAGAAATAGGTACCAGGCTCATCGGGACATCTTCTGTTATATACCTGACATTTATGGTTCTGGGGGCCATTATCCCTACATATCCGGGATTACTATGCATTGCATCAAAAAGGTTATCTTCTACCACATTATAAGCCATTGACAGCCATTCAATAGCAGAATATATATTGGTACATTTCAGTCTTCTTGCAACCATTACTCTCTCCCTATCCACTGCCTCTAAAATCTTTGCCACTGACTGGGTAACTCCCTCTATATAAAATTGAAAATTACCCAGGGTAGACTCAATCCTGCTCAGGTTGAGTATAGTAATAGACGGATGAAATACTGCACCCATATTATTAAAACTGGTTTCAATAACACTTGCTGCAGGGATAAATTCGGGAAATGCATTATTTAATTTTTTAACTACTATCTCAGTCTTTCTGGCAGGTATCGCAGCCACCGGTATTGCCTGCTTTATTCTAAATATTCTTGCTGTAGCCGGCCCCATACCTCTGCTTGCATATATAAATGTCTGTGCTTCAGCTATAGTAACATCTTTATCGTTACCTTCTTTACGCAACATATTTAAGAATTCCAGTGCCCCACACGTTCTCCCGGGATTTAATACTACAATCTGTTTCTCATTTAAAAAGGGTGCACAGGTCTGGGCAATAGAGATATGACCATTTGCGGGCACCACTACCATAATTATATCCACACCTTTAATCGCTTTCTCCATGTCACTGGTTATTATATTCAGTTTGCCAAAACCCTTGATTTCGCCCTCTAGCTCAATTCCGCGCATCTTTTTAATGGGTTGAATTCGCGAAAATGTTCTATTATATAAATTAACTGTAAATCCTTTTATTGCGAGGTGTGCCGCTATTGCTTTACCTCCATGACCTGCACCTACAACCGCGAATTTTAAATCGTGCACATAACTCCTTTCTTTCTTTATGATATCTCTATCTTCATAATATCTATATGTTATCCCAGTTAATTTTATCCGAGAACACCTGCTTAAGATTCTCTTTGAGAGATTGGTTTAAGTTTATTCTGTAGCTGGACGGAAGCTTATAGATTCTTTCTATATTTTTACCCTTCTCATCTGTTATTTTAAACTCTACTTCATTAAATCCGGGGTATTTTTTTAATACATCATAAAACCTGTTTATGAAATTCTTATCAATATCACTTTTTTTTGCAGTAAAGACAACCGTACCATTCTTCTCGCTTATGAGCTCTTCTTGTTCCTTATTTACTGCTTTATTTTTTTCCAATTCTTCTATTTCATTAGCAATAATCTTTAGCTGATCTTCTTTTTTATCTAATTTACCTTTAACTTTTACAATCTTATCTTCAGCAATAATTTCCCTGTATTTTCCAAGGACTGACGGGAATATAATAACTTCTAAGCTTTCACTGATGTCTTCTAAATTCACAAAACACATCTGCTGGTCTTTTTTTGTAAATATAGTTTTTACTCTGCTTATAATCCCTCCGACAGAAACATTAGTTTTATCTTCCACACTGCTCAGGGCTTCTATTGGTGTTAATATGGAAAGAGAATCTTCATACTCAAATAATGGATGACCTGATATATAGAGACCTAGCATCTCTTTCTCGAAATTCAATAACTCTTTTTTTGAAAATTCATCAAACTGTTCTTCAGTCTGGTAAATTCCATTAAGTAATATTTTCTTTCTTTCACTGCTATTAAAATCAAACAATGAGAACTGTCCAATATCCCTGTCTTTTCTAATCTTTAATATCTCTTCAGTAATTTTTTCAAAATTCTCCAAAAGATATTTCCTGCTCTGTCCGAGAGAATCGAAAGTTCCGCTCTTTATTAAACTCTCAAGAGTCTTTTTGTTTAACACACTACTGTCAACTCTTTCACAGAAATCTACAAAATTCTTAAATTTACCGCCCTTTTTTCTTTCCTTTTCTATGCATTCAATAACATTATTACCCACATTTTTTACAGCTGAAAGTCCGAACCTGATAGAACCCTCTACTACGGTAAAATCAGTAAAACTCTCATTTATATCCGGAGGGAGCACATTGGTGCCCATTCTCCTGGTTTCATTGACATATTGTGCTACTTTTTCCTGGCTGCCCATCCTTATGCTGAGCAATGCCGCCATAAATTCAACAGGATAATTAGCTTTAAGATAGGCAGTCTGGTATGAAATCATAGCATATGCAGCACTATGGGATTTATTAAAGCCGTATTCGGCAAAATGGTTTACAAGTTCAAATATTTTAAACGCAGCTTTCTCATCTATCCCTTTACTTTTAGCACCGTCCATGAACTTACTTTTTTGTTTGGAAAGCAAACTCCTCTTTTTCTTACTTATGGCTCCCCTTAAAATATCTGCTTCCGACATGCTAAAACCGGCTAGTTCTGATGCTATCCCCATAACCTGTTCCTGATATAGAATAATTCCATATGTACTTTCAAGAATTTTTTCAAGAGAAGGGTGCAGGTAGTTTATTTTCCTTCTCCCGTTTTTACTCTCTACAAAATCACTAACCATCCCGCTTTGAAGAGGACCTGGTCTGTACAATGCCAATAGCGCTATCAAGTCTTCAAATTTAGTTGGTTTTAAGTTCATCACCAGTTCCCGCATTCCGGAACTTTCGAGCTGGAATATTCCAAGACATTCGCCTTCACTCAACATACTGAAAGTTTCTTCGTTATCCAAATTGATATTATTTATATCTATATCTATATTTTTAGTTTTTTTAATTAAAAATAAAGTCTTATCTATAAGTGAAAGAGTTTTCAGTCCCAGAAGATCCATTTTCAACAGTCCAATTTTTTGAATATCCTCCATTTTATACTGGGTTACAATATCACCTTCATTCTCTTTCTGTATTGGCGTATAGTTATAAAGATCCTCTGAAGAGATCACGACCCCTGCAGCATGGATTGAATCCTGTCTGGATATACCTTCAAGTGAAATAGCCGTATCGATTACTTCTCTTATTTTTTTATCATTTTCATAAATTTCTTTTAAATCCGGGGCTAGATCCAGTGAATTCTTAATTGTCACATTCAATTCCATAGGAATCATTTTTGCTATCCTGTCTACCTCGGCATAAGGTACTTCCATTACTCTACCCGCATCTCTTATAGCCTGTCTGGCAGCCATTGTTCCAAAAGTAATTAGCTGGGCAACTCTCCTGTCACCATATTTCTGGGTAACATACTTAATAACTTCATCTCTTTTTTCATAACAAAAATCTATATCAATATCAGGCATACTTTTACGTTCTTCATTTAAAAATCTTTCAAATAAAAGACCGTATCTTAAAGGCTCTATACCGGTTATTTCCAAAAGGTAAGAAACTATGCTGCCCGCTGCTGATCCCCTTCCCGGTCCAACTCTTATATTATTTTTCCTGGCAAAATTAACAAGGTCCCATACTATTAGAAAATATTCTGAAAATCCCATTTTCTCTATAACTTCAAGTTCTTTTTTTATCCTTTCATCAATTTCCCCGGTAATATTCTCATATCTTTTTTTGGCGCCTTCATAACATAATTTTTTCAAATATTCATCTGCGCTATAGCTGTCAGGAACTGTAAAAGATGGTATCAGGTTCATATCAAACTTCAGATTTATATTACATCTATCGGCAATTTCTAATGTGTTTTCAAGAGCACCGGAAAATTCTCCGAAAAGCTCTTTCATCTGATTATAATCTTTAAAATAATACTCATCCGTGGGAAACTTCATACGGCCGGCTTCATTTATAGTAGAGCCAGTCTGAATACAGAGCAGAACATCATGTGCTTTGCTGTCTTCCTTATTTAAATAATGCACGTCATTTGTGGCCACAAGTGGAATTTTATATTCCGAAGACAATTCTGATAAAGCTTTATTTACTTTCTTTTGGTTCGGGATACCAGAATCCTGCAGTTCCAAAAAAAAATTATTCTTTCCAAAAATATCTATATATTCCTCTAAAATTTTTTTTGTACTTTCAATTTGACCTGAAATAATATATTTTGGAATCTCACCGGAAATGCATCCGCTCAAAGCAATTATACCTTCTTTATATTTCCTTAGAAGCTCTTTATCTACTCTTGGTTTGTAATAAAAACCTTCTAAAAACCCCAGGCTTACCAGTTTCATCAGGTTCTGATATCCCTGGTTATTTTCGACCAGCAAAGTCAGGTGATAGAAAGTTTCTTCCTTTTTTTCCTTCCCCGATTGCTTATCCCATCTGCTTTTCGGCGCCAGATATATCTCACAGCCAATTATAGGTTTTATTCCTGATTTTTTTGCCTGACAATAAAATTCAATAACACCATACATAACTCCGTGATCGGTCAATGCCAGTGCAGGCATATTAAACTCACAGGCTTTCTCAATTAATTTTATTATTCTTGAGGCACCATCTAATAAGGAGTATTCGCTATGGACATGCAAATGAGCGAAATTGTCTTTTTTCATTCTAAAAGAATCTAATTATTTCTTAAAACTTAAGATTTTTGACCCGGAAATTATCTAAACCTAATAAACAACTCTGTATAATTCTTCGAGGGAAGTTATTCCTTCTGCAACTTTATGAGCTCCACTTTCAAGTAGGGTCCTCATGCCCTCTTCTCTGGCCGCATCGCTAATCTCATCAGTACTTTTTCTCGTCAGAAGCATTTCCCTGATTCTTTTGGTTACCACTAGCATTGAATATATCCCAGTTCTTCCCAAATAACCCGAGTTATTGCATCTTTTACACCCGACACTTTTATAAATCTTTTTTCCCTTTAATATGTGTCTTATTTCCTCACTAAACGATGAATCAGGTACTTCTATTTTTTTCTTACAATTACTGCATAATATCCTTACCAGCCTTTGGGCTACTATGCCAGTTACAGCAGATGATATCATATACGATTCTACTCCCATTTCCAGAAGCCTGGTAAGGCTGGACGGAGCATCGTTTGTATGTAAAGTGGTTAACACCAAATGACCGGTGATAGCTGCCTCCACTGCTATCTTTGCAGTTTCCATATCCCTTATTTCTCCTATCAATATGATATCCGGATCACTTCGGAGCATTGCTCTAAGACCCCTGGAAAAACTCATATCTATCTTGGGATTCACCTGAACCTGCATTATCTGGGGAAATCTATATTCTACAGGGTCTTCTATGGTAAAAATCTTTTTTTCAATATTTGAAATCGTATTCAGGCTTGCGTAAAGAGTGGTAGTTTTTCCTGACCCGGTAGGGCCGGTAATAATAACAGCCCCATGGGGTATGGTTATCATTTTTGTATATTTTGGAACATCTTCATCAGACATCCCTGATTTTTTAAGATCAAAAACGGATTCATCTCTATCCAGTATTCTAATAGTGATATTCTCACCAAAAACTGTGGGTATTGAAGCAAGTCTTAAGTCTATGAATTTATTTCTGGAATTAATGGAACTTCTGCCGTCCTGGGGCAGCCTGTTCTCGGTTATGTCCATTCCACCCATTATTTTATATCTTGAAATAAGAAGTCTCTGAACAGTTTTGGGAACATCCTTTATTTTTTGCAGTACACCGTCTACTCTAAATCTTATAGAACAATTTTTTTCCTGTGGTTCTATATGTATATCACTGGCCCTCAGAGATATTGCCTTTAGTATAATCTGGTTAGCAAGCCTTACCAGTGGATTTTTTTCGGTAAGCTCTTCCTCAAGTTTTTTACCTATAGTAAAATCTTCATCTTTTATTATTTCCTGGACTTCTTTAAGGCTGTAATCATCAGAAGTATATAGCCTTATGATACTATCTATTTTTTTCGGGGAACTTATGTAGGGTTTTACATTATAACCGGTAAGCAGTCTTATTTCATCAATAATATTTATGTCCCTGGGATCGGTCATCGCTACATACAGAGTGCTGTCAACCAGATCAAACGGAAAAACTTTCCTCTTGTATTCAAAATCCTTAGATATGAGATTAGCAACAGAAGGATCGATTTTATCCTGTATTTTAGTTAAATCTACAGTTTCAAAGCCTCTCTGGAATGAAACAAGCTCTATTAAGGTTTCGTCAGAGATATAACCTTTTTTTATTAAAATCTCCCCTAATTTCTCGCCTGTGTTCTTTTGAGCTTCTAATGCTTCTTCCAGCTGATCTTTGGTTATTATATTTCTGTTTAAGAGTATTTGTCCTATTTTTTCTTTTTTATAATCTAAATCAACCATAATAATCCTAAAAATTTTTTATTAATTTTTATAATTATAATATATCTTATCTAATATTACACACCTACTATTAGAAAACTGACTTTTTATAAAAAATCTGCTTTAAACAGATTTACCCCTTTTAATCATCCTGTTAATAATTCCGGCCGTATAGCCTGCTCCGAACCCATTGTCAATATTTACCACAACCACTCCGGGACTACAGGAATTTAACATTGTCAGCAGCGGTGATATACCCTCAAAGCTTGAACCATATCCTACACTGGTAGGGACTCCAATAACCGGACAATCAACCATTGAGCTAACTACTCCGGGCAGTGCACCTTCCATACCGGCGACCGCTATAATTACATTTGACCGGCTCAATTCATATTTAAAACTTGCCAGTCTATGAATACCTGCAACTCCTACATCATAAATCTTTATTACATTATTTTTCATGAGATAACTTGTTACCGCCGCTTCTTCTGCCACACCTATATCCGAAGTTCCCGCGCATACTACAGTGATACCTTCACTTAATTTATCATCCGGTACATCCAGCGGAGTATAAATAATATTCGCTCCTGGATTGAACTCTATATTTTTAATCTCCTCTTTTAATAAGTTATAAGTTTCAATTGTGGTCCTGGTTACAAGAAGTATAGGTGAATAGTTCAATATTTTTTTTGCTATTTCTAAAACTTGTTCCGGGGTTTTGCCTGTACCGTATATTACCTCGGGAAAATCTCTCCGCATCAGACGGTGATGGTCGACTTTTGCAAAACCTATATCCTCGAAATATATTTCTTTAATTTTTGAGATTACATCTTCTTTTTTTACTCTTCCTTCTTTAAAACTATCAAGTAATCTCTTTATTATTGTATTTATATTATTTTTCACAGTAATAAAATACCACAAATATAAATAATTTTAAATCTTACCGGAAATTTATTTTAAACCATGGCAAAGAGATAAAAATAAAAATGCACAGATGCATTTTCTACACCTGTGCATTTTTTATTCTCATTTTTGGTAATGTCTATTTAAATGTGGCTGATTTTATAATAATAAAGCCAAATTTTCAATAAACAACTAAACTTATTGATTGATTTTATTCCATCCATATTTTTTAGTTTTCTTTCAGGCTGCCCGATTAAATTTAATATATAATTTAAGATTAATTAAAATTTAAATAAATTAAATAATGGAGTAGCATTTTTTAATAAGGGTGCTAAAACCAGACTCACTATTGACATTAATTTTATTAAAATATTCATGGATGGACCTGAT
>CAZLEB010000017.1:0-16323 GCA_964558475.1 uncultured Actinomycetota bacterium
GTTTTAAATATTTATTAATTAAATATATTACCTAAATATTACTGAAAGAATTTGCCCAGTCAAGCAACTAAAAATTGCCAGTAAATCAAAACTTATCCAGGCTTTTAATAAAACTAAAATTATTAATATGCTTGAGTATTTCTTTATCTTCCGTCAGAAATAGAGCCTGTTCACTTATGGCCACAGAGATATAGAGTGAATCATAGAATGTTAATTTAGTTTTATCCGCTATACTAATTGATGTATCAATAATTTTTTTATTTGTGGATATCACTTTCATATTCATAAGATGCAGACTTTCCGAAGCTGAGTATAAGTCATTTACATTAATATATTTTTCATTTAATAAAGTATTTATGATTTCGAAAAAGAATAGATCCGGCACAATAATTTCTATTTCATTTTGAAATTGTTGCTGCAATAATTTATTTGCCAGATCAATATTGCTTTCATTCTCATATTTAAACCACTTCATTCCAATTGAAGCATCCAATACAATTTTCATTTCTTTTTTAAATTCCTATCTCTCCATTCCCTTATTTCTTCTACGGCACTCTTTCCAGAAGGAAAATTCTTGCTTTTAGCACGAATCCTATCTTGTATTTTTATTGCCCGTTCAATATTCTTTCTCCTCTGCTCTTCTTCTTTCAGTTCCTTTAGACTGGCAATATATTGGGCAGTTGCCTCCCTGATTAACTTACTTTTATTAATTTTCTCTTCAGTGCAAAATTTATTGATCTGATCTAAATTTTCTTCGGGGATGGTTATATTTATTCTCTTTGTACTCATCTTATACTCACATTTAATAAGTATAATCTATGTGTATTAAATGTCAACTTCTTTACAGTTTAATTTTGAAAGATTCGTTATATAAAATGAAAACGTTATGTGTGCATTTTTATGGCTGGTATAATCATAAACAAAACAAATAGCGACCATATTCTCTGTAAATTTGATTATCCTTCTTATTGGGGAGATGAATGATTATGCGGAAATGATGTTTACTACTTTACCTTTTTTGCTGTTTTTTATAAATTCAACTCTTCCGTCAGCTCTTGCAAAAAGAGTATGATCCCGTCCTATACCAACATTAATGCCTGGTCTGTATTTTGTTCCTCTTTGTCTTATGATAATATTTCCTGCAGTTACCAGCTGGCCTCCGGACCTTTTTACACCCAAATACTTTGGGTTACTATCTCTTCCGTTTCTGCTGCTTCCTACACCTTTTTTACTAGACATAAGTTTCTCCTGTTGTCATTACTTTATACTTATTTTATCCAAATGTAATATTGTAAGTAACTGCCTGTGTCCCACTTTTCTCCTGTACCTTTTTTTAGGTTTATATTTAAAGGCAATCACTTTATCCCCCTTTATTTGCTTCTTTATAGTAGCTTTTACCGCAGCCTTCTCCAGTACAGGGCTTCCAATTTCTATTTTATCACCGTCACTGATAAGATTAACTTCCGAAAGCGTAACCTTATCTCCCTCTTTACCTTCGATTCTTTCCACTACTATATCTTTATTTTCTTCTATTTTGTATTGTTTCCCACCGCTTGTAATTATTGCGTAAATCCTAAACCTCCATAACTCTCTTCCAATTACAGAGTGCAATATTAACACACGTACTTATGCCCTGTCAATTTAAAACGCTTATTATCTATTCTAATTACGGATTTCTGCTACGGCACTGGTTTTAGATATTGATTTAATTTTCACCTTCAGCCTTTGACCTAAATGTCTGCCTCCGCCAATTATCTGTACAACATATCCATTAACTCTGGAGATAGCATCGTTTTTATTATGCAGATAAGGCTCTTCTACCAGTAAATCCAGGATATCACCAGTTTTAAATGGTTTAGCGGCCTCTTTTATATCGGTAATCGATCCTTCAGCAACTACTAAAAAAGCATCAACGGGTAATTTTGAATCACCCTGGATATGAATATATTTCTTAGTTATATTTTCAAGATGTTTTAAATTCTTGCCATCTGTGCCAATAACAAAAGCTGCAATAGCAGTATTCAATTTTATTAAAAAGCCTTTAGCATCACTTTCTCTGGCAAGCTTCCTGATTTTCCTTTCAGTTTCAAGTTTTATAGTTTCCTCAGATTTTACATAACCCGAACCGCCACAACAAGGACAGGTCTTGCACATAGTGCCGAGTATTCCGTCAGAGACGTTTTTCCTGGTCATCTCCAGAATTCCCAGTTTCGATAACTGCAATATTTCAGTTTTGGTCCTGTCATTTTCAAGACACTGCAGGAACCTGCTTAAAACTTTCTTCCTGTCTTTTTCACCGGTCATATCAATAAAATCAATTACTATTATTCCGCCGATATCTCTTAGCCTTAATTGGCTGGCAATAGTTTCCGCCGCCTCAAGATTGGTTCGCAGTATAGTCTGAGCGGAACTTTTACTAGAAGTATATTTACCTGTATTAACATCAATTGAAGTCATAGCTTCTCCATGGTCTACTACTATAAAACCACCGGATTTGAGCCATACTTTTCTTTCCAGGGCACCCTCTATCGCCTCATTAACATTAAAAGTCTCGAACAGACTTTCCTTTCCATGATGGATTACTATATTGTCAAATTTAACCCCAATAGACTTCAGATAGTGACTTATTTCCCTTTTAACTACCTTCTTATCTACATATATCGCATTAAACTCTTCTGAAAATACATCCCGTATTAGTTTTATGACTATTGAATGTTCACTGAAAATTAATTTTGGCCTATTCAAATAAGAAGCTTTTTTACTTATGTAATTCCACTTTTTTATAAGCTGCTTAAAATCCTTCTTTAGTTTAACCTTATCTGCCTCTCTGGCCGCGGTTCTTACAATTAATCCGTAATCTTCACTTTTTATCTCTTCTACAATCTTTTTTAAATTATCTCTTTCTTCACTATAAAGTTTCCTGGAAACACCGATACCTCTGTTAAAAGGGGCTAAAACAAGATACCTTCCAGGAATAGATATGAAAGTAGTAAGTCTGGCACCTTTTGTTTTCATTGGATCTTTTGTTACCTGAACTAATATCATCTGATTTAGTTTAAGTACATATTGTATCTTCTTTGGAATTTCTTCCTCGTTATCAGCATCTATGTCAAGGCCGACTTCATTAACATACAAGAATGCATTTTTGTCTTCACCAATATCTATGAAGGCTGCATCCAGGCTGGGAAGAATATTTTCGACCTTCCCAAGATATATATTCCCTACCAGGGATTTTTTACTTTTACGGTCAAAATAAAGCTGGGTAACTCGTTTTGATTCTAAAATAGCGATCCTGGTTTCATTTTTATCTGAACTTATTAACATTTCTTTATGCAACTTTATCTCGAATCTCCTTTTTAAGTTTGCTTAAATTACCTCCATTGGTGTTTTAAGCATATTTCCCTTTATTATAAACAACTCTTCTTTCTTTAAATCTTTAATACTGGTCCTGTATTTTCTTAACCAATTTCCGAAAAACTGGTAAAAATTATTAAATTTAAAAAATTCATTATCTCTCTCTTTGAAAATTTTAGCATATCCAAATAGTTTTAGAAAAATAATATCCGAATTTTCTTTAGCCGGTGTTATTTTCAAATCAAATATTGTCCGGGAAAAATCGGATTTAACCATTAAATCTCCCTCTACTGCCTTATAAAACTTCCCTATCAGGTGTCTACTGGAACACCCGGTATCAAGCTTGAAACTAAAAAGGCTTATCGCTATTTCATTCATAAGACTACCTGTTTTTATAATCACTTTTTTTACCTCGGTAATCTGCATCTGTGGTTTAAGTCTGAGATTAACCTTTTTTTTAAATTTATTCTCACTAATGTCATTATCAAGCAATACATCAGCATATTCAGCCAGACTTTCTATACCCAATGGAGTGGGCAGACTAAAATTTATTTTTGGTTTTGGATTATACCCCTGGCTGTATTTAATTTCCAGTTCCGCTCTATTTAAAGCGCGCATTATCATTCTGGAAATATCCAGGTGAGACAGGTACTTATATTCACCCTTTTTATAAAATTTAAATCTTATTTTGGTCTCTGATACACTCTTTTGATTTATCATATTCTCTTAGTAAGAACTCCTTACTAACTCCAATATCAATAACATCCCATGGTAATATTTCATCACCTGAAAAACCTCTGATAGTAGAGAAACCAATATCAAGGCCGGCTTTCTTGAACTCTTTTTCCCAGACATGGAATTTGAAAAAATCCGTCCAATTATCAAACTTCGCACCGCTTTTCCACGCACCTTCTATCACCCCGCCTACGCTTTCATTACCCCTGGACAGGGCACACTCGATCATGCTTTTCCTTGAATCGGTCCAGCTTATATTTATATACCTTTTTGGCATATTTTTTAAAATATAATTAATTTTGCTGTCCAGACTTTCGACATTATCCTGAGCCACCCATTGAAAGGGTGTAAAAGGTTTGGGACAAAATACATTTATACTTATATTAATTTTTAACCTTGGCAGTCTCTTTCTGGAAAGCCTGTCTTTAGCCGCTATAACTATCTTTTCCATAAGCTCGATTATCTGGTGGATATCTTCTTTATTTTCAAATGGTAATCCTATCATGAAATATAGCTTAATTTTCTCCCAGCCATTGCTGAAAGCCATTCTTATGCAATCGATCATTTCGCTCTCTTTGATATTTTTATTAATTATATCCCTCATCCTCTGGCTGCCCGCTTCGGGAGCGAATGTAAGCCCTGTTTTTCTTCCACTCTGAATAAGCTCTACCAGTTTTAAATTGAAGCTGTCGAGTCTCATAGAAGGCATTGATACTGACAGCCTTCTGGGTTTTGAAGAACTGATAATTCTATCCAATAAATGCCCGACCTCTCCATAGTCTGATGAAGAAAGAGATAAAAATGAAATTTCGTCATAACCTGTGTTTTTAATTCCTGCCGTACTCTGCTTGATCAGGGATTCAACCTCTCTCTTCCGTACCGGTCTGTAAATTATACCCGCCTGGCAGAACCGGCAGCCTCTGCCGCACCCTCTCATAATCTCTACTGCAAATCTGTCATGCACTGCTTTAATATTAGGTATTACAGGGTTCTGTACTATTTCAAATTTATCCAGGTTTTTTACTACTACCTTCCTTACTTTCTTTTCAGGTTCGATCCTTTTAATTCGGCCATCCGGATAGTAGTAAAATTTATAAAATCCCGGAACATATATTCCATCAAGCTTTGATATCTCCTTTAAAAACCATCCTTTATCCTTATTGCTACACTTGTAAATTTTCACTCTTTGCAGAATAGATATAACCACCTCTTCGCCATCTCCTATAACAAAAAAATCCATAAATTTTGAGAGGGGCTGGGGATTTACAACTGCAGGACCTCCGGCACATACAAGTGGAAATTTTTCTATTCTATGCCTTGAGTTTATATTCATTCCGCTAAGATCGAGCATATTTAATACATTAGTGTATAGAAGCTCATGCTGGACAGTAAATCCGATCAGATCAAAGCAGTCCAAAAATATTCTATTTTCCAGCGAAAATATTTTTATATTTTGCTCTCTAAGTTTCTTTTCAAAATCTATCCACGGAGAAAAAACTCTTTCCATGGAAAAATCTTTATGTTTATTTACAATATCATATAAGATTTGGAGCCCCAGATTAGACATACCTATCTCATAAATATCCGGAAATACGAGAGCCATAAGAACCAGACTTCTGAAATCATTTATTGTCTCCGGACTCTTGCTCCTTGCTCCTATCTCATTATTTATATACCTGCCAGGTTTTTCAATGTCTACTAATAGCTTTTCAAGCAGGTTAAAGTCCAGCTTTTTAATTTTAATCATATTCATTTTCTTTAAAGATTATTTGAACTCCTGATAAGCTATTTCATGGTCTTTCCTTACTTCTTTCCATATGTAGATATTTTCTACAAGACCAATACCCAGAAATATGCTTATAAGACTGGAACCTCCGGAACTCATGAAGGGCAGGGGAATTCCAATAATGGGCATTACGCCTATAGTCATACCTATATTTATTACTATCTGGGATAAAATAATAAAACCTATTCCTGAACCAAGCAGCATAGCAAAACTATCAGAAGAATTTAATGCTATATGAAAACATCTCCAGACAATCATACCAAGTATTAATATTACAAGAATCGCTCCCAGAAAACCTAACTCTTCCCCAATGACAGAAAATATAAAATCGGTATGATGTTCCGGAACATAACTTAGATTTGTCTGTTTTCCCAGAAAAAGACCTTTCCCCAGAAGTCCTCCGGATCCAATTGCCAGCTTGGACTGATATAAATTATAACCGGCACCCTCGCTTGACACATCAGGCCTTAAAAAAATAAGAATTCTATCCAGTTGATATTGCTTGATGAGATCCATCTTAAGAGCAAGAAAAAATCCTCCTGCAGCCAGCCCCATTATTGCCAGAAGATACAGGAAATTAGCCCCGGATAAAAATAACAAACCTATATATATTATAAAATATATTAAGGCGGTTCCATAATCCGGCTCCAGTAAAACCAATATCAAAAATATAATGGCTACTGCCGATGAGATGGCAATTTTTTTAAATGTAACCCGGTATATCTTTTCACCTCTCCATTTTGACATAACAGCAGATAAAGATATTACCATGAAAATTTTTGAAAATTCCGAGGGTTGAATAGTAGTGAATCTTAAATCTATCCAGCTTTTTGATCCATGCACCTCATATCCAAAAAGAAGTACAGCAGCAAGTGAAAAAATACCTACAGCGAGAATCAGCCACCAGTATCTTTGAATCTTCCTGTAATTTATAAATTGAACCGCGACACATATAATAATTCCGGCTGCCAGCCAGATTAACTGCCGTTTCAGGTAATACTGGGGATCGGTCACTCCTCCAGGCAGAGTTTCTCTTGTTGCACTATAAATTATTAGAACACCAAATGAAGAGATAGCAAGCACCAGGAAAAATAATATAAAATCAAATTGGACTCTTCTCTTCTCTCTGCCAAGACTTTCAAAATCTCTCAGACTTTTTTTTATTCTTTTTATCATTTACATTCTTATAATCATTTTTTAATCAATATTAAATAAATACCTGTATATCTCCTCTATGATCGGCGCCACGTTGCTTCCACCGGAACCAGCCTCCTCAAGCATTGCTACAATCACATATTCAGGATTGCCAACCGGGGCATAACTTGCAAACCAGGCGTAGTCCTGTCTTCCGTAGAATTCCGCAGTACCTGTTTTTCCTGCAACCGGTATTATGTCCAGTGGAAAATCTCTGAAAACACTGGCTGCCGTTCCACCCTGACTGACCACCTGAACCAGGCCATCTTCTATAATTTCAATAAAATATTCATTTAATTTTAAATCCTGGTATTCTTGTATTGAACTATCCGGAAATAAATTACCTTCAGAATCTCTTATCTCTTTAATTAAATGAGGACTGTATTCTATACCTCTGTTAGCCAGAATTGAAAAGGCCTGAGCCATCTGAAGGGGGGTAACAAGCAAATCTCCCTGACCTATGGTCATATTGACGGTATCCCCTGGAAACCAGACAGAATATCCTGCCTGATCTTTGAAATAATCTTTTTTCCATTCCTTATCCGGAACCAGCCCTTCATCTTCATTAGGCAGATCAATTCCGGTCAAAGAGCCAAACCCAAAAATCCTTAAATATTTTTGAAGAAGTTCTTCCATATTATTATTTTTTGTAAAAAGTCCGTATCCCACCTGGTAGAAATAAATATCACAGGAATTTTTAATAGCCCCTCTGATATCAAGACTTCCATGACTTGACCAGCAACTTTTTGGAAAATCTTTCCCCAGTCCCAGCCACACTCCGGCACAATTCAACCTTCCTCTTTCACTGATTATATCTTCCGAAAGCCCCGCATAAGCCGGAACTATTTTAATTGACGAACCTGGAGGAAAAGACATAACCGCTCTATTAATTAAAGGGTAATAATTTTCCGGATCATTTAAATAATCCCAGTTGTCCAGTGATATTCCACCTACAAATAATTCAGGATTAAAAGTAGGATAACTGGCCATAGCCAGTATCTGGCCGTTTTTTGGACTGAGCACTACCACAGCTCCTCCGGGTACTTTGTAATACTCATCTGTATCTTTAATCTTTTTCTGCCTTACCTCCAGTATAGACTCATAAAGGATTTTCTCTACAACTCTCTGCAAGTCAATGTCAATAGTCAGGTACAAATCATTTCCGCTAATTGGAACTGTTTCTTCCAGTATACTTACCGGTTTTCCTAAAGGATCAACTTCGTATATTATTTTACCCTTTTTACCCTTCATTACACTCTCATAAGTCTCTTCCAGACCGGTTAATCCTATCTGATCCCCACCTTCATAATCATTTGCATAGATTTCAGATTTTAATCTATCCTCATCAATCTCTCCTGTATATCCTAATAAGTGTGACGCCAGAAAACCAAAATTATATTCTCTCAGGTATACATCAACTACTTCTACTCCGGGAAATTTACTGCTGTTTTCTTTAAGATAAATCATAGTTGCAGTATCAATATCCTGTTTCAAAATAATCCTGTCCATATAAGATACATTGCTTTTTTCCACTTTTTCCTTTATTTCTTCATATGACATATCCAGGCAACCGCTTAAAGCCTTTATTACATCTTCATTCTTTGAAACAGTATAAGGCTCCACAACTACGGCTTTAACAGGAACGCTTTTAACTAACAGTTTTCCATTCCGATCATAAATATTCCCTCTGGGAGCCGACACGGTTTTTTCCCTGGCGATACTTTCAGATGCTAATTCTGCATACAGCTCCCCGCTCATTACCTGTAAAAAATAAAGCCTTAAGACAAGCACTATAAAAACCACAAGCAACAGGTAGAGTACTATTTTAAATCTTATTTTTGTATTTGAGCCCAAGTTCAATCTCCCTCGTCATACCTGAACTTATACTTATAATAGGAAAAATAACAAACATTAGAATAATATTGCAAACTGGCTTCGTTACCAGTTCAAGGCCCATTTGCGACCAATTGATATCAAAGTTAAACAAGTAACGGATTATACTTATTATTAAAATATTAATTTCCGTAATCAGAAAAACAATAAATGAATAAGTTAAAAATTTAAATCTAAACCCTACTGCAATAAGCTTGCTTATTACAAAGGCGCTTATAGAATAAACAAGCGCGCTAATACCAATAATATCCCCTACCATAAGGTCCAGCATCATACCTATTATAAACCCAAATAAAATTCCCCATAAGGTGCCGTCAAATAAGGCGACTGCTATTACAACTACCATAACTAAATCAAAGCTCACGGAAAATGACTTTAAATATTCAAAAAAAACTATCTGCAACAGCAAACAGATTAAAAGTATAAAGAAATGCAAGATTTTATAAAAAATTTTCATAGTTTTAAGCAGACTCTCACTGCTTTATTACTACAACATATTCTATTTTTTTAAAATCAACAAAAGGGTCAATTTCAATTATTTTATATGGATTACCTATATTTTCAGCCACCTTGCTTACCCGTCCTACCAGAATCTCACCCGGTAAATTTCCAAATTCCGATGTAACTATTATATCCCCTTTGAATACCGGCTCTTCGCTTGAAATATAATTTAAAGTAATTTTCTTATCCTGGCTGCCCTTAATAATTCCCAATTTTCTTGAAGATAAGATCCTAATCCCGATGTTACTTTGAGGATCGTTTATTAACCTTACACTACACGAGTTATTGCCGGCCAGTACTACTACTCCAATGAGTCCATCTTCATTAATTACTCCCATTCCTTCCAGTATCCCATCACTACTTCCGACATTTAAAATAATTTCTGACTGCCACTTACTTTCATAATAGCCTATTACTCTTGCAGGTATAGTCGTATAATCTTTTCTCAGTTCTATACCCAGCAGCTTTCTTAACGAATCATTTTCAACCTTAAGATTTATATCTTCACTGTATTTTTGTCTTAACTGGGAATTTTCCTTTTGAAGATCCAGGTATTTGCCCTTTAAATTTATATAATCCCTTATTGAATTAATAAAACGGGTAACGGGACTGAAGAAAGAAAAAAACTTTTCTTGAATGGGCCTGAAGAAATCAACGGTTTTAACTTTAATATTATTAATTAGGTCAGATTCTCTAAAACTTACAGTAATAATTACCAGACATAAAACAATTATTATAGTCAGAACAATAATGTTCCGAAATCTTCTATTTAATGTAACCATCAGTAGTTATCATAGATTGAATGTAAAATCAGCTATTTTGAATATTTAAGATATTTCTTTAAAGTATTAAAATCTTCAACACACTTTCCCGCTCCAATAGCCACTGCTGCCATCGGATCTTCAGCCAGGTAGACCGGACAATGTGTTTCCCTGCTAATTCTTTCAGTCAATCCTTTGAGCAGTGAACCACCTCCTGCCATAACTATACCTCTTTTCATTATATCTGAGGAAAGTTCCGGAGGCGTAACATCCAGTACCTCAACAATAGAATTTACAATATCACTTAATACTTTTTCCAGTGCTTTTCTTATCTGCTGGCTGGTAATAATAATCGTTTTAGGAAGGCCGGTTACAAGGTCCCTTCCATTTATTTCCATTTTTTCCTCATTTTCCAGAGGGAATGCAGATCCTATCTCTATTTTTACTTTTTCAGCGGTACTTTCACCTAAAAACAGATTATGTTCCTTTTTTAGATAATAAATTATAGCTTCATCCATCTCATCTCCGCCAATCCGGAGTGACTGACTGACAACTATTCCCCCTAAAGATATAACTGCTACTTCGGAAGTTCCTCCCCCTATATCGATAATCATACTGCCCTTGGGTTCATCAATAGGTAGCCCGGCACCAATAGCCGCAGCCAGGGGCTCCTCGATTATATAAGCTGCCCTGGCACCAGCCTGTTCAGTGGTTTCAATGACAGCTTTCTTTTCAACCGGAGTAATCCCTGAAGGAACACAAATAACAATCCTGGGCCTGGCAAAAGCTACATTTTTATGAACCTTTTGAATAAAATACCTGAGCATTTTTTCTGTCGTTTCAAAATCCGCGATTACCCCATCCTTCAGAGGTCTAATCGCTACTATATTATCTGGAGTTCTTCCCACCATTCTCTTGGCTTCTTTCCCTATCGCCAGTATCTTATTCTTTTCTTTATCAATTGCTACAATGGATGGCTCATCCAGAACTATTCCTTTACCTTTTACGTAAACCAGAGTATATGCCGTTCCCAGATCAATACCCATATCTCTGCCAACTAAATTTAAGAAAAAATCAAATATTTGCATCCCCTAACCTCTTAGTTCAACCGATAATATTGAATTTAAACTTCTTTAGTAAATCTGTAAATTTTACAACAGGAAGTCCAGCTACATTATAAAAACAGCCATTTATTTTCTCCACCAATAAACTTCCGAATCCAAATATATTATAGGCACCGGCTTTGTCCAGTACATCTTCCTTATCTATATATGCTTTAATCTGGTCTGGCGCCAATTTCCTAAATTTAACTTTAGTTAGTTTAGTATCGTAACAATATCTCCCGGATATACTGTCCAAAACACAAACCCCGCTTATTACCGCGTGAACCCTGCCCGAAAGGATATTTATAAACTCAATTGCCTGTTCTATGCTGGCAGGTTTACCCAGATACTTTTTATCAATATATATAACCGTATCAAACCCGGCAATCAGAAATCCCCCTCTGTTATCCTGGCCCTGTTTCTCCAAGCTATATTCTTTTATATAATTATAAACATTTTTAGCTTTAATGATACTATTCTGGATAACAGTCCGGTAAGGATTCTTAAACTGTCTCTCTTCACAATTTTTCGGCTCAATCACTTCAAAATCCAACTTTAAAAGCTTAAGTATATCCCTTCTTCTTGGAGAAGCAGAAGCTAAAATAATTTTTTTTCTAATACCTTCTTCTTCCAACATCAGCCAATAAAAAAGCTATAAGTAATCCTATTATGGCACCAAGAGTTATATTTATATGAATGCCAAAACTTATATCAATTAAATATAAATTAAGGCTGAGAGAGTCTGTGCCTACCTTTAATCCCTTATCTAAAATCGGAACCACATCCTTCAGGACATGACCTAGAATAGCTCCTATAATACCTCCAAGCAACACTATAAAGAAAACTACTTTTCCTCTTCTTTTACCCACTTATCACCCTTAAAATTTTCTTTTACTAATTAACTCCTAATTTCAGTCAAAAAATAACTCGATCTCTCTTCTAGCACTCTCCCTGGAATCCGAGCCATGAACCACATTTATGGTTATATCGGCACCAAAATCACCCCTGATGGTTCCTTCTTTTGCCTTTTTAGAATCGGTCGGCCCCATAAGTTCCCTGACCTTGGCAATTGCACCATTCCCGCTTATTACCATGACCACCACAGGACCTGAAGTTATATATTCAATTAACACATTAAAAAAACTTTTATCTTTATGGTCCTGATAATGCTTGCAGGCAATTTCCCGGTCAATTCTTATCATTTTTAATTTTTCAATGACAAGATCTTCTTTTTCAAAACGGGATATGATTTCTCCAATAACTTTTTTCTTAACCCCATCGGGTTTGATGATTACGAGGCTTCTTTCGGTACCGTTATTAATATCATCAAGCCTGCCTACTTTCTGGTAATTCTTGGACTTACTCACTTAAGCAACCAACTCCCTTTTTACTGGGTATTTTTACAATAAGGACAGACTTTCCAGTTTAATTTCAAAGGCTTGCCGCAACTAATACAAGAATTTCTTAATTTTTTTCTACAGTAAGGGCAGATTAAAAAATCATCCTCTACCGGACTCCCACAGGCAGGGCAGCTGGACTCCCTACTATCAAGCAGCGTCTCCATTCTTTTAATTTCAAGATCCCTTTCAATTACATCATCTATAAACTCCGGAGGTCTTAAAATTAAATATAATATCAATCCTAAAAAGTTTAATATCAATACAATCAGAGCCCAAAAAACTGACGTACCTATGGATTCACTTCTGAGCTTTGCATCCCTGTATGTCCAGTAAACAAAAGCAAGCCAGACAATAATCAGGACAAAAATAAAACCATAAATAAGATATCTCCATATTGGGAGTTTAAAGAAAGCTAAAATATCATTAACATATTCAAATAAATCCATCAATCCTCCAGGTCAAAATTTACTATTTTTGTTATTTTATTTAATTTATCAATATAAAAGATTTTTATTTAACTATGTTCTCTAAATTTGTTATTGAACCAGTAATGCATATAATATCATTTCTACCGGAAATTTTTAAAGCAAATTTTATAGAATTTTCTATAGTATCTATCTTATATACTATATCCGGCCTGAAGCTTCCGTCTTTTAACCATTTTATTTTCTCTTTTACCACTTTTTCCAGCCGGCTAATATCAAGGCTTCTGCTGTTTAAACTTGAGGTCAAAATTAAAATATCGCTTATGCCTATTATCTTTTCAACCATACTTCCATAATCCTTATCCTTAAGAACTGCAAAGATTATTATTTTTTTCCGGTTACCAAAGTAACTTACGGCATTTTTAATGAAATTCTCTATTCCTTCGGGATTATGACTTGCATCCGCGATTACCAGGGGTCTTTTTCTTATAATCTCAAACCTCCCCTTTGCCTGGACGCCGGATATACTCTCCTTTATTTCTTTTTCACTTATCTTCTTTTTTCTAATTCCCAGATATAGTTCTGAAAGAGCTATCGCCAGAGATAGATTTAAAGTTTGATAATAACCAAGAAGTGGTAACGCAATATTCCTGTAAACGTTTTTTATTCCTCTGATATCTAACATCCACCCATTAAGTCCAAGGTTTACCTCTTTTTGTATATAAAAATCTCTTCCGAATAAAAAAAGTCTGGAACCGGTATTTTCTACTTTTCCGGTTATAATCTCCAGAACTTCTTTATCGCAGCTTGTGGTTGCGGTCAGTGCCTTTTTTTTTATAACTTCTACCTTCTCTAGAGCTATTTCTCTTATAGTAGTCCCTAATTTATCCGTATGTTCAAGACTTACGCCGGTAAGCCCTACTACCCTTGAATCAGCAACATTGGTAGCATCCCACCTTCCTCCCATTCCTGCTTCAAGCGCCATAACTTCAATATCCTCATTCTCGGCCAGCTTGAATGCCATGGCAGAGATTATCTCAAATTGAGTAACGGGGCCCTCCAGGTCCATTTTGTTTACTTCTTCAACGCATGGGTATATCTCATTAAAAACTTCGGCAAATTTTTTTTCTGAAACTTCCTGTCCGCTTATCCACATCCTTTCAGTATAACTGTTTATATGAGGAGAAATATAATACCCGGTATGAATACCATTATGGTTTAATATAGCGGCAATCATTTTAGTAGTGGAAGTTTTACCGTTTGTTCCCACAATATGAATAAAATCAACCTTTTTTTGAGGATTATCCAGAAGCTCGAGTATTTTTTTTATTCTTATTAGACTTGGCTTTATTCCAAAAATAAGGCAGTCATCTAAATATTTACATACTTGCCTGTATTTCACTATTTCCCGCTTTAGTTACCGGTTGTCATTTGCTAATATTTTTAATTCTGGTCAGCTGGTCATTTAACACTTTAAGGATCTTGTCTGCCTGTTCAAGCTTGTCTTTTTCCTTTTTGATTATTTCCTCTGGCGCTTTACTGGTAAAATCAGCATTTGATAACTTCTTTCTGCTTTTCTCTACATCCAGCCCTATTTTTTTAATCTGGTCTTTTATTCTCTTTATTTCTAATTCTATATTAACCGTATCAAGGATATAAATAAAAATATCTATATTCTCTATGGTAGTCTTGATATATCCTTTTTCACCGGTACGATCCTTAAATTCCACTTCACCTGTTTTTGCCAGGCTGTAAATATACTTTCTGTCCCTTTCCAGCACATTCTTGCTTTTATCCTCGCCTGCCACGAGACTTACCTTTACCCTGCTGGACGGTTTTATCTTAAGTTCTGATCTTATTTTTCTTATCTCGCTTATGACATTAAAAATTATTTTTATTTCATCTTCAATTTCCTGGTTTACCCTGGCAGGTTCAAATTCCGGAAAACTCTCTATCATTATGCTTTTCCCTTTATGCGGAATATTCTGCCAGATCTTCTCGGTTACAAAAGGCATAAATGGATGGAGAAGTTTAAGATATCTTTCTAAAACATACCATAATATAAATAATGCCTTTTTCTTATCATCATTATTTTCAGGAGAGTAAATCCTAACCTTTGCCGATTCAATATACCAGTCGCAATAATCATCCCAGAAAAAACTACTGAGTAGTCTTGAGGCGAAAGAAAAATTATATTTCCCCAGGTATTTCTCAACTCCCCTTACTACCCGGTTTAATCTTGACAGTATCCACCTGTCCCAGAGACCCAATTCCAAAAGGTCTATTTTAATATCACTAATATTTTCGCTTTCACTCAAATTTGATATAACAAATTTGGATGCATTCCATAATTTATTTGCAAAATTTCTTACCCCCTCGATCTTCTCATCTCCCAGAATCAAATTCCTTCCGGGTGTGGTCAAAGATGTTAAGGCGAATCTCAGGACATCGGCCCCATTTTTTTCAATTATATCCACAGGATCTATCACATTACCCTTGGACTTGCTCATTTTCTGCCCGAACACATCATTTACCAGAGGGTTGATAAAAACTTCCCGGAAAGGGACATCCTTTCTAAAATAGAGACTCATCATAATCATTCTGGCTACCCAGAAGAATATAATATCATGAGCAGTTATCAGGGTATCGGTAGGGAAAAAATATTTAAGGTCTTCCGTTTCTTCCGGCCAGCCAAAAACTGCAAATGGCCACAGGCAGGAACTAAACCATGTATCGAGAACATCCTGATCCTGTTCCATATTGCCGCCGCCGCATTTTGGACACTTTACGGGTTCTTCCTCAGCTACTATCATTTCATTACAATCCTTGCAATACCATACGGGAATACGGTGTCCCCACCACAACTGACGCGATATGCACCAATCCCTTATATTTTCCATCCAGTCGAAATATATCTTTTCCCATTTTTTCGGAATTATTTTTACCCTTCCTTCTTTCACCGCGCGGATGGCTGGACCAGCCAGCTCTTTCATAGACATGAACCACTGCATCGAAATCATTGGTTCTATTATGGTGCTGCACCTTGAACAAATTCCAACCTGAGAATCGTGATTTTTTTTACCCACGAGGTAACCCTGCTCGTCCAGATCTTGCAGGACTTTCTTTCTTGCAGCATCGCGGTCCAGACCTTTATATCTTCCTGCATTGGAA
>CAZLEB010000018.1:0-16174 GCA_964558475.1 uncultured Actinomycetota bacterium
ATATTCCGGTAAAGCAAATCTGGTATCTACGGGAAATATTATTATAGACTCTCAACTCATACCAAACGGTTTCATTGATTTTCCAGAAGATGACTTAATAGCTCTGATATCTAAAAATAATATTGATCTTTTTTTAACAAATGAATTTGGCGGCACATATAATGATCCAGGTGTAGCAGCTATGTTGATTGCGGGTAATAAAACTGAAACGTCCACAAATACTTTTATAAGAGGCAGTTCTATTTCTAATGCTCTGGTGTTGGGTCAAAATACACAAATATACTATGAAGAGGGTATAGGAAAAGTTCTGGTCACAGGAGTACCTGGTTTTAATGGAAAAATATTTGTTTTGAACTGGCAGGAGATTATTGTTGAATGATAATAAAATATGAATATTACATCTAAAGAAAAATATTTTGATTCAAGAATAAAAAAAATATTTTCCTCTCCAATAAATAAAATAACTTCAAATTTAATTATATTAAAAGACGAAAATATCTATTATCTAACAGGATTTTATGGCAGGGATTCTGGAAGCCTGCTGCTTGTTACAAATGACCGTCTATACTTATTAGTTAGTTTTATCTATCTTGAACAGGCAAAAAAATCCATTCAAATTAAAAGTATAAATATTGTCTGCTACAAGCGGGATAAATTCAAAAAACTTGCAGAAATTTTAGAAGGTTATAATTTTAAATCCGTCAAATTAGAGGGCAGGAATATAAGCTTTACGGATTTTTGCAAACTAGAAAAGATACTGTCCAAACAGGGTAAAAAACCGGTAAGCGTTGATGGGGTTGTAGAAAGACTAAGACTAGTTAAAGATGAGATTGAGATTGCTAAAATCAGAAATGCCTCCAGTATTACAGATAAGGTTTTTAAAAATATAATAAGCTTAAGAGCTTCAAAAATAAATAGTTACGAAGAAATTGAACTTGCCTGTAAAATAGAAGAGTATATCGTTAAAAATAATTCAAGCGGAAGATCATTTGATATAGTTGTTGCCTATGATAAAAACTCTTCTATTCCTCATTACAGTCCTCGTAAAATAAAGATAAAGGAAGGTCTTATACTTATGGACTTTGGATGCAGGTTCGATAATTACTGTTCGGATATGACCAGGACAATTTTTACGAAGGATAATAAAATTTGTAATGAATTTAAAAAAATTTATGATATAGTTTTAGAGGCGCAACTTATGGCAATTGAAAACTGCAGGGAAGGAATAACCTGTAGTGAGCTTGATAAAGTAGCAAGGAAGTTTATAATTTCAAGAGGTTATGGCAATAATTTTGGGCATGGATTGGGGCACGGAGTCGGTCTTGAAATTCATGAAGAGCCGGCAGTAAAAATGGGAAACAGGGTAGTTTTAAAAGAAAACATGGTTATAACTATTGAACCGGCTGTCTATATAGAAAATGTTGGCGGTGTAAGAATAGAAGATATGGTACTGGTAAGAAAGAATAAATGTGAAGTACTTAATGGTTCCAGAAAAGATTTTTTTATTATAAATTAATTATACGATTATAGAATAAGGAGAAATAATTAATGATAAGTACCAGTGATTTTAAGAACGGGATCACTATAGTATTTGATAATCAATTATATAAAATATTGTATTTCCAGCATGTCAAGCCAGGTAAAGGCGGCGCTTTTGTAAGAACAAAGTTAAAAGATTTAAAATCCGGAGCTACCATAGATAAAACTTTTAGAGCGGGCGAAAAGATGGAGCAGGCAATACTGGAAACAAAAAAAATGCAATATCTGTATAAAGACCAGTATTATAATTTTATGGATATTAGAACATATGAGTTAATTCAGCTAAATGCGAAAGCACTGGAAGAGAAAAAGAATTATTTAATGGAAAATATGGAACTGACTGTTATATTTTACAAAAGCAAGCCAATTTCAATCGAACTTCCTATTTCGATAGAAGCTAAAGTGATTAAAACTGAACCCGGGATTAAAGGTGATACGGTAAGTTTGAGCTTTAAACCTGCAGAGATAGAAACAGGGGCAAAAGTTATGGTTCCATTATTTATTAATGTAGGGGATACCATAAGAATTGATACCAGAAACGGAGAATATTTAACCCGTATAGGTACTTAGTAAGTTCTAGTTTATTTATATTTAAAATTATGCCTAAGACAACAAGAAGAAAAAGTAGAGAGAATGCAGTAATACTATTGTATCAAAGAGATTTACTGGATAAAAAAATAGATGAGATTATAGAAAATAATTTGTTTGCCGGAAAGAAATACGACCAGTTTACCTTAAGAATTATAAAAGGTGTGGATAAGCATAAGAAAAAAATTGACAGTATGATTATGGATATTGTTGAGAACTGGTCTCTGGAGAGGATAGCAATTATAGATAGAAATATTTTAAGGTTAGCTATCTATGAAATGTTATACGAAGACGATATACCTCTAAAAGTTTCCGTGGACGAGGCCATTGAGATTGCTAAAAGCCTGGGACAAAAAGAAGACACTCCAAAATTTGTAAATGGTGTTCTGGGTAAGATTTTAAATAATATAAACAGTTAATATTACCATTTATAATACAGATTTATAGATATGTCTCATCCTAAAAAATATAATTTAAGGGTAGATAAGCTTTATCCCGAGTTTTTAATAAAAGAAGTAAATAGTAGTTTAAAATATTATGTTAAGAAGTATAAGAAAAGTCCGGATATTCTATGGAGGGCAATCAAATATAGCATAGAAAATAGCGGGAAAAGATTCAGGCCCATATTATGCCTGTTAACCGCGAAAAGTCTGGGGAAAGATTACAGTACGGTACTTCCTACTGCATGCGCAATTGAATTTATCCACACCTACTCGTTAATACATGATGACCTGCCTTCTATGGACAATGATAATTTTAGAAGAGGCAAACCTACGTGCCACAAAAAATTCGGAGAAGATATAGCAATACTAACCGGTGACGCTTTATTTGCCGAGGCTTTTAATTTGATAATAAAATATCAGGTAGCGGACGATAGGACAAAAAATAAGATATTGGAAGAGATTGCAGATGCTTCAGGTGCTACAGGTATGGTAGCAGGTCAAATAATAGATGTTTATTTTACCGGTAAGACGATCGGTAAGGAAAAATTAGAATATATGCATCAAAACAAAACAGGGAAATTAATAACCGCTTCCGTAAGATGTGGAGCTATTTTATGCGGCGCAAGCGGGATTTATCTTAAAAAATTTACGGAGTATTCTGAAAATCTGGGTCTTGCTTTTCAAATAACCGATGATATTTTAGATGTGGAGTCAAATAATCAAATGGCAGGAAAAACAGTAGGAAAAGATGCAGAGCAGAAAAAAAACACTTTTCCGGCAAGATGGGGAGTTTCTAAGTCAAGGGAAATTGCCAGGGAAAAAATTGATAAAGCCATTACTATAGTTAAAAGTATGGATATAGATTGTGAGTGGCTGGTTAATCTAGCCAATTTTTTATTGACAAGAAAGGCATAAAAGATATCAAAGAAAAATAATAAGAGGAAAATAACAGCCTTACTTTTAGAAAAAAAATTAGCTGCTACAGAAAAGAGCGCGCAAGCATTAATACTCGAGGGTAGAGTAAAGGTTAAAGGGATAGTAATCGAAAAACCGGGAACACTTATAGATTCAAATTCAGAGATAGAAATAATCTTAAAAATGCCTTATGTTTCAAGAGGCGGGTTAAAATTAGAGGGTGTATTTCAGGAATTAGGGCTCAGCGCTGCCGGTAAAAAAGCTGTAGATATAGGGTCTTCAACTGGAGGGTTTACTGATTTTTTATTGAAGAATGGAGCGAAAAAAATAATTGATATTGATGTCGGGTATGGACAGTTATCATGGGAAATAAGAAATTCACCTAAGGTGGTTGTTTTTGAAAGGACAAATATCAGGAAGCTTGATATCAGTAAACTCCCATTCACTTCAGAAATTACAGTTGTGGATGTTTCTTTTATTTCTATAAGAAAAATTTTTAGTAAAATTTTAGAGCTTACAGATACAAATGGTGAGATATTACTGCTTGTAAAACCGCAATTTGAATTAATGAAGGATGAGGTTGAAAGAAAGGGCATAATTAGAAATAAAAATTTGCATTACAAGGTGCTAACGGGAATAACTGAATTTATTACAAAATTCCCGGTTGAAGTAAAAAATCTTACTTTTTCTAAAATAAAAGGCGCGAAAGGTAATATTGAGTTTTGGATTTTTTTAATAAAATCGTTTAAAGAAGCTGAATCTGTTTTAAATTATGGTAAAATAATTAAAGATGTGATTGATAAGGCACATTTTTATTTTAATCAACTTAAGTAATAAAAAATGAAAACTATTGGTATAGTTTCAAACAATGAAAAACAGGAAGCAATGGAATTTGCCAGGGAAATATATGATTATTTAATTAAGAAAAATGGCAATGTTAAAGTGCTTCTGGTGGAAACCGACAGAATGCCCGGGAAATACCGCCTTCCTTCAGTTTCAGAAGAAGAATTCAGTAAAAAAAATAATGTGATAATATCAGTAGGGGGAGATGGGACATTCTTGAGGGCATCAAAATATTCCTTTAAAAATGAAATTCCTATATTGGGGATCAATATGGGAAATCTGGGATTTTTAACTGTTGTAGATGCATGCAATATGTATAATGCCATAGACAGGGTACTTGAGGGTAGATATGAAATAGAAAAAAGAATGTTACTGGAGGGTAGATTTTTCAAGGATGGTAAAATAGTAGAAAATACAGGCCTGCCCTATCTGGCACTAAATGAATTTGCAATAACGAGATCTATGCTTGGAAAAATAATAAAATTTGAGATTGTAGTAAATGGGATATCAATAAAAAATTTTGCTGCCGATGGGGTAATAATTTCCACACCAACAGGGTCTACGGCATATTCTCTTTCGGCCGGTGGGCCGATTGTGGAACCGAAAAGTGAAATTATAATTATAACCCCTATATGTCCGCATACTCTATTGAGCAGAAGTGTAATTCTTAGTCCGGATAATAAACTGGAAATAATAATTAATTCAAGAAATGAGAAAGATAGTGTTAGCATTGACGGTAAAACAATACCCGTAAATATTAAGTCGGATTATATATTTAAAGTAAAAAAATCAAAATTAAAATTAAAGCTCATAGTTTTCAACAAAGATATTTTTTTTAAAGTATTTAAAGAAAAATTCATCGAAAGAATTTAAATAGATATAAATTGACATTTTTTTTTCAGGTATGCTAAAAGAATTACAGGTAAAAAATTTTGCCATAATAGATGATGCCAGAATAAAATTCCAAAAAGGTCTTAATATTCTAACCGGAGAAACAGGAGCAGGAAAAACTTTAATAATTGAGGCAATAAATTTACTGATAGGTGAACGTGCAGGTATTGATTTAATTAGAGATGGTGAGGATAAGCTGCTGGTTCAGGGGTATTTTGATTTTAAAAATAATCCTATGGCTATGAATTATTTACTTTCCGAAAACCTGGTGGATGGAGAAGAGGCAGGCGATGATGTAGTAATAACGAGAGAGGTAACGAGGATTGGTAGAAACAGGGCTTTTATTAATGGAATTTTTACTCAGATAGGTAATTTAAAAAAAATAGGCGAGTTTTTCCTGGATATTCACGGCCAACATGATCACCAGTATTTACTGGATCAAAAGACTCATATAGAAATAATAGACAGATTTGGCAGGGATAGGATTTCTGATGCAAAGAAAGATTACTCCGGGAGCTTTAAAAAGTATCTTGAGAAAAAAGAAGAATTTTTAAAGTTAAAGGAATTAGAGAATATCAGAGAAGAAAAGTTGAAGGATTTGCATTACAGATACGAAGAGATTAAGAAATTAAATATTAAAGAAAATGAAGAAGAAATTTTAGAGAATGAAATGCGAATCCTTAAAAATCATGAAAAGATTTACAAGCTGGCATCAGAAGGTAAAAAGATTATAAATGGCGGAGATGCCGATATTCCTTCGATGAGCGATAATCTGGCTGTTCTGGATAAAAATATAGCAGAACTTTCTGAAATTGATCATAAATTTAAAAAGTTTGGAGGTAGGTTGTCCGATCTTAATGAGTTTATTGAGGAGATAAGCCATTATCTGAACGGTTATCTTGCCGATTTTGACTTCAGTACAGAAAGATTAGATAGTATTCAGGAAAGGTTATATAAGTTATCTGAAATGAAAAAGAAATATAACCTTGATCTTAACTCAATTAACCGGTATGCAGAAAAGTTAAAAGAGGAAGCCGAAAGTCTTGAAAATCTGGATAGCGAGATTAAAAAAAAATGGACCGAGTATAATGAAGCCCGCGAAATTTTGATAAAGGATGCAGTACTGCTGAGTGAGTTGAGAAAAGAAACCATAGCCAGTCTAAAAAAAAGGGTAACCGATGAAATGGTTGATCTTGGTTTTAAGTCTGTATCTTTTCAACCGGAGCACAGGTTTATAGAAAGTGATGATGGCATAGAAATCGAAAACAAGAAGATAAAATTTGCTAAAGATGGCATAGATGATATAGAATTTCTAATATCCCTGAACGTAGGTGAAGGAGAGAAGCCGCTTAGAAAGATCGCTTCGGGTGGGGAAATATCAAGGATTATGCTTGCTCTGAAATCAGTAATAAGTTCTGTTGACAATATCACCACTATGATATTTGATGAAATAGATGCAGGCATTGGAGGAGCGGTTTCGCTGGTAGTGGGTGAAAAGTTATACAAAATATCAAAGAACTGCCAGGTGATAGCTATTACCCATCTGGCACAGATTGCCTGTTTTTCTGATGCTCATTATTTTATTGACAAGTTCATAGAAAGTAAAAGGACCAGGATAAATATAAAGAAGCTGAATTTAAGTAGCAAGATAAAGGAAATTTCCAGGATGATGAGCGGGCTGGAGGAAAGTGATATTTCGGTTATGCATGCAGAGGAGCTTTTAGATAAATGTAATACTATTAAAAATGAGCTGGCAGAGAGGAAGATAAAAGTTGAAAACTAAATTTATTTTTATAACCGGAGGAGTCCTTTCTTCGCTGGGTAAGGGTATATGCGCAGCATCTCTGGGAAGGCTTTTAAAATCAAGAGGTTATAGTGTTACTATTCAAAAATTTGATCCTTACATAAATATTGATCCCGGAACTATGAATCCTCTTCAGCATGGAGAGGTTTTTGTAACAGATGATGGCGGAGAAACTGATCTTGACCTGGGGCACTATGAAAGATTTATTGACGAAGATTTATCCAAATATAACAATTTTACTTCAGGAAGAATTTATAAAAATGTCATTGATGATGAGAGAAAAGGAAAATTTCTAGGTTCTACTGTGCAGGTAATTCCACATGTAACAGATGAAATAAAAGCAAGTATTAAAAAGACTTTACTACGAAGAAAAACTGATATGGTTATTACTGAAATAGGAGGAACCGTAGGGGATATAGAAAGTCTGCCTTTCCTTGAAGCAATAAGGCAATTTAAAAAGGATGTCGGAAAAGAAAATGTTCTTTATATCCATGTCACTTACATACCGTATTTAAAAACTACCGAGGAATTAAAATCAAAGCCCACGCAACACAGTGTAAAAGAACTCAGAAGTATAGGGATTCAGCCCGACATAATAATATGCAGAAGTGAGACAAAGTTAACTGACAGCATAAAAGATAAAATAAGCCTTTTCTGTGATATTGAAAAAGAGGATACTATAGAGGCAATTGATGTAAAGCATCTTTATGAAGTTCCTCTAATGCTCCAAAAAGAAAAATTGGATTCAAGAGTTTTGTCAAAATTAAAATTAAAAGCAAGAAAATCCGACCTTGATAGCTGGAAAAAACTGGTTAATACAATTCATCACCTTAACGGTAAAGTAGAGATAGGAATAGTAGGAAAGTATACAAATTTAAAAGACGCTTATATAAGTATTGTAGAATCTTTAAATCACGGCGGGTATTTTTTCAAAAAAAATGTGAATGTAACATGGATAAATTCGGAATTAATAGAAAAAAATTGTAAGGAGGAAAGTGTATTATCCGAAGTAGACGGTATATTGGTACCATACGGGTTTGGGATTAGAGGAATAAATGGAAAAATTAATGCTATTAAATGTGCCAGAGAGAAGAAGATACCATTTTTAGGAATATGCCTTGGAATGCAGTGCGCGGTAATTGAATTCGGAAGGAATGTACTTGGTCTTAAAGATGCAAACAGCACTGAATTTGATCCGGATACCGGAAGTCCTGTAATTGATTTAATGCATGACCAGAAAAATATAGAAGATAAAGGCGGAACTATGAGGTTAGGAAGCTATAAGTGCAGGTTGAAGGTTGGTTCAAAAGCTCATAAGGCGTATAAGAAAAAAATTATTTATGAAAGACATAGGCACAGGTATGAATTAAATAATGATTACAGGGATAAGCTGGAAAAGGCAGGGCTCATTGTAACTGGAATCAATCCGGATAAAAATCTGGCAGAAATTGTTGAAATAAAAAACCATCCATGGTTTGTTGCGGTTCAATTCCATCCTGAATTTAAATCCAGACCTGATAGACCTCATCCATTATTCAGGGATTTTATAGGTGCTTCCATAAAGTGCTCATCCCTGAAAAGAAAAAAATAAGTCATTTGCTAAAAAATAATACTCAGCTGGATTAATATTAAGTTTAATATTAAATAAAGACCGGCGGGACTTAAACAGCCTATTTTAAAATTAATAAAAAAGAATTACAGAATTAAAATATGAATTTTAAAACAGGGAGACTTAAAAAAACTTTAATTTTAATAAATTCAGTTTTACTTATTATAATCATTTTATTTTCTCCGCTTGTTTATTACATTTTTAATCTGAATTATTATGAAAATTTATATGAGGATAATAAAGTATTTTCATTTTTAAATAAAAATGATGTTTTAAATGTTACAAAAAGGATTTTTGAATTTTTTAAATACAGGTCAGAATTAAACTACCTGGACCCAATGATTCAAGTAAGATATGCAGATGAAAGCAAAAGTGCGGTTGCTGAGTTCAGGTCTGATGAGATAAGCCATCTCGGTGATGTAAGAGTACTGCTTAAAAGGATATTTATTTTATATTATGCAAGCATTGTCTTTTTTATAATTATGACCTTACTGCTTATAGAGAAAAATATAAAAAGCTTTATCAGAAATCTGGGTATAATATTTGTAATACCTTCAGCGTTAATGCTGATTTTCATTACAATCCTGTATTTTCTTGGGGAAAACTTCCCTGCATTATTTGATAATTTCCACCTGCTATTTTTCCCCCAGGGTAACTATACTTTTTCCGAGGGTTCCCTTATAATTACTCTTTTCCCGTTCGGTTTCTTTTATGATTTCTTTATAAGGCTTGTCTTAAGTTCTGCTATAATATCAGCTGTGTTATTGATTATAGGTATTATTTTTACTAATATTTTTAAAATTTGTAAAAAAAATAATAAGTAAATTTTTAAAATGAAAGATTAGAATTTTTGGAGTTTGAAAGAGTATATTATGATTAATAAAAAAAGACTTTTAGAAACATTTATTGAACTTTTAAAAATAAAAAGCCCTTCAAAAAATGAAAGGGAGATAGTTGATTATGTAAGCAAAAAGTTAAAAAATCTGGGTCTTGAGGTTAGCGTTGACCGGTGCGGTGATAAATTTGGCAGTAATGCAGGGAACATTATAGCATTATACAAAACAAAAAATCCATCAGGAAGCAGCCCTATTTTTCTGGCAGCGCATCTTGATACGGTAGGTATAAATGGAGATATTATACCGGTAATAAGAAACGGAAAGATATTTAATAAAAATAAAGAATGTATATTAGGCGGTGACGATAAAGTTGCAGTTGCTTCGATTATGGAAGTTTTAAAGGTAATAAAAGAAAAAAATATATCCACAGGTAATATCTATATTATATTCACCATTTCAGAAGAAATTGGGGTATTAGGATCAAAGTGTCTTAATATGGATTTGATTAAAGCAAAGTATGGTTTTGCATTTGACAGTGACGGCGACGTAGGAGCCCTAATAAATAAAGCGCCCTACCAGAATTCAATTTTTGCACACTTTAAGGGAAAACCGGCTCATGCAGGAATAGAGCCCGAAAAAGGGATTGATTCCATCAAAGCTGCTGCTTTAGCAATTTCCAGTATGAAAACAGGGAGAATCGATAAAGAAAGTACATGTAATGTTGGAAAAATAGAAGGAGGTGCAGCTATGAATATAGTTGCTGAGGATACAAAACTGGAAATGGAAGTAAGAAGTTTAAAACTATCAAAACTTATAAAATTTACCGATAAAATGGTAGGTGATTTAAAAAAAGGCGCAAAAAAAATTGGAGCCAGTTTGGATTATAAGATCGTAAGAGAATACAATGGATTTGAAATTGCGGAAGACGAAGTGCCGGTACAAATTGCTAAAACAGCTATAAAAAAATTAAAAATAAAACCAAAGATTATATCATCAGGGGGAGGAAGCGATATTAATATATTTAATTCAAAAGGAAAGATATCAATTAACCTGAGTAATGGAATGGAGAACATCCATACAAATAAAGAATTTGTAAAGGTTAAACAACTGGTGAAACTTACTTGCCTGGTGCTGGAAATATGTAAATTTGTAATCAAGTAGGATTAAATAAAGAGAAAGATTTTAAAATGGTTAAAGAATTATACGAAAAAAAGATAAGTTCAGAAGAAATTTTTAAGGGTGAAATAGTCGGGCTATATGTTGATAGGGTGAAACTTCCAAATAATAAGATAGTTACAAGAGAAAAAGTCACTCACCCGGGCGCGGTTGGTATTGTTCCTGTAAACAAAGAAGGAAAAATAATGCTGGTAGAACAGTTCAGGTATCCCCTGGAAAGTGTCTTACTGGAAATACCTGCAGGAAAACTGGATAAAAGTGAGTCTCCTCTGGAATGTGCAGCCAGAGAATTAAAGGAAGAAATCGGAGCAACTGGAGGAAAACTAATACATTTAACTACCTTTTACACATCGCCCGGTTTTTGTGATGAAATATTATATTTATATTTGGCTATAAATTTTGAAAGAAAAGGAAATGATCCGGATGATGATGAGTTCCTGCAGATAGTTGAATTAAAAATGACAGATGCCCTGTCATTTATAAAGAGTGGGAAGATAAAAGATGCAAAAACCATTATAGGAATACTTTTAGCCAGAGATTTTTTAAAAAGGAATAAAAAAATTGGCAAAAAAAGTAAAAAATAAAGAAATTAATTTTGATACTAGCAGGTATTTAGAATATTTAAGGTTTGAAAAGTTACTTCTTCCGAACACGATTAATTCTTATTTGAGAGATCTGGGAAAATTTAAATTTTTTCTAAAAAACAGTAATATAGAAAATTACTATGAACTTTCAAAAGAACAAGTATTAGATTTTCTTCAAATCTTATATAAAAATGAAAATCAATCCGAATCATCTGTTTCAAGAATATTGTCGACCCTTAGAAGTTTTTATAAATTTCTGGTAATGGAGAAGTTATGCCAGAAGAATCCCTGGATACAGGTAAACAGTCCTAAGAAACCAAAAAAAATGCTGGAAGTTTTAAAAGTTGAGGAAGTAGAAAGGTTTCTTGAAAGCATACCTTGTTCTACTGCGCTGGAGATGAGGGATAAGTCTATGTTTGAGATACTATATTCATGCGGGCTGAGGGTGAGCGAGATTATAAATTTAAGAATGCAGAATGTTGATCTTGATGAAGAGCTGTTAAGATTTGTGGGTAAAGGAGATAAGGAGAGAATAACTCCTATAGGAGGAAAAGGTTTGCTGTTTTTAAGAAAGTATTTTGAAGTAGGCAGGCATAAAATTAAAAAGGAGATCAGGTCGGATTATGTTTTTCTAAATAGAAGTGGTAATAAGATGACCAGGCAGGGATTCTGGAAAGTATTAAAAAAATATGCACGTAGAATAAATCTTAATAAAAATTTATATCCTCATATTTTCAGACACAGTTTTGCTACTCATATGCTCCAGAGGGGGGCAGATTTAAGAACGGTACAGGAATTACTCGGCCACAGCAGCATTTCCACAACTGAAATTTATACCAGTCTAAATAAGGAACATATAAAAGAGGTATATTTTAAATACCATCCCAGGGAAAAAGTATTAAAATGACTGTATAAGATTTATCGGGTTTTATTTAATAAAGAAGTCACAACCTGGAATAATATTTGCAAATCTAATATATTTTGATATGGTATATGGTCATAGAATAAGAGGTTAAATCATATGGCAGGTCTGGGACAGGCAATAATAGATTTTTTAAAACAATTAATTACGTGGGCACCGGGCTTGATTATGGGTGTTGTTTTACACGAGTATGCCCATGGATATATAGCGTACAAAAGTGGTGATCCTACTGCCAGAAATATGGGAAGACTCACTCTTAATCCAATTGCACATATAGATTTATTTGGAAGTATATTACTGCCTCTGATACTCATACTTTCAGGTTCCGGTATAATATTTGGTTATGCTAAACCGGTTCCCATAAATCCCGGATATTTTAGAAATTATAGAAGGGGACTCCGTTATACTTCACTGGCCGGTCCGGCAATGAATCTTATTTTTGCTTTTTTAATAGGTTTAGTATATGGGCTTTTTTTCTATATTTATTTTAAACTGACGAATGGAATCACAGTATCAGACACTTTTGGTTACAGGACTTTTGAACTTGTAAACCAGATTTTTATAAGTGCAATATATATAAATGTCTTTTTGGCCATTTTTAATTTCATACCCATACCGCCACTCGATGGTTCAAAGATACTTGCTTCTTTTCTACCTGATGAAGTAATGTTTAAGTTCTTAAGTTTTGGAAGGTTCGGATTTATATTCATTTTTATATTTTTATTCCTGGGCGGGAGAATATTCTGGACTGTTATATCCCCGGTATTTAATTTTATTTATAATATGTGCATTTGGTGGCAATATTTAATTTCCTAGGGTATATAAGAACAGGAGATAAGTAAATGAAAAAGAAAATGCTTACAGGGTTTAGGCCAACGGGCAAATTACATCTGGGTCATCTTCACGGAAACATCAGTAATATGATTAAATACCAGAAGGACTATGAAAATTTTTTCTTCCTGGTTGATTGGCATGCATTATCAACAGAATATCAGAATCCAAAGAATATAAAGTCCGATTTAATCGAATGTGCAGTGGATTTGGTAGCTCTGGGTATTGATCCTGAGTTTACCCATCTGTACAGGCAATCAGATATACCACAAATATCGGAATTGACACTTTATTTTTCTATGATCACTCCTTTGTCCTGGCTGGAGCGCTGCCCTACTTATAAAGAACAGATGAGCGAATTAAAGTCAAAAGATATATCTACGCTTGGTTTTTTGTCATATCCCGTACTTATGGCAGCTGATATACTTATAGTTAATTCTGATATAATCCCGGTTGGAGAAGATCAGTTACCTCATCTTGAAATTACCAGAGAAATAGCAAGGAGGTTCAATTATCTTTATGGAAAATATTTTATCGAACCGGAGGAGCTGCTCTCAAAAGCTACACGGGTCCCTGGAATAGACGGCCGGAAGATGTCCAAAAGCTATAATAATGCTATATTTCTATCCGATGATTTTGAGACTATCCGTAAAAAAGTTGGAATGATGATAACCGATCCTAAAAGGATACATCCTAAAGACCCCGGTCACCCGGAGGTTTGCAGTGTATTCGATTTCTATAAGATATATAAAGAAGATGGGATAGAAGAAATAGAGAGCAGATGCAAGCATGGTAAAATCGGATGTACTGAATGTAAAGGTGAGATTTCGGCAATTATATATAAGTCTCTGGAGAAGTTTCAGGAAGAAAGAAATAAGATTAAGAAAAATTTAAATTATATTTATGACATAATGGAAGAAGGTAAAATCCAGGTTAGAAAAATTGCTGATAAAACAATATCTGATGTAAGAAAAAAGATGGGTATAGATTAGATTGGAAAATTGTATAGAAAGCAAAGATTATTTAATAGAATATAAGAAATTTAGAGGACCCATATATCTGCTTCTGGAATTGGTACAGAAAAAAAAAGAAGATATTTATGAAATCAGTTTAAGCACTATCATAAAGGATTTTGTAAGTTATATTAGAAATAAAAAAAATATATTATTTGATACCTTATCAGGATTTATATATGTAGCTTCTATCCTACTGGAAATAAAATCAAGATCGCTGCTTCCATCAAAAAGTAAAGCTGTAGACGAGGAAGAATATGTACAGAGTACTGAAATTTTAAAGAGAAGGGAAGAGGAGTACAGGATCTTTAAAAAAATATCCAATTATTTCAGGAGCCTTTATGAAAAAGAGTCTTTATATTTTGTAAGAGAAGCACCAATAGAAAAGGAATTTTTAGAGTTGCTGCCGGATTTTACAAAGGATATAAATATAGGGGAATTATCATTTATAGCTTCAAAGCTTATTAAGTATAAAGAAGAAAAATTGAATTTAGTAAGTATTTATAACGATAGGGTAAGTATAAGCATATTTGAAGAAATGAAAAGAATAAGGGAGATGCTATATTCTAAAGACAATATAACATTTAAGGAAATCACGTCTAAATACGACCGGATTATTGATAAGATAATCAGCTTCCTGTCAATACTGGAGCTTTATAAAAAAAATTCAATTGACATTATTCAGTTTGAAAATTTTGGAAGTATTATAATAAAAAGGATTACATAAAAGAAAAAAAGTAAGAATATAGGTAAATGAAAAGTACAGGTAAAAATAAAAGTATTGAGTTATATAAAGAGAAGTCATGGCTTAAGACTTGTATAGAAGGAATACTTTTTGTGTCCGAAGGAATAGTAAAATCAAGAGAAATATCTTCTGCACTGGAAATTAGTGAAAGAAGGGTTAATGAGATATTAGAATCTTTGGAAAAGGAATATATAGATGAAAATAGAGGATTTATTATTAAAAGGGTGGCCGGGGGATTCAGGCTTTATTCAAATCCATCGTTAAGTGAAGTACTGATAAAATTTATTAAATCCAATATACGTACATATCTTTCTCAAGCTGCACTTGAAACTCTGGCAATTATTTCCTACAGGCAGCCTGTTACCAGGACACAAATTGCAGAGGTAAGAGGAGTCAGGACCGATAGTGTAATACTGACACTAGCGGATAAAGGATTAATAAAGGAAGCAGGAAAGCTTAAAGAACCAGGCAGTCCCATACTGTATAAAGTAACCGAAAGATTTTTAGAGCTCTTGGGCATAGAGAGCCTAAAAGAACTGCCCCAACTTCAAGATTTCAAAGAAAATGAAGAAAATATACGTCATATAGACTAATCAATACTAACGGTATTAAAATTATTATAATTATAGGAAATATCAATGACTAATTTAAAAAAGACAATTAATATAATATTTCTATGCATAATTATATGTCTACTTCTTACTTCATGCAGCTTTTGGCCCTTTAATATTAATAGAAATGATGAAGAAATTGTAGATGCAGGAGAATTCACAGGAATTCCGAATTCATATCTTATAAGTAAAATAAAAGTACCAGGTCAGGCGATAGATGTAAACATAAGCGGCAACTATGCCTATCTTACCAATGATTTGGGTGTTCTATATGTAATTGATATAGGAGATAAAGAAAATCCTGTGGTAACAGGAAAGTGTACCGGGATAGATTCGGCTAATATTATAATTGTTAAGGATAATTATGCTTTTATATCCTATACCGAGTGGATCACCAGTGATGATAGCGAAGCCTATACCGTTTGCGGATTTTATATAGTGGACATCCGGGAAAAAGAAAATCCCAGACTTGTTGGAAATTATAATACAGGGGAAAGTAATAAAAAATCAGTATATGGTATGTTTATTGAAGGTGATTTTGCCTATATCGATACTACTTCTGAAAATGAAGATTGGGAAATAAGCAGGCTCGAAATAGTAGATATTTCAAGAAAAAGTGATCCTGAGATTGTGGGAGGATATGAATTAGACGGTTTACCTTCAGGTATATGGGTAAAGAATGATTTTGCCTATATAAACATAAATTTTTATGATTATGAAAAAAAAGAATATATGGATGAAAGCAGACTTATTATTCTGGATATAAAAGATAAAAATAATCCTAAGATTGTAAGTTCATGCAAGGTTCCATCAAATTCGTGGAG
>CAZLEB010000019.1:0-16101 GCA_964558475.1 uncultured Actinomycetota bacterium
GAGATTATAAATGATGCAGATATTCTTATATTAACTAAGCTGGGTTTGCTCCAGACGGGTTTTAACTGGAAGGTGTTTCTATATGTATTCTTTATATCTTCTGTGATACTTTTCCTGTTCGGATTTTATATTTACAGATTCAATTTAAATGTCTTTAATAATACAAAGAAAGTAATTATTAATGCAATTCTTATAGTAATATTTACAGCGCTTATAAAGGCATTTACCGTACTTTCATCTATACATCTGAATTTCTGGAATTATTTATTCCCTGTGATGGCTGCATCACTTATTTGTACTATTTTGTTCAATGCGCGCATGGCAATGATGTTAACTATTTGCCTGGGAATATTTGTGGGTATTGCGACTGATTTTGATTTCAGCCTTGCTATTGCTTATATATTAGGAGGCATTTTTTCTACCTATATGGTATCAAAAGTATCCCAGCGTTCAGCGGTAATGAGGGCCGGATTTATTAGCTCGCTTGTTCTTTCTTTTTTGTTTCTAACCATTAACCTTATTGGCGGAGAAGTAGAGACAATTGCATTATATACCGTACTTGGAATAGTCAATGGTATTATCTGTGCCGTTATTGCCATAGGTTTTTTGCCATTTATTGAATCTACTTTTAATGTTATAACTGCAATGGGACTGCTGGAGCTTTCCAATACCGATCAGCCGCTGCTTAAGGAACTTCTTATATCGGCACCCGGTACTTATAACCACAGCATTCTGGTAGGGCATCTTGCAGAAAATGCAGCAAAATCAATAGGGGCCGACTCACTGCTGGTGAAAGTGGCAGCACTGTACCATGACCTTGGTAAAATGAAAAGGCCTGAATATTTTTACGAGAATCAGGTGAATATTGAAAATATCCATGACCGTTTAAATCCTTCTATGAGCAGGCATATAATATCAAATCATATAAAAGATGGCCTGGAGATGGCAATGAAAAATAAAATCCCTAAAAAAGTCCTGGATATTATCTCGCAGCATCATGGAAATTCAATAATATCCTATTTTTATGAGAAGCAGAAAGATAGAGAAATAACTACTAACGGCAGTTCAAATGGCCTGAAAGAGTATTTTCGTTATCCGGCAAAAAAACCTCAAAGTAAAGAGGCCGCAATTCTTATGCTAGCAGATTCGACAGAGGCCGCAGTAAGATCTATCGGCAGAATAACTCCTAAAAAAATTGAGCAAATGGTAAGTGATATATTTGAAGACAAACTAAAAGACGGCCAGCTAAATGAAACCAATATGACCATTAAGGAAATAAATACAGTCAAGGACACTTTAGTTGATGGACTTATCTCTATTTATCATTCACGGCTTTCATATGATGAACCCAGTTTAAAAGCAAAGGCAGATTTGGAATCGAAAGTTGAAGCAAGATGAAAGTCACACTGATTAACAATCAAAATAAAGTAAAGCTGGATCTGGGCCTGATAAGAGAAATTGCAGTATATATTTCAGACAAATTTGACAGAAGCTCGAAAGGCGAGTTGAATATTATTTTATCTGATAGTAAAGAAATAAGGGAATTAAATAAGAAATATAGAAAGACGGACAGTGAAACTGATGTCCTGTCTTTTTCATATATTTCTGATAAAGAAAAAATAAGTCCGGGGACCGGTGCCTATACCATAGGAGAAATAGTTATTTGTCCCGAAGTTGCACAAACTAATGTTTTAAGCCAGGATAAAAATTGGAGCCTTGATCTGGAAATAACACTGCTTATAATACACGGTATGCTGCACATATATGATTACGACCACAAGCAAGAAAAAGATAGAATAGATATGGAGAATATTCAGGGTAGTTTAATATCTGATACAAGAAGAAATTTTAATATCTAATTTTTTTCATTTTAAATTTACCAGTCTCAAAATAATCAAAACTTTATTTTTGCTATTGACAAATAATGTAAAATTGATATTAGGTATATATTTTTTTGAATTTTTTAGATAAATATTGGTTTCTAGTATGAAAAATATAGTTATACGGGAGATAAAGGGTATTGACTGGAGATTGGTAGCCAGGCTTGAAAGGCTGGAAAAAAGGAACCTGGGAAGAAGAGTTTCAATAAACCGGTGGGTAATACCGGTAATAATAAGGTACGGAAAATTTATCGTAGCACAAAAAAGTAAAAATGACTCTGATATTATTGGGGTATGTGAGCTTATAAAAAGCTGGAAAGATAAAAATACTGCTTTTATCCATTCTTTTTATATTGATAAAGGGTACAGGAAAAAAGGTGTTGGTAAAAAGCTTCTCCAGGAAGTGATTGATATCTTAAAAAATGATGGTTTTAAGGAAATAGAATTAACCGTTGATCCCGGTAATGATGCTGCTGGTAGACTTTATAAGAATTTTGACTTTAAAAAAATCGGTCTAAGGAAAAGTGAATACGGCCTGGGTGTGGACCGGGATTTAATGAAATTAGAGCTATAATGAATAATAACAATTTTAAATCTGGTTTTGTTGGTCTGATTGGAAGAACAAATGTAGGAAAATCTACATTAGTTAATAAAATTTTAAACCAGAAAGTAGTCATTACTTCAGGCAAAATTCAAACTACAAGAAATAAAATTAATTGTATTTTGAACACTAAAAATTCCCAGATAATTTTTGTTGATTGTCCCGGCTTTTTTAAACCAAGAAGCCTGCTTGGGGAGAGGTTAAACAGCATTGTTTTGAATGTAATTGATGATTCTGACTTGATTGTGATAATTGTGGATGTAGCGGATGGAATAGGCAAGGGAGATTTTTTTATTTTTAATAAGATTAAACATAAAACCCAGCCCAAGTTTTTGTTGCTGAATAAGATAGATCTGGTTTCAAAAGATAGAATAGAAAGAGAGAAAGAGAAACTGCAGGGTTTGGACTTTTTTGATTATACAGGTGAGATCTCTGCAAAAACCGGGGAAAATGTTGATGAATTTTTAACACTGCTGACCGATAAACTTCCGGAAGGGCCCAGATATTTTGAAAATGGCTTTGTCACAGATCAGCCTGTAGAAAACGTAGTTTCAGAAGTTGTAAGGGAAAAACTAATAAGTAATCTATCCGATGAAATTCCTCACAGTATAGGTGTTGAGGTGGAAAGGTTTGAGGAAACCACTACCAGAGACGGAGAAAAACTTATTGTTATAGAATGTAACATCTATACTGAAAGGTTATCACAGAAAGCTATAATTATAGGTAAATCGGGAAGCATGTTAAAGAAAGTTGGAAGACAGGCCAGGCTGGAGCTTGAAGGCCTGCTTAAAAGTAAGGTTTTTCTGGAGTTATGGGTTAAAGTCGAGGAAAATTGGACAAAAAGAGAGTCTTTACTTAACAGGTTCGGTTACTAGTAAAAAATATTATTATTTTTATGATAAATAAAGGCAGGTGGTAAAAATTTTAACTAAAGAGCAACTGGCAAAGACCATCGATCAGACATTACTTAATCCTATCGCGACTTCAAAGGACATAGAACAGCTATGCATTAATGCCAAAAAAAATCATTTTGCCGCAGTGTGTATCAATCCCGTTTATGTAACCCTGGCAAAAAAAATATTGCTTGATTCCGATGTAAAAGTTTGCTCTTTGGTAGGTTACCCTCTGGGAGCAAATACTATAGAAACAAAAGTCTTTGAAGCAAGGGATAATGTAAAAAAAGGCGCAGATGAGCTGGATATGGTAATAAACCTGGGAGCTGTAAAAGGCGGTAATTATGAGTATGTGGAAAAAGAAATCAAAATAGTCGTCAATGTGATAAGGCGTGAACAGATAGCAGAATATAACAGGCATATTAATATCAAGGTTATAATAGAGACTGCAATTTTAACCAGGGATGAAATCAAAAAGGTTTGTGCGATTATAGAGAGATCGGGTGCTGATTTTGTTAAAACATCTACCGGATTTGGCGTAAAAGGTGTAGAGCTCGATGATATAAGACTGATAAGGGAAGTTGTTACAAGGAATATAGGGGTTAAGGCATCAGGTGGAATAAGGACATTTGGAGATGCACAGGCGCTTATAGATGCCGGTGCCACAAGGCTGGGGACAAGCAGCGGAATAAATATAATTAAAGAATACAGTGCTATTTTTGATAAATAAAAAATGCCGTCTTATAAAGCCAAGGCTATTATTTTAAAATCATACAAGCTGGGAGAATCGGATAAGATAGTTAAAATGTACTCCCGTGATGGAGATATAATAAGTGCGGTGGCTAAAGGGGCAAGGAAGGTACGAAGCAGATTCGGGGGAAGGCTCGAGCTGTTTAATGTGGTTGATCTGGAGCTTAATACAGGTAGGAATCTCGACATCATAAATCAGGTTGAAATAATAAAAAGTTTTAAAAATATCGCTTCAGATTTTTATAAATTTGTCTTCTGCGAAATAATAAGCAAGATTATCTTAAAAACACAAGTTTCCGGAGGAGACTTGTCTCCACTTCTATTTAAATTAATTTATATCTGTTTTAACGAAATAAATAATCAGGATCTAGAGGACATTGTAGCTCTTAAAAAGACAATGTGTTTTTTTGGGATCAAGTTTTTAAAAATTACGGGCTATATACCTTTACTTGAAAATTGCTGTAAATGCAACCGTCAGTTGAAAGAATTGTACTCTTTCCATAAAGATGAAATTTATTTTTCAATCAGATATGGAGGGATCCTCTGCAAGAAATGCGCGGATTCTTCAGCAGATAGGGAAGCTTTAAGTGTGCCGGACTACAGGTTTTTATATGATTTATTTAATCTTAAGCTGGAAGATTTTAGAGATATGGAGGTAAATCTCCCAACCATTAAAAGAGTGTATCAACTGATAGAAAATTATATAGTCTATCACACCGAATGTAATGTGGATAGTTTTAAATATTTAAAAAAAATAGGGATGTAAGAAGCTCATATTCAATTGACTATTAAAATTAATGTCATTAAAATAAGAAACTATGAATTTCCAGGATATTATTTTTAACCTCCAGAAATACTGGGCGAAAAATAACTGTATTATAAAACAGCCAATGGATTTGGAAAAAGGTGCAGGAACATTCAACCCGGATACTTTTTTACGGTGTTTGGGTCCTGAACCATGGAATGTTGCCTATGTTGAACCCAGCAGGAGACCCACAGACGGAAGATACGGCCAAAATCCCTTCAGAACCCAGTTTTTTTACCAGTTCCAGGTACTGCTGAAACCATCCCCGGATAATGTAATAGATATTTATCTCGGTTCTCTTGAGAGTCTGGGCATTGATTTAAAATTGCATGATATCAGGTTTGTTGAGGATGATTGGCAGTCTCCGACTATTGGAGCTGCGGGCCTGGGATGGGAAGTATGGGCTGATGGAATGGAAATAACCCAATTTACTTATTTCCAGCAGATGGGCGGTTTTATGCTGAAACCTGTTTCGGCAGAAATAAGCTATGGTCTGGAGCGTGTTGCTATGTATCTACAGGACAAGGATAGCTTCTGGGATCTTAGCTGGTCCGATATGTTAAGCTACGGGGATTTGCATCTTGAATCTGAAAAGCAATGGTCGGTCTATAACTTTGAAGTGGCCAGTATAGATATGCTCCTGGATCTATTTGAAAAATATGAGAAGGAATTTAAGAAGGTTATGAAGAGGGGACTTGTATTTGTGGGATGTGAATATGTACTTAAATGTTCGCATATTTTTAATTTGCTGGATGCCAGAGAAGCAATAAGCGTGGCAGAGAGAACTTCTTATATTGCCAGGGTAAGAGACCTTGCCAAAATTTTATGCTCTGCCTACCTTGAACACAGAGAGAGCCTGGGCTACCCGCTGCTTAAAAGGAACAGAAGATAATTATGAAAAAAATTTTACTTTTTGAGATTGGAACCGAAGAGATGCCTCCTTCATGTATTGAGGAAGGAGTTAACGGACTAAAGAAAGTTCTTGAAGATAAACTGGCCGAAAGTAGATTGGAATTTAAGGATGTTAAGACCTACAGCTCGCCAAGAAGGCTGGTTGCTGTAGTAAATGGACTGGATGAAATTCAAAAACCTAAAACGAAAACGGTTACAGGCCCTCCTAAAAAAATTGCGTTCGATAAAGGCGGTAATCCTACAGAAGCTGCAAAAGGTTTTGCCAGAAGCTTGAATCTTAAAGTTAGCGAACTTGAGGAAATCGAAATTGAAAGCAGAGGCTTATATCTGGGAAAGAGGATTGTAGAAGAAGGGAAAAAGACCGTGGATTTATTGCCGGATATACTTAAAGATTCCATTCTGTCCCTGACTTTCAGCAAACAGATGACCTGGGCGGATTATGATATCAAATTTATTCGCCCAATCAGATGGATACTTGCTTTGTATGGTAACGAGGTAGTCAAATTCAGCATTGCAAATATAAATTCAGGAAATATTACTTTTGGCCACCGTACAATCAGTCCCGGACCCATAACCGTAAAGGATGCCGGAAGCTATTTTAAATTGCTTCAGGATAAAGGGAAAGTGATAGCTGATGCCGCAAAAAGAAAGGAATTAATACTAAATCAAATAAATCAGCTGGAAGAAAAAGTGTGGAAAAGTAAATATAAAGTTATATTAGATGAAGACCTCGTCAAAGATGTGGTGAATATGGTTGAAATACCAAATACTATTGCAGGAGACTTCCCCGGGGAATTTCTTTATATTCCAAAAGAATTACTGATAGAAGCAATACAATACCACCAGAAATATTTTGCAGTTAAGGATAAATCCGGGAATGTCAGCACCAGGTTTATAATAGTGCAGAACGGAATAAAAGATAAAGGTGGAGTAAAGAAGGGAAATGAGAGAGTACTGGCGGCAAGGTTGAATGATGCCGCATTTTTCTATGAAGAAGACAGGAAGCATGATTTTATCTACTGGACCAATAAACTAAAGGGAGTGGTATTCTTCTCTAATCTTGGCAGTATGTATGACAAGGCTTCAAGGCTAAAGAAAATAAGTATGCATATTGCGGACCTACTGGATATAAACAGTCTGCAGGGGAAGGATAATATATCCGGTGATCTGGCAGCAGCAAGTGTGCTCTGTAAATGTGACCTGGTTACCAGTATGGTGGTAGAGTTTCCCGCACTCCAGGGAGTAGTTGGCCGTCAGTACGCCAGGGAGAGAAATGAAAAAAACAGAGTATCGGATGCAATTTTTGAGCACTACCTTCCAAGGTTTGCCGGTGATATTCTGCCGGTAACAGATGTAGGTCTGATACTGTCAATTGCCGATAAAATTGATACCATAACTGGAATGTTCCTGGTGGGAAAGATACCTTCCGGTTCGGAGGATCCTTTTGCATTAAGAAGGAAAGCTTCCGGTATCGTGCTCTCGGTGCTTAAAGGTAAATATGATTTCGATCTAACCGGCCTTATAAGTTACAGCCAAAAACTTTACCTTGAATCTTTTAATTTTAAAAGTGAAAGTAATATAAAGATTACCGGTGAGGTTAAAGATTTCATTATTGCAAGGTTCCGGTTCCTGCTGGAAAAAAAGGGAAAGAGACCGGATATCCTTGAATCGATTTTAGAATCAGGATGCAGCTCTATTTTAGATATAGATTTAAGATATAATGCCATAGAGAAGTTTATTAAAAATAAGGATGTAAAGAAGATTTCATTACCTATGATTAGATGTAGAAACATAATAGGCAAAGAAAAGTTTGGAGAAGTTGAGAAGAAGCTTCTGGTGGAAGAGTATGAAAAAAAATTATTTTCATCTCTTAATAAGAAGGAAACCGCAATAAAGAATCTTATACGCAAAAAAGATTACAGTTCAGTTCTTGCTGAACTTAATGATTTCGGAGAAATTGTGGATTTGTTTTTTGATAAAGTTCTGGTTATGGATAAAGATAAAAAGATAAGATCTAACAGGATTAATTTGATTAAAAAATCAGTCGATCTTTACCTGTTACTGGCAGATTTCTCGAAGCTTTCTATAAACAGCAATTAGCAGAATACTGAAAATTTTTTTAAATATTCTGCTCTTATTTTTTTTTCATTTTTCTGGTATCATAATGCAATTTGTTTTTTATAGTTTTAAAATTAAGTTAATAATTTAACGGCAAGAAAGGGTTTGATACAAAATGGCTTCTAAAAAATATGTATATTTTTTTGGTGAAGGCACAAAAGAGATGAGAGAACTTCTGGGGGGAAAAGGTGCAAACCTGTCAGAGATGACCAACATAGGTTTACCTGTACCCTATGGTTTTACCATAACTACGGAAGTTTGTAATCTGTTTTATGAACTGGGTAAAAAATATCCCGAAGGCCTTGACGATCAGATTGAAGAAAATTTAAAAAAACTGGAAGAAAAAATGGGAATGGGTTTTGGAGATGAGAAAAATCCACTCCTTGTTTCCGTCAGATCCGGGGCGGCATTTTCTATGCCCGGTATGATGGATACGGTACTAAACCTGGGTTTGAATGATAAAACCGTAATAGCCCTGATAGGAAAGACAAAAAACGATAGATTCGGCTGGGATTCTTACAGAAGATTCGTCCAGATGTTTGGTAACGTTGTAATGGACGTGGAACACGACAAATTCGAGGAAGCACTTCAATCAAAAAAAGATAAAAAAAATATAAAGTTTGATACCGACCTTACGGCAGAGGATCTCAAGGAGCTTGTAGAAGATTATAAGAAAATAATCAAAGAAGCTAAAGGTACAAGCTTTCCCCAGGATCCAAGGGAGCAGTTAAGAATGTCAATTGATGCAGTATTTGGCTCCTGGAACAACAAAAGAGCCATATCTTACAGGAATCTTAATAATATTCCACATAATATTGGTACCGCAGCAAGTGTACAGGCTATGGTTTTTGGTAATATGGGGCAAAATTCAGGAACCGGTGTGGCTTTCACGAGGGATCCCGCAACAGGTGAGGATGTGTTTTATGGCGAGTATCTGATAAATGCACAGGGTGAAGACGTGGTTGCCGGAATAAGAACCCCACAGCATATTTCCAAGTTGAAAGAAGAAATGCCTGAAATTTACGAGCAGCTAATCGGGATACGGAAAAAATTAGAGGAACATTATAAGGATATGCAGGATGTTGAATTCACCATTCAGGAAGGTAAATTGTATATGCTTCAGACCAGAACCGGTAAGAGAACGACAGCTGCCGCACTTCAAATAGCGGTTGATATGTTTGAACAGGGATATATAGATAAAAAAACTGCGGTAACCAGAGTAGAACCCCAGATGCTGGATCAATTGCTGCATAAACAGCTGGATAAAAAAGCCAAAGAGAATGCGGAGCTACTTACCAGGGGACTTCCGGCATCGCCTGGAGCGGCGCTGGGCAGAGTGGTTTTTGATGCAGATATGGCCGTAAAGGAAGCCAAGGATGGAAATGTGATTCTGGTAAGAACTGAAACATCTCCCGAAGATATTCAGGGCATGGCGGTGGCACAGGGAATTTTAACCGCAAGAGGAGGAATGACTTCACATGCCGCTGTAGTTGCAAGGGGTATGGGTAAATGCTGTGTGGCCGGTGCAGAAGATATTAAAGTATTTGAGAGTAAAGAGTATTTTGAAGTAAACGGCAGCAGGATAAATAGGGGCGATTGGATTACCATGGATGGTTCAACCGGAGAGGTGTTTAAAGGTAAAATTCCGGTAGTGGACCCTGAAATGGGGAAAAATTTTAAGAAATTTATGAGCTGGGTTGATGAATACAGAAAGATTGGAGTAAGAACAAATGCCGATACTCCTAATGATTCCAGAGTTGCCCGGGACTTTGGAGCGGAAGGAATCGGTCTTTGCAGAACAGAACATATGTTCTTTGAGGCAGATAGAATAAAAGCTATGAGAAAAATGATAGTGGCCGGCAGCAAGGGAGAAAGAGAAAAAGCTCTGGCGGAGCTTCTCCCGATACAGAAAAAAGATTTTATGGAAATATTTAAAGTGATGAATGACCTGCCTGTGACTATAAGGCTTTTAGATCCTCCCCTGCATGAATTCTTACCACATGAAGATGAAGATATCAGGGAAATAGCCGGGGAGCTGGGTTTGGAATTTGATGAATTAAAGGCTACTATTAATTCTCTCCATGAGATGAACCCGATGCTGGGACACAGAGGATGCAGGCTTTCCATTACCTATCCTGAAATTCTCGAGATGCAGGTCAGGGCTATATTTGAAGCAACTGTTGAACTTACCAGGAAAGGATACAAAGTTAAACCCGAGGTAATGATCCCATTGGTCGGAATTGTGAAGGAATTTGAAATACTAAAAGAGCAGGTAATTGAAGTTGCCAATGGAATAATGAAGAAAGAGAATCTGAAATTTGACTATAAAGTGGGAACGATGATAGAAATCCCAAGAGCCTGTGTTATTGCTGATGAAATAGCAGTAGAAGCTGAGTTTTTCAGCTTTGGAACAAATGATTTAACCCAGATGACTTTTGGATTCTCAAGAGATGATTCCGGAAAATTTCTTCCCGAGTATATAGAAAAGGGAATCCTTGAAAAAGATCCCTTTGCCACCCTTGACCGGGATGGTGTCGGCCCATTAGTTAAAATGGCAGTGGAAAAAGGCCGCAGGGCAAGAAAGAATATAAAGATTGGTATCTGCGGTGAACACGGTGGTGACCCCGGTTCAGTAGAATTCTGCCATATGATAGGAATGGATTATGTAAGCTGTTCGCCGTATAGGGTTCCGGTTGCCAGACTCGCTGCTGCACATGCGGCAATAAAGGAAAGTAGAAAATATAAAGAAGTTTTTCTGGATGTTTAGAAATAACCTCTCTAATAAATAATATATTAGTGGTAAAATAAATAGAGGAATGCCATATTTTTAGGTCAGAAGATTTGATTTTTATTTTCCGGAAGTTTTGCCAGATATATTACTATTGCCATATTTTCAACATTAGAAAGAGAAATGAGCAGAAGTCTAAAAGAGGGCGAAGTAGAGGAATTAAAATCCAAAACCGATATTTACAGCGTTATTTCAAATTATGTGAAACTAAAAAAAACTGGCAGGAATTATACGGGACTCTGCCCTTTCCATAAGGAAAAAACCCCATCATTTACCGTCGATACTTCGAAGCAATTTTACCATTGTTTTGGGTGTGGAGAAGGTGGTGATGTCATAAGCTTTATAGAGAAGATTGAAAGTATGGAATTTGTGGAAGCTGTTGAATTTCTGGCAAAAAAGATTGGTTACAGTTTAAAGTATAATTACAGCGGCTCAAGAGAACCGTCAAAACTAAAAAACAGGCTTGTAGAATTAAATGAGCTGGCTAAAAAGTATTTCAGTTTTATAATTTTTAACAGTAAAAAAGGTCTGCCTTCCTTGAATTATTTAAAGGGCAGGGGTTTTACAGAGGATACACTGAAAGAATTTGAAGTTGGGTTCAGCCTGGATAGCTGGGACAGATTATCAAATTTTGCCAAAAAAAGGGGATATAAGCCGGAAGAATTATTACAGTGCGGGCTGGCTGTTGAAAGTAAGAAGGGTGCCGGTGAGATATATGACCGGTTCAGAGGAAGGATAATGTTTCCAATTGAGGATATAGTGGGTAAGACAATAGGTTTTGGGGGAAGGATTACTTCAGAAAACATTAAAACAGGTGGCGAGAAGGCAAAATATATAAATACACCGGAAACCAGGCTTTATTCTAAAAGTAAAAATATATATAGAATCTTTCAGGCCAAAAATCATATTGTGGAGAAGGATGAAGTGCTTATAGTCGAAGGATACACAGATGTAATGGCCCTGCATCAATCGGGGATAAGAAATGCAGTTGCCAGTCTGGGCACTGCCCTTACTTCCGACCAGATAAAGCTTCTGGGTAGGTTTACAAAAAATATTGTGCTTGTTTTTGACAGCGATACGGCTGGAATGGACGCTTCCCTTAAGGGAATGGAAAGATTAAGGGAGTATAATGAAAGGCTGGATCTGTATTATGAAAATAATTTAAATATCAGGGTGTCGATACTTGAAGAAGGCTATGATCCTGCTGATTTTATATTTAAAAGGGGCAAAGAAGCTTTTATTAAAAAAGTTGAGGGTTCACCGGCTATAATTGATTTTACCATTGACGAAATTATAAAAAGATATAATATTGGCAGTCTGGCCGGTAAACTTAAAGCGAGTGACCATCTTACAAGATTCATAGCTACCCTTTCTTCAAGTATTGTTCAGGAGGAGTGTATAAAAAGGGTGGCCCAGAAGTTAAATCTTAAAGAAAGCCTGCTTCTGGAAGAGATGTTAAGAAAAGAATATGATCGTAAAAGTAAGATTATGCACTGGAGCAAAGATTATAATAGCGAAAGGAAAGAACCTGGAAGTGAAAGTATCACTCCCTTAAAAAGAATAGAGGTAGAGGCATTAAAACTGATAATAAATGGGCTGTGGAACAAGATTGATGAGCTTTTAGGTCTGGAACCCGATCATTTTAGATTTGAGGATACCAGACAACTTTTCCTTATTGTAAGAAACGAAATTGCAAAAGTAAGGGAAGATAATAGAAAAATAAACTTTCCTCTCAAAATTACGTCTGGAACGGTGGAAAATGAGGATGTGAAAAAACTATATAATTATATTATATTTAGTGAACCGCATTTTACAAACCAGAATATAGATCTGGTAAGCAGTGAAATCATTAATAGTTTAAAGGGAATCCGCATTTCCGAGGAAATTGAGAATATCAGGAAAAAAATGATAGAATATGAAAAGAATAAAAATGCGGATGGCAGTATAAAAAATAATGAGACAGCCAGTAAATATGATGAGCTTTACCAGAGATTAATAGAACTGGAAAAGGAAAAAATGAATTTAAGACTAATTTAATTTTTGAGGTGAATTTGATATGAAAAGAGGATCAGAATTTAAGCTGGAAGAAGTGAAAATGCTAATTAATAAAGGTAAAGCTGATGGTATCCTGACTACCGAAGAAATTGCTGAAACTCTTTCAGATATAGAATTATCCAAAGAGCAGATTGAAAACATCTATGATGTTATTCAGAATCTGGGAATAGAGATTGTAGGTGAAGAAGACGGGGATATTGACAGCGGGAGCCCGGGTAAGAAAAATGAGGAGGAAATTTTCAGCAGAAAATTGGATTTAACAATAAAATCTCCTACAAACGACCCGGTAAGGATGTATCTTAAAGAAATCGGAAAAGTAAGACTTCTGACCGCTTTTGAAGAGGTTCTGCTTGCCAAGAAGATTGAATTAGGAGATCCGGAAGCTAAAAGAATGTTGGTCGAAGCCAATTTGAGGCTTGTAGTAAGCATTGCCAAGAAGTATGTGGGAAGAGGAATGTTATTTCTGGATCTTATACAGGAAGGTAACCTTGGGCTTATTAGAGCGGTTGAGAAATTTGATTATAAAAAAGGTTATAAATTTTCAACCTATGCCACCTGGTGGATCAGGCAGGCTATAACAAGAGCCATAGCCGATCAGGCAAGGACCATAAGAATACCGGTGCATATGGTGGAAACAATAAACAAATTAATAAGAATACAAAGGCAGCTCCTTCAAAAATTTGGAAGGGAGCCTACTCCTGATGAGATTGCAAAGAAAATGAAGTTTTCATCTGAAAAAGTAAGAGAGATTATGAAAATATCCCAGGAGCCGGTATCCTTAGAGACTCCTATTGGAGAAGAAGAGGACAGCCATCTGGGGGATTTTATAGAAGACTCTGAAGTAGAGGCGCCTTCTGACGCCGCTTCTTTCACCATGCTTCAGGAGCAGCTTCAGGAGGTTCTAAACACATTAAATGATAGAGAAAAAAAAGTCATTCAGCTGAGGTTTGGACTTCAGGATGGCCACCCCAGGACGCTGGAAGAAGTGGGAAGGGAGTTTGGCGTTACAAGGGAAAGAATCAGACAGATAGAATCTAAAACTCTGGGAAAGCTGAGACATCCAAACAGGAGCGGTGTCTTAAGAGATTTTCTGGAACGCTAGGATAGTTATGATATTTCCCCTTACGATATATTTAAAGCTGAAATTAAGTGTTTAAAATCAGAATTATTTAATTAGTTTATTTCAATTATTCATGTTAAATTGCTATTGAAATAAACTCCTTATATACTATAATAGCATATCGTTGCCATCTCTAATCCCCGATAGCTCAATGGTAGAGCATTCGGCTGTTAACCGAAGGGTTGTAGGTTCGAGTCCTACTCGGGGAGCCAATTTAAATATTTTCTTCTTTTTATAAGAAGCACCATACATCATATTACTCAAAATAGAAAAGCTATGGACATGCTCCTCCCAATGGATTCAAAATATTGACGAAAATTTGATTCTCTATACCATTTTTTTAAATATTTATTTAGCTCTGCTTCATTATCTAATTATAAAAGGAATAGCAATAGCAATTGCACCAATAAAAACAACTACTAAAATGAAAAGATTGTATCTTGTATTATAATTTAGCAGTAATGATGAGTCATAGTATTTATCTACATTTTGGTCCTTATACATTTTTATTAGTCCATTAGTTAATTTAACCCTGGTCTGTTTTCCTTTAGAAATTCCTATTATTACTATAATGTTTACTACTATGACAAGGGCTACAATTATAAACATAACTAAAAATAGACTTGTGTCATTCCGCGAATCACTTGCCATTGCAGAGTTTATTCCTAAAGACAACAGGTTAAGTAAAATAGCGGTTATAATAAAAATGGTATCAGTACGGGTATTTTGTTGAATTTCTGAAACAAGGTGTTTATGGACTTGTTCAAGCATAGTGGCCTCCTCTCTTATAAAATATACATATTATTTAAAGCTTTATTATTACAATATTATTATACATCTTGGGGCAGCCATTTCAGAACGATTTTGGCAATTCTTAAGATCTATAAATACAGCAAAAGGTTTTTTAAGTTAAAATTCTAATATTTTACCTCTTTATTCTTTTTAAGCAGTAGCTAACTGTTTTGGTTTTTTCCTTAATAATATTGATCCAACAAGAGATCCGGCAAATGCGAAGATAACCAGAGCAGTCCATCCGTACCACAAATCGACAAACCCTCCTGATTCTCTTAGATTGGTAATAAGAACGACCCACACCAGGATGTTAATTAAAAAGCCTGCAAACCAAATGCTTTTAGGACAAAACCTTCCTATAAATAGACATACGATAAAATTATAAATAGATACGCCGCCAAACATCAAAAGTATAGCTATTTTCTCGCTAAGCACTTCCATTAATCCCTCGCCAATCAAAAAAGATAGAAAAAATCCCACTCCTCCGGCTAGAATAGAGATTAAAACTGCTATAACTATTGGAAAAATGGCTTTTACTTTCTTTGATGAACTCTTTTTAATTATTAAATTATTTATCAAGACCATAGCTACAATAATAACAACAACAAAAATTGCAAACCAAATAAAAAAATACATGTTTTCTCCTTTAATTGTTTTGTTATAGAATTTGAATACTTAGACGGTTTGAATTAGTAAAGGTTACATATGTCAGTTTATAGTAGAATTTAGATTTTTAGGAATTATATTTAAAATAGATAATTTGATTAAGAGTTTAACCTCTCTTTTATTCTATTATCCGGTATGCTTTTATAACTACCACAAGCTATCCCAATTTACCATTTGCCACTTGCTCCACCACCGCCTGAAGATCCGCCTCCAAAACTACTGGAACTGCTGGAACTACCAGAATGACTTGAACTACTGCTGGATGAGAAAGAACCGCTAGAGCTCGTTCCAGAACCGGAAGATTCCCATAATCTTGAAATTGTTGAGGTCTTTTTTTCATAGAAACCGCAATACCTGCATTTTTGTTCGATTTCAACTCTTCCCGGGGATTCATAGGTTGGTCTTACAAGTATGGTCCGCTTTATTGACAAACCGATCTTATGGCATTTCGGGCACTTGTGAGTTCTAATAAAAGTTCTAATATAGTAAGTTAAAAATAGTACTACAAAAATCCCTCCAAATATAAACCAGGGAAGAAGGGCTATAATTATTGGAAAAGCTTTAGAATCAGTAAATCCTTTTTCAGGTACACTTTTAACTGTATCAGCATATGCAACTGCAGCTTTTCCCTGTTCCCGATATATTTTATTTGCAATTTCTACAACACCATTGTAGATTCCTGAATCATAATCATTTTCCTTAAATCTTGGTACAATTACAT
>CAZLEB010000020.1:0-16086 GCA_964558475.1 uncultured Actinomycetota bacterium
TTCCAGCTCGGTAAATATTTTTTTACTCTTATAAAATATAATTTTACCATTTATTTTGCAAAATGGAATTGTTAATTCACTTAAAATATTAAATCCGGTGACAGCTCTTGCCAGAACAATGTCAAAATTTTCCCTGTATAAATTATCTCTCGCCAGCTCTTCGGCTCTTCCTCTAATTATTCTGATATTTTTAAGATTCAGCTCTTCTACCGCTAGATTTAGAAAATTAATTTTCTTTGATGTTTTATCCAGAAGGTAAAATAATTTATTATTCAAAAAAATAGACAGAAGCATACCGGGTAATCCTGCACCTGTTCCTATATCCAGTATTCTTTCTATTTTGACATTGTTAAAAAAAATATTTTTCTCGTATTTTAATATTGATATAGAGTCAAGAATATGCCTTATAAGGATACTTTTTTTATCCTTTGTACCAATAAGATTGAATTTCTTATTATGCTTATAAACCAGGTCCAGGTATTTTTCCACAGTTCCAATCTGCTCATGTGAAAAATTAATGCCCATTTCATCAAGTGAAAATTTCAAAATATTATCGATATTCAAATTTAAACGCCTTTTTTAATTTTCCTCTTTAAATTTAATATGAGTATTGATATATCCGCAGGTGATATTCCTGCAATTCTTGAAGCCTGCCCAAGAGTATTTGGCTTAATTTTTGTAAGTATCTCCTGCGCTTCATAGGTCAGACCGATTATATTAAAATAGTTCAAATCCTGCGAAAGATAATATTTTTCCAGACCCTCAAATTTCTTAATCTCACTCAATTGCCTTTTTATATAACCTTCATATTTTACTCTAATTTCTGCCTGCTTTAGAGTACTTTTACTATAACTATTTTTCTTGCTATAAAGAAAGTCCATTAAACTATTGATATCAACTTCCGGTCTCTTTAGAAGTTTATATACATCTAAAGGAGTATCAATCGGTTTCGTGCCCATTCTTTCAAGAATAATATTTGTATCCCGGTCAGGGTTCAAGCCGATAGACTTCAATTTAGATATTAATCTACTAATTTCTTCCTCCCTTTTTATTACTCCTTCATACTGCTTATTAGTTATAAGTCCAATATTATTCCCGAATTTGCTTAGTCTTATATCAGCATTATCAGATCGCAATATTAACCTGTATTCTGCTCTTGAGGTATACATCCTATAAGGTTCTATAAGATCTTTGGTTATAAGGTCATCTATTAGAACTCCTATATAGCATCTATCCCTGGTTAGTATCAAAGGAGATTTTTTCATTATTTTTAGTGCCGCATTTACTCCGGCAACAAAACCCTGGGCTGCCGCCTCTTCGTATCCTGAAGTACCATTAATTTGACCTGCGAAATATAAGTTCTCTATCTTCTTGGACTCCAGAGTATAATTCAATTGGCTGGGAATTATATAATCATACTCCACAGCATAACCTGGTCTTATTATTTTCGCATTTTCCAGCCCCTCAACAGTATTTACTATTTTCTGCTGTATTTCAGCAGGCATACTGGTAGTAAGCCCCTGGAGATACATCTCATTGGTATGGACACCCTCAGGTTCAATAAAGACAGGATGCCTTTTCTTTTCCGGAAAATTAATTACTTTTCTATCGATAGACGGGCAGTGTCTTGGCCCATGAGTATTAACCATTCCAGACTTTATAGGTGACTGCTCTATATTTTCCGCAATAATTTTATGGGTCTTTTTATTAGTATAAGTTAGGTAGCAATCAATGCTTTCATAAATTTTTTCCTCATCCCAGAAAGAAAAGCTTAAAGGATCCCTGTCTCCACGCTGCACTTCTGTTTTTGAAAAGTCTACTGTTCTCCTGTCAACCCTGGGAGGAGTTGCTGTTTGAAACCTGTCAATTTTAAAAGATAGATTTGTTAAATTTCTTGTCAAATTCATTGCCGGATACTCACCCATTCGTCCGGCTGAATAATCTCTTTTCCCGATTATTATTCTTCCTCTTAAAAAAGTACCAGTAGTTATTATTATTGCTTTTCCTTCAAATAATAAACCACTTTCTATTCCTACACCAATTGCAGCGCCATTTTTTATCAGTATTTTATCAACTATACCCTGTCTTAGAGTTAAATTTTTTGTGTTCTCGAGGATCTTTTTCATCTCGATTTCATATTCTTTTTTATCGATCTGGGCTCTTAGGGCCTGGACCGCTGGACCCTTTCTCTTATTCAGGACTTTAATCTGTATCAGAGTATTATCCGTAGTCTTTGCCATCTGCCCACCAAGTGCGTCCAGCTCTCTAACTAGCTGACTTTTTCCCAATCCACCTATTGATGGATTACAGGGCATTAAGGCAATTTTATCTACATTAATTGTTAACAGTATAGTTTTTAATCTTAGTCTTGCCGATGCCAGTGCTGCTTCACATCCTGCATGCCCCGCACCCACAACTATTACATCATAATTCATATTATCTTTACTTCCTTAATATACTCTATAAAAGGACCCTATGTTTCACGTGAAACATCGCTTTCAATTTTGTTATATTTTTTTATTATCCTTTCTTCCTTTTCCTTATTTCCTAGTTTTTTTAAATATTTCAGCATTCTTTTATCAGCATTATCGTGCTTATGGTAAGAACTATATTCATTTATGGATGCTTTCAGCCTGTATATCTCTGATACTCCCTTAACCACTATATCATTAATTAATATGCCTATATAACCATCTTTTCTTTCTATGATAATACTTTCAAGATTTTTTAACTCTCTAGAAGCATTTATACCGGCGACTATTCCCTGTGCAGCAGATTCTTCATAACCAGCCGTCCCATTTATCTGTCCGGCAAAAAAAATTCCCTTAAAATCCTTGCTTTCCAGACTACTGTTTAATTGAAATGGCATCAAATAATTATATTCCACACCATAACCGGGTCTGGTTATTCTCGCTTCCTCAAGGCCTTTGATTCTTCTTATCATCTTAGCCTGCATTTTCTCTGATACCGCAGTTTCAAGTCCGTTCATGTATGCTTCACTTGTCTCTCTTCCTATAGGTTGTATAAAAACCTTTTTCCCTTCTATTTTTTCACCATTTAAAATCTTTTCCTCAATCGAATAACATTCCCGTGAAGCCACTTGTTTTGAACTACCGGCAATAGTTGCATTTTTTTCCATATTGTTTAATACCCATCCAGCAAAGTTCCTGTCGATATAGGTTATATAACTATGCAACTGATCCCTGGCTTTATAATTACTTTCATGCGAAAAGAACCGGAGATTTCTACTTAATGATTGCTTTTTCAAATTACTCACATTAATTGTTTTTTTATCAACCAGTGGGGCAGTATAATTCTTTAACCGCTCAAATCTAATACCTAGTTTTTTTAAACTGCTTAGAAACTCCTTAGAACATATCTCTCCCTGTCTTCCAGCTTCGATTATATGCTTTCCCCAAAATATCTTTGCTCCCAGGAAAGTTCCAGTACATATAATAATATAGTTGCAATGGTAAATAATTCCATCACTGGTATACAAATTATATTTTGCTTCTTCTCCTTTAATACCTACAACAAGACCCTGCCTCAAATCCAGGTTACTCTGATTTTCAAGTACTTCTTTCATCGATAGAAAATATCTCCTCTTATCAACTATTGCTCTCAGAGTTCTAGTAGCCGGATTTTCTGGACTTTTTAGTGTTTGCATATGAATATAATTTTTATCGATATTCCTGGAAATCTCCGCACCTAAAATATCTATTTCCCTTATTAGTTGCCCTCTTCCAAAACCGCCCACTGTGCCGCTAAATGGCATAAGGGCTATACTATCCATATTGATTGATATCAGTAGAGTCTTTGCATTGTATCTTGCAGAAGCCAGGGCCGCTTCACATCCTGAGTGCCCTGCTCCTATAACTATTACATCATATTTAAAATTTTCCTCAGTCTTAATCATTTACCTTATCAAAGATTATTTAAATTTGTTTCACGTGAAACATCTTCGCCAAATATTACTATAATATTGTTTTTTGGCATTATTTATTTTCCAACGCAGAATTGCCTGAATATCTCGTCCAGAACATCGTTTCTAGTATTTTCGCCTATAATTTCACCTAACAAGCTGTGTGCTGTTCTTAAATCATAAGAAGGGAATTCTTCAGACATTTTTTCTTTCATTGCTTTTTCAGCACTGTCCAGTAAATTTTTTACATCTTTTAGTATATTTTTATGCCTGCTATTAACAATTATTTTTTCCTCCAGATTAATATCCCCGTTACCCATTACTGCCGATTTTATTTTATTTTCCAATCTCTTTATTCCTGTTCCTTTTAATGCAGAAATTTTTTTAATATATTCTCCCTTAAAATATTTTTTAACTTTCTCAACTTCCAAATTCTGTTTTAAATCTGTTTTATTTATACAGCAGATAGTGCTCTTACCTTTTATTTTTTCAATTATTTCTAAATCAACTTTTTCAACTTTTTTATTTCCATCCAAAACCAGTATAACCAGCTCAGCCTCGCCAATATGTTTTAAACTTCTATCTACACCCATTTTTTCTATAGTACTTCTCGTTTTTCTGATACCGGCTGTATCCACTAAAATCAACGGTATTCCTTCGACATATAATATCTCCTCTACTGCATCCCTCGTTGTTCCAGGTATAGAAGTCACTATTGCTTTTTCTTTTCTAGAAAGTAGATTAAGAAGGCTTGATTTCCCGACATTTGGTTTTCCTATAATTGCCACCTTTATGCCATTTTTTATGATTTCCCCCTTTTTTTCATCTATTATTAATTCCTCCAGCACCGCTTTTATTTTTTCTACTTCTCTGAAAAGCTCCTGGTATGGTGTAATTTCCAAATCTTCTTCAATGAAATCTACCGATGCTTCCAACTGTACCAGTACGTTAAGGATCATTCTTTTTAGTCTTTTTATTTCATTTTTTATATTACCCTGTAAATTTTTTGCAGCAATTCTCAAGCTCTGTTCTGTCCTGGATCTTACAAGATCAATAACTGCTTCTGCCTGTGAGAGATCTATTCTTCCATTTAAAAATGCTCTTTTTGTAAATTCTCCCGGATTTGCTATCCTTGCACCATTTTCAATACATAACTCCATCACCTTTTTTGTAGCAACTATTCCACCATGACAGTTAATCTCTACAATATCTTCTCTTGTGTATGACTTTGGTTTTTTCATTACAGATACTACTACTTCATCTATGATATACCCGCTATAATCAATAATATGTCCATAAAGCATATTATATGTGCCGGTTCTTTTAAGCTTTTTTTTGTTTTTTGATCTAAATATTTTATCAGCAATAAGGATTGATCTGGCACCACTTAATTTAACTATACCGATTGCTGCCTCACCGGGTCTCGTTCCTATGGCAACTATTGTATCATTATTTTCCATTCCCAATTCCAACTGTTTCTCCAATCATCTTTTTATATATTCCAGGTTCTAATTATATTTTATATTTTTATTTATTCAAAACTTAAGCAAATAAAAAATGGCACCTCCGTGCCATTTTTATATTTTTTTATCAGTTAAATAAATAGTTATTTGCTGTCTTTTATAGGATAAATTATTATTCTCCTGTTTGGTTCATCATATATGCTCCTCGTAGTTACATTTTTAAACTCCGAAAGCACATTATGGATTATTTTTCTCTCATATGCACCCATTGGTTTTAAGGCTATTTTTCTTCCTTCGTTTATCGCCTTTTTTGCCATATAAATCGCTGTTTTTTTTATCTTTTCAATTCTTTTTTTCCTGTAATCCTTTATGTCTATAGTTACTTTTCTGTCAACCAGTTTTTTTCTTCTGCTAATTAAATTTATAATATATTCAAGCGCCTGCATATTTTTGCCGTCTCTGCCTATAGCAATTCCTAAATCCTCTCCATGTACTGATAACTTTAATTCTTTTGAGTCCATATCAATTTTTACTTCTTCTCCCAGGCATATTAGCTCTATTGATTTTTTCAAAATTCTTTTTATTTTTTCCAGACCACCGGCCTCTTTATCAAAATCCCTTTCTTTTCCCTTAAGACTATTTTCTATTAATATATTCCTTTTTTGCTCCTTTTCCAGTGACTCAACATATGAATCTACGGCATTTTTTATGCTTTTATCTTCAGTCATCCAGCTACCTCCTGGAGTAAAAGTTTTATTTTTTCCTTTTTCTCTTTTTCTTTATTTTCTTTCTTATTAACTTCTTTTCTTCTTTGCTTAACTCCTGCTCTCCTTCAAGACTTTCCTTTTTTTGGCTTAATTCTTCCTTTACCTTTTCCTTTGTAACAATTTTATTTACTACCCACTGCTGACCAATAGACCAGATATTTGTGGTTACCCAATACACTAATATACCCGATGGGAACTGAAAGGATATAATCCCAAAAAATACTGGCATTAAATACATGATTTTTGATTGCTTGGGGTCCGTTGTGGTCATTCTCGTAGATATAAACATTGTCGCAACCATCAGTATAACCAGAATGTAATAAGGATCTCTTTCGTTTAAATTCATCCATAAAAAATTATAATTATGATTAGCAGCTCCGGTTAAGTTAAAATCTGCAGTAGATAGAAATCCCGCTAGCCCTGTTTTTATACCATTTGTAACGCCATTTATAGTAAAACTCCCCAGAATATTTGTTACAATTTCAGAAGGGCTTCTTAGTGCCTGGAATAAGGCAAAAAACACAGGCATTTGAAATATCAGCGGCAGGCATCCCGCAAGGGGATTAACGTTATTCCTTTTATAAAATTCCATAGTTTCTTGCTGTAATTTCTGTTTGTCATCTTTGTATTTTTTCTGCAGCTCTTTTAGTTCCGGCTGAAGCTTTTGCATCTTGGCCATTGATTTAGTCTGACTTATGGTAAGGGGAATCAATATTATTCTTACAATAATGGTAAGCAGTATTATTACAATTCCATAGTTTGCAATAACATTTTGATATAAAAATATTACTATGTGCTCTAAAAAACTCTGTATTGGTCTTAATAATTGAAATAGTTGAGTCAATTTACTTAAACCTTTCCGATTTCTACTTTACAGGATCATACCCGCCTTTATTTAAGGGATTACACCTTAAAATCCTATATATAGATTTAATACTACCTTTTAATACACCATACTTATTTATTGCTCCCATTGCATATTCGGAGCAGGTAGGGTAGAACCTGCAGCTATTTGGCAGTATAGGTGAAATATATTTTTTATAGGCCTTAACTAAAAATATCAGTATTTTTTTCACAGTTAAAAAAGTAATCAATTATTATTTATAATTAATCGGTGAGAAATAAGATAAAATTGCCTTCAAGTATTTTCTTTATCTCCCATAAATCAATACTTACAATTTCTTTCTTCACTATAAATAAAATATCTAAATTATGGATAATTTCTATATTAACTTTTCTTAAAGCTTCTTTTAAAACTCTTTTAATCTTATTTCTTAAAACAGCTCCGCCTATTTTTTTACTTATCCCAAAACCGATTCTTACCAGACCATTGCATTCAGCTTTTTTAAGTATATATATTATTAAATATTTATCCTTTTTGCATGTACCTTCTTTTATTATTCTTGAAAAATCACTTCTTCTTTTAAGTATTTCAAACTTTATTTTAATCTTTCCCTTTACTCTTTAAGCTGAAAGTTTTTTCCTTCCTTTTTTTCTTCTGTTCGCAATTACAACTCTGCCTGATTTGGTTTCCATCCTCGTCCGAAAACCGTGAATCTTTTTTCTTTTTCTTGTATTTGGTTGAAATGTCCTTTTCATTTTTAACCTAACCTATATATTATTGTTTCCAGTTAAGTAGTAGATTATACATTTTAATTTCACTAATATCAAGGTTACTAAACTTATGGTTCTGCGTACTTTTTTCCATATTATTTACAGTATATTACCTGTTATTTGTTCAAACACTTGTTCTGCTGAAAATACCTTTTGACAAACTAATTTTTTTCTTCTTCTCCTATGGTGCAATTTCTTAAAATCTTCTCAAAATTTAAAAAGTTTTTCCACACCTGTTGAAAAAACTGTTGAAAATTTAAAAAACAGCACTATATTATATGTCAAAATATTTTAACAACTTCAGTTTATTATCCAATCTAGTAGCTTTTTTTCGGCTAAAATATTATTATTAATCTGTTGAAAACCCAAAGCTCGTGGAAAGAAAATGAAAAGTAAATTTTTTATTTAAAATTTTCATTCATTATTAAAAACTAATTAATAGTAAAGTCAACTTTTATCATGTCTGATGACAATATTAAATTAAATAATAGTGCTAATTCAGTACATCCCAAAGAAAACACTTTAAATATACCGGTAAGAATTGCTGTTTATGACAATATGCGAAGCATACCAAGGATAGTTGACCTTAATTTTAAGGATATAAATAATTTCATAAATGAAACACCTCAAAAAATCTATAACATGTCCCATGAAATCGGTGGAAAGATTCCCTATACAATAATAAAAGAGATAATAGAGAACCTCATACATGCAGACTTCAAAGAAGTGGTGATTACCATTCTTGACAGCGGAAACCATGTAATTGTATCGGATCAGGGCCCGGGAATTGAGGATAAGGAAAAAGCTTTCCTTCCCGGATATACTTCCGCTACAAGTAAAATGAAGGAGTATATCAGGGGAGTTGGTTCCGGTTTCCCGATAGTAAAAGAGACTATCACTTTTTCCGGAGGTTCTATTGATGTAAAAGATAATATAAAAAGGGGAACAGTTATATCCTTAAAATTAGAGCCTCTTGAAAAGAGTGAAAAAGTTCAAGATACAGGCACCCAATTATCAACAGAGCTACCCTCTGAAAGTGAGGGTGGAGATAAAACTCAAACTATCAGCGTTTATAAATTTAACGACATGATACTATCAGACAGACAAAGGAAAATCCTTTTTGTAATATTAGAATTAGAAGAAGCAGGACCATCAACAATAGCTAAAGAGCTGGGTTTCAGTCTCTCAACTTCATACCGGGAGTTAATTTATTTAGAAAAAAACAAACTTCTAATATCAAGCAGCAACAGTAAAAGAAAATTATCTAAAAAAGGCATAAAATACCTTGAATATTATTCAAATAATATTTAATATTAGAGTATTATGTCAGATCTACAAAACATCTGGAAAAATACTCTCGAAGATATTAAAAACAAAATCAATCTTCCTACATACAAGGCCTGGTTTGAACATATAACACCACTGTCTTTAAAAAAAAACTGTTTAACTGTTTCAGTCGGCAGTTCCTTTGCCAAAGAATGGCTTGAGTCCAGATATTTAAATCTTCTGTCCGAATCAATAAAAAAAGTTATCAACAACTCATGCAAAATAAAAATTGTTTCTACTCCGGGAATCTCTGAAAATACAGTAGAGCATTATAATGAATATGTCGATGAAAACACTGAAAACAGAAGCGACACCATTAAAAAAATTCAGAATTCTACATTTAACACAAAATACACTTTTGATACATTTATTGTTGGAAGCAGTAACAGATTCGCCTGTACGGCTTCCCTTGCAGTTAGTGAGAAACCGGGCAAGGCATATAACCCTTTATTTATTTATGGTGGGGTGGGGCTTGGCAAGACACACCTGCTGCATGCAATTGGACAATATACAATGCAATTGCATCCTGATAAAACCATAAAATATGTTTCAGCCGAAAGATTTCTAAACGATTTTATCAATGCCCTGAGATATAAAAATATCTTTGCCTTTAAAGAGAGTTATAGAAACAATGATATTTTGCTTGTCGATGACATTCATTTCCTTGAAGACAAGGAAGCCAGCCAGGAAGAGTTCTTTCATACATTTAATGCTTTGCATGACACTAACCGCCAGATTGTCCTTTCAAGTGACAGGGCACCTAAAAATATTTCCACCCTGGAAGAAAGACTAAAGTCCAGATTTGAGTGGGGGCTGGTGACTGACATAAAGCCGCCTGATCTTGAGACCAGGCTGGCAATATTAAAAAAATATTCCGAAAGAGAAAAAATTTCAGTCTCTGATGACATACTAAACCTGATAGCCGAAAAAATAACTTCCAATATTAGAGAACTGGAAGGATCCCTTACCCGGGTAGTTGCGTTTGCCTCTTTTACGGAATCAAAACCGGATTTAAACATAGCCAAGAATATTCTTAAAGATATTCTTCCTGATGACAGAGAACATAAAACAAGTATTCAAACAATTATAAAAGAAGTATCAAAATATTTCTCAATACCAATTAATGATATTTTAAGCGTTAAAAGAAACAAGTTTATATCACATGCCCGGCAGCTTGCAATGTATCTTTCAAGAGAGCTTACGAGTAGCTCCTTACCAAGGATTGGTAAATCAATTGGAAACCGCGACCATTCTACCGTAATATATGCTGTCTCAAAAGTTTCGGATCTAATTAATACCGATAAGAACGTTTATGTACAGATACAGGAAATTACCAATAAAATAAAAATGTCTTCGGAGTAACCTCCTTGTTTAAAAACTGTTCAATAGTGTCATAAGTTTTAAACAAAAAATTATAATTGTAGTTTAAAAATAAAATAAATTTTCCTTTCTGTTTGTTTCCTTAAAGTTTTGAACAGCTTCTAACTTTTTTATCAACAGGTTTCCTTATCTGTACTGGTGTTGTTTTACCTCTTTTCTTATTCTTTTAACATTTTTAACAGATATTACAACTATTACTAGCTATTTAAATTAAATATTATATATAATAAAATATGTTTATATTTTTAATATCCTTAAAAGAGGTCATAATGAAAATTCAAACAACAAGAACCGGGCTTCTGGACAGAGTGTTATTTGCAAGCAGGGCAATTAGCCCTAAAGTTTCTTCATTTATATTAAACGGGATTATGCTGGATGCTGATGAAGAATTAACTGTTTACAGCACCGATTTAGAGACAAGCATAAAAAGCACAATGAAAGTAAAAATAATTGAAAAAGGGAAGGTAATCGTACCAGCCAGGATTTTTATAAATATTTTAAAAAGCTTAAAAGAGTCAAAAATAGAACTGGAGCTGGATAAATCGACGAATCAGATAAAAATAACCTGTGAAAATGCTTTTTTTACATTAAACACGCTGTCTCTTGAAGAATATCCTTGTTTTCCTGAAATAAAAAAGGAAAATTATTTAAAAATAAACTTGAACAAGTTTAAAAATCTCGTGTCGAAAGCACAGAAAGCGGCATCCATAGACGAAAGCAGGGCAATTCTAACCGGAGTGCTTTTAGAGGTTGAAGAAGGTGTTTTGAGTATGGTGGCAACAGACAGCTATAGGCTTTCTTTGGTAAAGGAAAAAATAGATGCCGGAAGACCGCCAAAAGGAGTGGTGATACCATCAAAGGTTCTTGACAGCATTGTTAAAAGCGAGTACAAGGACAATGATATTGAAATAAATATCGAAGAAAATCAGATTAGTTTTTATCTGGAGGGCGACGATAAAAAGAAGGATATAATAGTTTCCAGATTGCTTTCCGGAAAGTTTCCCGAGTATAAGCAGCTTATTCCCCAGAGCTCAAAGCATAATATAATTATAGATAAAGAGAAAATGCTTGATGTAGTGAAAAGGATTTCATCGATATCCCAGGACAATATACCTGTTAAGCTGACTATTGATAAAGGTAGGGTAACCGTGTCCATGAATATTAGGGAAATAGGGAGCTCCAGTGAGGACTTTGAGGTTTCGTATGGGGAGGAAAGATTAGAGATAGCGTTTAATCCGGAATTCTTGATTGACGGAATAAATATGATGGATGAAAAGAATATAATATTATCTATAGAGGAACCGCTTAAACCTATTTTAATAAAGCCGGAGAAAAATAAAGATTTTATTTATTTACTGATGCCCATCAGGGTCTCCTAGCAGCTGAAATAATTAAAATATAAGAACAAAAATAAGACTATGGAAAAAACAATAAGTATAGACCTATGTGTCATCGGAGCAGGAAGGGTTGGAACCACCGTAAGCTACACACTTGCCAAAAAAGGACTGCAGGATATTAGGTTGAAAGCAATATCGTCAAGGTCAATCGATTCACTGGACAGGGCAAAAAAGATTTTAGGAAACCTGGCTTCTGGTGTAATTTTTACAAGAAAAAACCTGGAAGCAGCATCACTTGCGAATTGTATCTTAATATGTACCCCTGATGATACGATAAGTAGAGTTTGTAGCGAGATTTTCGATGGAAGAGTTGGAAATTTTAAAAATTATTATGCAATTCATTTTAGCGGATCTAAATCACTGGAAGTATTAAATTCGGCAAGGGCTGCAGGGGTCGATATTGCATCAATCCATCCATTGAAATCTTTTGCTTCAATAGAGGAAGCCATAAGGTCTTTACCCGGTACGGTATTTGGAGTAACATATTCCAGTTTAAAATCGAAAAGGATTGCTGAATTTCTGGTAAAAAATCTGGGTGGGGAGGTAATTGAGGTAGAGGATAGTAAGAAACCTCTTTACCACGCAGCAGCCTGTGTAGCTTCCAACTATCTGGTTACCCTTATAAATTATGCGGTTTTGATACACAAAAAGATAGGTATAAAACCAGAAGATTCTTTAAAGGGACTTATGGGTCTGGTAGAAGGTACAGTAAGCAATATAAAAAAAATGGGTACAAAAAAGTCACTTACCGGTCCGATAGCCAGGGGGGACGTGGGAACAATTAAAGAGCATATAACGAGCTTTAATAAGTTTTTTTCCAGAGAAGAAATTACTTTGTATAAAATAATGGGCATAGAGACCAGTAAAATCGCATTTCAAAATAAGTGGGTAAAAGAAAGTATTGTAGAGGAGTTAAAGGAAATACTTAAAGAATAAAAGGGGGATATTATGGTTGTAGAAAAAAAAGTGACCACTGTCGCCTTAATAGAAATGAAGAAAAAGAGTGAAAAAATAACAATGCTTACAGCCTATGATTATCTTATGGCATCTCAACTGGACCAGTGCGGCATAGATTTAATTCTTGTTGGCGATTCAGTGGGAAATGTACTGCTGGGATATGAGAATACGATACCGGTTACGATGAATGAAATGATTCACCACTGCCGTGCAGTCAGCAGGGGGGTAAAAAGAGCAATGGTGATTGGTGATATGCCATTTATGTCTTATCAGGCAAGTGTAGAAGAGGCAGTAAGAAATGCCGGTAGGTTTTTAAAAGAAGGTGGTGTTGAAGCAGTGAAACTTGAAGGAGGAAAGGAATTTTTTATAAATATAAAGATGATTGTTGACTCAGGAATACCAGTTATGGGTCATCTGGGACTTACCCCTCAATCAGTTTATAAATTAGGAGGCTACGGGGTTAGGGGCAAGGACAAAGAACAAGCCTTAAAGATGGTAGAGGATGCCAGAGGGCTGGAGGAAGCAGGAGTATTTTCAATTGTACTGGAGAAGGTTCCTGCGAAACTTGCAAAAAAGATAACGCAAGAGATAAATATCCCGACAATAGGAATAGGAGCAGGGGTAGATTGTGACGGACAGGTTCTTGTCACTCATGATATGCTGGGGTATTTTGAAGAATTCAAACCCAAGTTTTCTAAAAGGTATGCTGAATTGGGAAAGGAAATGAAGAGATGTTACAGGAAATACATAGAAGAAGTAAAAAACGGGGAATTCCCGGCAGAAGAGCATTCTTATTAAAAGCAATTGATTAAATCCTTCTTTTAATACGCTTTTATTACTAAGTATATTGGGTCTTCGGTAATGATGCGGTTATGAAAATAATTAAAAAAATAAATGATTGTAAATCGATAGTAAACTTTCTTAGAAAGAAAGGTTATAAAATAGGATTTGTTCCCACTATGGGTTTTTTACATGAAGGGCATCTGAATCTTATTAGAATGGCAAAGAAGGATTGTGACAAAGTATTTATAAGCATTTTTGTTAATCCGGCACAGTTTGGTCCTGGTGAAGATTATAAAAAATATCCTAGAGATATAAAAAGAGACAGTGCCATGGCAGAAAAAGAGGGAGTAGATTATATATTTTATCCTACAGCAAAGGGAATGTATGGTCCGGATCATAAGACTGTTGTTGAGGTAAAAGAGCTGGGTGATATTATGTGCGGGAAATATAGACCTGGACATTTTGCAGGGGTAACAACTGTAGTTCTGAAGTTATTTGATATTATAAATGCACATAAAGCTTACTTTGGGCAGAAAGATTACCAGCAGATGATAATAATAAAGAAAATGGTAGCTGATTTGAATCTGGATATTGAAATTTTATGCGGTCCTACCATAAGAGAAAAGGATGGCCTTGCTTTAAGTTCCAGAAACAAGTATCTTTCTGTGGAAGAGAGAAGAAATGCCACTATTTTGTACCGGTGCCTGAATATAGCTGAAGGTATGGTTAAAAAAGGTGAAAAGGATCTGGAAAAAATAAAAAAAATAGTACTGGACAGACTGAAAGAAAACAGGTTTGTTAAAAGGGTGGATTATTTTGAATTCAGAGACCCGGGGACACTGGAAAAAAGAAAGAGTGTGGACAAGGATTATAAAAATATATTGGCTGCGGTTGCGGTATGGATTGGTAATACCAGGCTTATTGACAACATAATTATAAAAATATAAAAGTGACATTAATTTAGATAAATTTAAATAGAAAAGAAAAAAAAGTGTTAATCTGTATTTTAAAAAGCAAGATTCATGGAGCTACGGTAACTGGTGCCGAGATCGATTATGTGGGGAGCATAAGTATAGATAAAAATCTGATGGAACATGCAAAGATACTTCCTTATGAAAAAGTACTGGTGGTAAGCCTTGATAGTGGTGAGAGGCTGGAAACCTATGCCATAGAGGGTGAAACAAGCAGCGGAGAAATTTGTATAAATGGAGCAGCTGCAAGAAAAATACTAAAAGGGGAAAAGGTAATTATTTTATCCTTTGCTTATATGGGGGAAAAAGAAGTATCAGGACACCGGCCAAAAATAGTATATGTAAACAATAAAAATGAAATTACAAATGAAGAGAATCATGTGGGGAAAGATGACCAGTGCTGACCCGCAAAGGATTGAACCCAGAATCTAATATTTTAATAATATTTATAATGCATCTAATTATAATTATTCTTTTATCCTTTGTTTTTTTGACATCTTGTAAGCTTGAAAGTAACCCTGATGAACAACGGGTAAGTTCCGGCAATTACAATAGTGAAGACAGTTTGTATTTATTTGATTATGAAAAAATTATACTGGAGAATACCGGTTCTATTGATGTAAAAATTAAGAACTGCAATCTGTATCTGGATATTTACGAAGATCTTGTAGTGCTGGGCGAATTAGAAAATATTTCGAGTGTAAATAAAACCGATATAGAGATTACCATTGATTTCTATGATAAACATGAAGTAGAGATAATATCAGCAGTAGTCCATGTTACGGTTAATTATCTTAGGGGCGGAAGCAGATTGCCGTTTTATTATTACCTGACAGATAGAGAGAAATATATAGATATATCCAAAATAAAAATAGGAGTTAATTATAAGGATTATTATGAGAGATTTGAGGGCAACCCCATAGTAGAAAATGAAAAATATTATTACGAAGGAGACTATTTAATTATCGAAGGCAAGGTAATTAATATAGGTAGGGGAAAAATAGGAAATCTAAAACTTTTTTGTACTTTTTATAACGATAAGGACCGTGTTGTGTTTATAAGACAGTGTTACTTATTTAGAGAGGAAATGATTCCCGAGGAAGAACAAAAATTTACTTTAAAAGTGCTGCTTGATGAATACTTGCCTGAATTTACCCATTACAGATTTGAAATATTTTTTGAAGATAAAATTAAAATACCGGTTTAATTTATATCCAATCCTTGTATTTGAAATAAACCAGCATACCTATAGATATAATAACCATTGAAATTACAATTATAATAAAAGCGAAAGTGTGACTTCCTAAAGGAAGTGAAATGTTCATTCCAAAAATTCCGGATATAAGAGTAAGGGGTAGAATAATCACGGAAAAAATGGTAAGTATGCGCATTATTTCATTAATCTTGTTTGATAACAGTGATTGATGGGCATCATGTACCCCCTCTATCAATTCTTTATAATTTTCAAGAGTATCCCAGATTTTTTCCACATGGTCCACAAGGTCA
>CAZLEB010000021.1:0-15909 GCA_964558475.1 uncultured Actinomycetota bacterium
TATTGCCGCAGACTTCGCATTTGTAAATTTGTAATTTTTCTGTCATTTTATACACCTCTAGCGTTTATTATATTATCTTACACAAATAGTGCAAATTTAAAAAAACAGGCTATTAAAAAATTATATGGATCTTACCGCTTTTTCAATTATTGCAGCAATCTCTCTGTAGTCCTTATTCTTGAACCATATTCATATACACTTTATCAAGCTATCCTTTATTTTTAAATGATAATTGTTTAAAATTAAGTATTGATATTAAAATTGAATATTTGTAACCATAAAAGACTTTGTATAATTGATATAAATTAATAATAATTCATATAAAATAAAGAAAAACTTATATCCGGGGTGCGGTATTGAAAATTTTAATAACTGGCGGATATGGGTTCATCGGTTCCCATGTTGCAGATAAATTTTTTCAAAAAGGCCACGCAATATACATAATTGACAACCTTTCAACTGGCCAAAAAGATAATGTTGATATAAAACATAATTTTTATAATTTAAATACTGCTGATAAAGAATGTGAAAAAATATTTTGTTCCAATAAAATTGATATAGTCATTCACCTCTCAACCCAGATAGATTTACGTAAACCGCCAGAGTACCGTCATTCATATCAAGAGGCTAATTTTACAGGCCTTGTCAATATGCTTAATTTATCAAAAAAATACCGTGTTAAAAAATTCATAATAATTTCTCCTGCTTCCATATATGGAAATGCCGGTAACGTTTCAGAACTTCCATTCAATGAAGATGTAAAACCCAATCCTGTAACTCCTGCGGGGATGAGTAGTGTTGTTAAAGAATACTACACTGGTAAATGGGGTGAAATCTTCAATTTAAAAATCCTATCTGTCAGAGTATCAAACCTATATGGGCCTAAAGAAAATTTAAATGGCGAACCTGGTGTAATTCCAATTTTTATCAATAATATCTTAAAAGGCAAAAATATTACAATAAATGGTTACGGTACACAGACTAGAGATTTCTTATATATTGAAGATCTGGCAGATGGCTTATACGAAGCTGCAATAAATGACCAGTGTCATGGTGTTATTAATATATCCGGTAATACAGAATGCTCCATTAATGATCTTGCTACTACATTAACAAAATTATTTAAAGCCAAAAAAATCGCCTATGATAGCCGGGTTAAAAATCTTATAAATTTATCCCGGCTGGACAACTCGAAAATTAAAAAACTAACCGGATGGGAGCCAAAATATAATCTCGAGGAAGGCCTGAAAAAGGCATATGAATGGTACCAAAAAAAAATATTTGCCGCTGCAGCTAAAGCAAATCCTTTGAAACATGCAGTTAATGCTTTAAAAAGGGTACCTAAAGAATTTATTGCCTATCTGGAAAATATACTTTTTTTCTCTCTTGCAGGTTTTATTCAGTACAATCACCTGTTTTTAGGTACATACGCCTTTAAACTTGATATTGATTATATTTTACTTTATGTCGCTTTAATAGGTATCTTATGGGGTCAGAGACAGGCTTACCTTGCAATGATTCTATCTACTGCACTTTATACTAGTGCCACGCTTTTCTCCGGTACGGACATCATTACCTTTATATATACTCCTGAATATCTGCTTCATATATCCGCATATATCTTAATAGGTATTATTACAGGATACTCAATTGAAAAAAGAAATAGAGATTTAGAATCAAAAGACCTGGCTTTAAAAAGCCTGGGAGGAAAATATGACTTTCTAAATGGAATATACAACGAAACAAAAATCGTAAAGGAAGAGTTACAAAATCAAATAATCGATACTGAAGACAGCTTTGGTGTCATTTACAGTATCATACAGGAATTAGACAGCCAGGAAATAGAAAAGGTATTTTCAGCTGCTATTAGTGCCATTGAAAGAATAATGAAAACAGACGAGGTATCTATATATACTGTCAGTGATACCGGTAAAGGAGAATTTTTAAGATTAAAAACCAGATCTACTACCCTAAGTGAAAAAATCCCAAATTCAATCCGTGTAATAGAATCCAAAGCAACTAAAGAGGTTATGGAAACTAAAAACCTCTATATTAATCACAGACTTGAACCAGATCTTCCGGTAATGATAGCTCCTATACTGGAAGATAGAAATGTTATTGCCACTGTATCCATACATAAAGTTCCCTTTGAAAATCTTACTCTTCATTATGAAAACTTGTTCCGCACTATTATAGGCTTGATTTCCAATGCTCTTAAAAGAGCTTATTTCTTTGAGGCAAGTCTTAGGGATAAAAGATATATTGTAAACACAAGGATTTTGAATCCCAGTACCTTCGAGAAAATCTTAGAAGAAGTTAAAAAAAAGAAATCAGAACTAGGGATGAGCTATTCACTGTTAGAAATTACCGATACCGGTAAGTCCTACCAAGAAATTTCTGATAGCATTATCTCTAGTATAAGAGATAACGACTATTTAGGATTGAGTAAAAAGGGACACATATATATTCTTCTGTCAAATACCCAAAGCAGTCTTGCAAGCCTTGTTGTTGAAAGGCTTCTTAAAAACGGGGTTAAATCTACAGTTATGCATGAGGTATTAGATGATCTATAGTATAATTTTAATTCAATTACTAATCAGCCTTATTTATTTTGCATTTTGTTTAAAATATTTAGAAATCCAGGAGAGTATCTATAGATTCATAATAGTACTTGTACTGCCGGTATTCGGACTTATTTTTTTCATATTAGTTGGAATTTTTAAAAAAATTATAAAAGTCTCAGATAATATTTTAGAAAGTTATGAGAAGTATATAAAAGACAGTGACGAGATAAGCTATGTAAAAGGTATCGACTTTAAAGAAGAGATCAACATTGTTCCTGTTACAGACTCGCTATTTTTAAGTTCGAACAAAGATAAAAGATCCTATCTTATAAACTTACTAAAAAAAGACTATTCCAGCCATATTAAGGTACTTCGGAAAGCACTTGTAAGCGACGATACCGAAATATCCCATTATGCAGGAGCTGCAATCATGGAAATAAAGAAACAATTTGAATCATTATTAAAATCTGCAAATGAGAAGTATGAAAATAATAAGGATGATATCGAAGTACTGCGCGAATATATAGATATCATCAAAAGATACTTAAACAGCGGTATACCTGATAGAGTTGATTATAATGAATATAAAATAACCTATTCGTATATACTTGAAAAATTTCTCCTGAAGAATCCGGCAATAAAAGAATATTTTTCTGAAAAAATTTCTTGTGACATCGAACTTGGCAATTTCGAGAGTGCAAAAGAATTTTGTAAGAAATTTTCCTTTTATTTCCCGAATGATGAAGAGCCTTACCTGATGCTCATGAAATTTTTTTATGCCACTAATAATTACAAATCTCTAAACAAAGTAATAGACTTCCTAAAAAACACTAAGCTTAAGCTGTCTGAGAAAATAAAAAATATTTTAAATTATTGGGAAAGATTTGATATAAATGTTCATTAGAAAAATAGTTGTAATACTTATAATTTTAATAGTGGCCGCAGTAGCTTTCCAGGTAGTGCGCTCTTATTTTATGACAAGTTTGATTAAGAATACCAATCAATATGAATCACTTTTAGAACCTGAATCTGCAGATATACCCAAAGGAACCAGGTTTGAAAAATATCTTATTTTAACAGACAGCCAGGAAGAAAACAGTATAAAAACTACTGAACAGCTGGAAAAAGTACTTGATTATATGAAAAAGGAGTATGAAGAAGTAGATGTAAATAACGGGACTGGCGAGAAACTGGATTTCGATTGTATTTTTTTTGTATTTGAAAGATTAGATAAACTGGCCAATCTTGACTATTTTCTTAACTATGTCAAAGAGGGCAAGAGTATAGTATTTTTGATACGTCCGGTATTGGATAAAAGCTTTGAAAGCATCAGCAGCCTGCTGGGTATTACCGAATTTAACGGAATAAAAAATGACAACAGAGGGATTAGAATGTTACGAGATATAGTTATCGGTGCCGAAGGTTTCGTATCAGAAACAGGAATTATCAACAATTCCTCTATAAACCTGAAACTGGACAGAACTGCTGAAATATATATCTCCTCTAATGAAAAGATTCCACTGCTGTGGAAAAAAACTTACGGCAGAGGAAGTTTTGTGGTTTTTAATGGAACAATGTTAAATGAAAAAAGTAACAGAGGGCTGACTGCAGCTGTTATTAGTCTGGGCAAAGAAAATTTCATTTACCCTATTGCAAATATAAAAATGCTTCATATAGATGATTTCCCCGCTCCAATCCCCCAGGGAACTGATGAAAAAATATACGAAGAATTCAGCCGTAATATTCCACAGTTTTATAGAGAAGTTTGGTGGTCTGATATGGTGATGATATCTAAAAAGTATGACTTAAAATATAGTAGTTTTATAATTGAAGCCTATAATGACAATACGACTCCGCCATTTACGAAAGCATCCAGTGCCGTTATACAAAATCTTCTTATATATGGTAAAGAATTATTAAATATCGGGGGAGAAATCGGGTTACATGGTTATAATCACCAGTCGTTAGTTCCCGAAGGATATATCAAGCAGGATTTAGGGTATGTTCCATGGGCAAGTGAAGAAAATATGTCAGAGTCCATAAAGACGTTAATTGGATTTATAAAAGATACTTTTTCCTATTATGAATTGAGAGCATACGTGCCTCCTTCAAACATTTTAAGCGAAGAAGGCAGAAATGCAGTAATCGAAGCCAACCCCGAATTAAAAATAATAGCATCTGTTTATTTACCCAATTTTGAGGGAGATATTTATGATCAGGAATTTGAATTATCCGGTGACGGCATATTGGAATTCCCCAGATTTAGTTACGGATATATTATTACTGATGAAATCATGTGGACAGTTTATAATGGAATAAATATGCATGGCATCTTTTCCCATTTTATCCATCCGGATGATATCCTTGACCCCGAAAGAAGTGAGGGGAAAAGCTGGTCTGAGCTAACCAAGGAATTTGAATCCATTTTAGGAGAAGTCAATGAAAAATACGGCTGGCTGAGAAGTTATACTATTTCTTCGGGGGGCCAGGAATTAATAAAATATCTTCAGGTTACCCCTTATATTAGTTACAGCAATAACCGCATAAATATTTATTGCGAAAACTTTAGAGCTGACGCTTATTTTATTATGAGAACAGATAATGAAATCATTGATGCTCAGAATTGTGAATTTTCCAGAATAGGTAAAAATGCTTATTTACTTGCTTTGAAAGATTCTCAATGTTCAATAAGTTTAAAGGAGAAATAAACCTTGAAAATTTGTTTGATTGCAGAAGGTAGTTACCCTTATGTTACCGGCGGCGTATCATCATGGATTCAAATGTTAACAAAAAATATAAGCGAATATAATTTTGTAATCTATGCAATAGGCGCGGAGAAAAAATATAAGGACAAATATAGCTATACACTTCCGGACAATATCCTGGACGTTAAAGAAGTTTTTCTTGACAGCATTCTGGAAAAGAGCGGTACATACGGAAGAAAGTACTGGTTAAATCAGGAAACCAAGGAAGATCTTAAGCGCCTTATAACAGGCGAGGAAGTAAAATGGGAATTAATTTTTGAATTAGTAAAGAAAAAAAAGATAAGAAATGCTCTAGATTTTTTTATGAGTATTGATTTCTTTGATATTATTAAAGAAGCATATATAGAAAAATTCAGCATTAATCCTTTCACTGAATTTTTCTGGACCATCAGATCAATGTTGGTTCCACTCTTTTTTCTATTTGAAAACCCTCTCCCTGATGCAGATTTGTATCATAGTGTTTCAAATGGATACGCCGGAATTTTAGGTACACTTGCAAAATATATTTATAAGATACCATTTATATTAACCGAACATGGAATTTATTCACGGGAAAGAGAAGAAGAAATTATAAAATCCAGTTGGATAAAAGGTATTTATAAAAATATGTGGATCAAATTTTTTTACAATATTACCAACGGAGTATATGCAAGCACCGATAGGGTCTTTTCCCTTTTTAATAAAAATAAGGAAATTGCATTGGAATTAGGTTGTGACAGCAAAAAAATCGAGGTTATTCCTAACGGTGTCGATGTAAAAGAATTCTCGAACCTTCAGTCCAAGACAGTAGCAGAAGAAGAATTTATCAATATCGGTACAGTTACAAGAGTAGTACCTATTAAAGATATCAAAACCATGATACAGAGCTTTAATATGGTAAAAAAGGAAATCAAAAATACAAGGCTGTATATAATGGGACCTACGGATGAGAGCAAGGAATATTTTAAAGAATGCAAACAGTTAGTGGAACGCCTGAAACTGGAAGATGTTTATTTTATGGGTAAAGTTAATATCAAAGATCATATCGGTAAAATGGATATAATTATCTTAACCAGTATAAGTGAAGGACAGCCTCTTTCAATTTTGGAAGGCATGGCCAGCGGTAAACCTACTATTGCGACTGATGTAGGTTGCTGCAGGGAACTTTTATATGGCGTGAGCGATAAATATGGGCAGGCAGGGATTATCGCTCCTATCATGAATCTGGAAAAAATTTCAGAAGCAATTATACGGCTCTGTGACAGTAAACAATTAAGAGAAGAGATGGGTAAAAATGGTTTCAACAGGGTATCAAATCTCTATACTTTTGATAAATTTATTGGAAGTTATAGAAATATTTATAAAGAATTTGAGAAATAATTATGGCCGGTATTGGATTTGAACTTAAAAAATTATTCAAAGGTAAAGGCTTTTTAAGCAGCATAAAGGCATATCTTTACTCAGCCCTGGTCTCGGTAGGTCCATTTGTACTATGTGTAATAATGATTGTATCTATTCAGCTGTTCCTGAATTTTATGGATGTACCGTTAAAGGAAAAAGAGCTTTTTATTGCTACTGTAGTATACACCTTTATTTTTGCCCAGATTATTACCAGTGGTTTTACGATGATAATTACAAGATTTATTTCAGACATGCTTTACAGTAAAAAACTCGGATATATCCAGCCGTCTTTATATGGAATAATAAGTATAGTAACACCGATAGCTTCAATACCTGCAATAATATTTTTATGGAAATCACCCTTACCGATCGAGATAAAATTAGTAAGTTATTTATTTTTTATGGAACTTATAATTGTTTATTTAATAATGGTATATCTTACTGCATTAAAAGATTATATGAGAATAGTAAAAAGCTTCATATGGGGAGTGCTTATTGCGCTGACTCTGGCTTTTATATTTATAAAATACACAGGTTTGAATAAAGTATTCACTATGCTGCTTTCAATGGATATAGGTTTTCTTATTATCATAAGCCTTTTAATTACATATCTAAAAAAATTCTTTGGGGCATCGGAAGAAAAATCTTCGAATAAATACTACTCTTTCATTGCTTATTTTGATAAATATATATCTTTGTTTTTAATATCTTTTCTATATACTATGGCCCTATATTCGCATAATTTCATTTTCTGGAGCAGTAACCTTGGAGTCAAAATAGCTTCGACCTACGTTTTTGCGCCGACTTATGATGTACCCACTTTTTATGCTTTCCTGTCCATAATACCATCAATGGTGGTCTTTGTAATCTCAGTTGAAACCTCATTTTATGAAAAATACCGTAACTATTATTCTCTTATAACAGGTAAGGGCAGCTTTACGGAGATTGATGATGCCCAAAAAAGTATGACCAGGGTATTATGGGCTGAAATAAGGAATCTTATGGAAATCCAGATACTCTTCTCCATAATTTTTATTGTAGCTGCATTTTATTTATTTCCACGGATGGGACTGACCAGATTTTCTTTTGATATATTTATGCTGCTTATTCTGGGAGCATACTGTGACATTATTCTCCTCATAATAATTTTAATTCTGTTATATTTCGAAGATAGAAAAGGTGCTTTAGTCATATCAATAATATTTTTAATCACTTCTGTTTTATTTACAAGCGGTACATTGATACTTGGAGAGACTACATACGGATTAGGATTATTCCTATCAACATTTTTTACTCTCATTGCAGGATTTATAAGATTGAGAATATATTTAGATAACATACATTACCATACTTTTTTAGGTCAGCCAGTTATTTACAGAGAGATTAAAGGAGTTTTTGGCAGACTGGTTGATACAATCTACAAATCCAGATAGGCATGCAATTATCCGGATTAAACAAATTTTTTATTTTTTAACTGTTTTGCAAGTATAAAAGCTTTTTTTATAAAAAAAGAAAAAAGAAATACCACCGCCAGGATTATAATTATAGTTGCTCCCGATGCCAGATCCAGTAAATAAGAAATCCACAGACCGGTTAGAGTTAAAATAATTCCAACAACAATCGAGCTGATTATCAATTTCTTTATATTATAGGTAAACTGCCTGCATATTGATGATGGTATGGTAAGCAGTGCGATAACAAGGATGATACCCACAATTCTTATAAGAATAACAACACATAAAGCAACCATGCAGAGAAGCACCAAATATAAAACCCTATTTGGAATGCCTACTACCGTTGAAAATTCTTCATCAAAGGACATCGCATTAAACTCCTTGAAAAATAAAGCAACAATTAAAATGATTATTAAATTCATTGCAAGCATGATATACAGGTCAGATACAGGAATAGTCAGAATGTTTCCAAATAAATAACTGAAAAGATCCGGTGCATAACCGGGAGTCAGATTAATAAATATAATACCCAATGCCATTCCCACTGCCCATATTATTCCTATTGCCGCATCTTCACTTAATTTACTTCTTTTACTGATAAGCCCGACTGCAAGCGCAGAAAACAAACTGAAAGGAACAGCAGTTATTATCGGGTTTACTCCAAGTAAGTAACCCAGCCCAATACCTCCAAAAGCTGCATGTGATATGCCCCCGCTTATAAATACTATCTTTTTTATAACCACATAGGTGCCCACAATGCCGCATGCTATATTAACCAGAACTGTAGCTGCGACAGCATTCTTTAGAAACTCATATTGGAAAATTTCCATTATTTCTTATGTCTCTCCAGTACCCTATGCGGTATCCCATGAGCCAGTATTTCCACGGGACAGTTATAAGCTTCTTTAAGTTTACCTAAACTGCCTTCTTTTGGGCCATGATAGAACAACTTCCGGTTAAGGCAGAATACCCTGTCAATATAGATTGAAATCGCACCAATATCATGAGTCACAAATACAACAGCCATTGACTTATTTAGTTCTACAAATAATTCATAAATTGATTCCTGGGTTCCAGGGTCCACACTTGCCATTGGTTCATCAAGCAAAAGCAATTCCGGTTCTCTTGTGATAGCCCTGGCTATAAGGACTCTCTGCAATTGACCGGCTGACAGCATACTTATATGCCTTTTTTGATATTCAAGCATCCCTACAGTTCCCAGCGCATCCAAAGCGGATTTCTTATCCTTTTCCGAATATTTTTTTACCGGTCCCCTATACCTTCCCATAATAACAGTATCAAATACGTTGATAGGAAAACTCAAATCAAAAAAGACATTCTGCGGTAGATAGCCAATCAATTTTCTACCTTCTGCCGGTTCCTTATCGAAGACTTTTACTGTTCCTTTATACGGTTTTAGCAGTCCCAGCATAATCTTAAGTAATGTAGTTTTCCCCCCGCCATTGGGACCCATTATAGCGATAAAATCATTTCGCTTTATCGAAAAGCTTATATTTTCCAGGACTGGCTCCTCCCCATAATAAAAGAATATATTTTTGAAATCTACGATAGTATCGTTTTTCACTTTAATTAATCCTTAAAATAATTAAATCTCATTCCATAACTCCGGCAAAGGCTCCTGCAGCTTTTCTTATATTTTCCACATAATTTTTTTCGAGTGAACTTATCAGGATAACAGAACCACCAATCTCTCTAGCTACGGTTTCGGCACTTTTAGTGCTGAATTCCGGAGAGGCGAAAATTACCTTAATGCCGTACTCTTCAGCCAGATCTATCAAATTTCTTATACCGGCAGCAGTAGGCTCCTTGCCCTCTTCTTCAATAGGTATCTGTTCAATACCGTAATCCAATGCAAAATAAGTCCAGGTAGGATGGAAAACCATTATTCTTTTATTTTCTTTTCCCGCAAATATACGGACAATTTCATCATCCAGCTTATCCAGTTCTGACAGGTAGCTGTCCAGATTTTTTTTATAATACTCCTGGTTTTCGGGATCTATTTGAGCCAAACCTTCATAGATATTTTCAACCATTATTTTTGCATTCAATGGTGAAAGCCATATATGAGGATCTACTCCCCTGAGGCTGCTTCCATCTCCACTAGTTTTATCATACTCGCTATATTCAACAAGTTCGCCATTTTTGTAGCTTAATGTAACAAGTTCCACACCCCTGGCACAATCTACCACCAGCATTTTCTCATTTATTTTAATTATTTTATCCATCCATACCAGTTCAAACTCAATTCCTGAACCAACTTTTATATACATTTTAGCTTTACTAACCTCTTGCAACTGCCCTGGAGTAATTTCATAAGTATGAGGATTGGCTCCCGGAGGAACCATAACCATAACCATCACTTTATCCCCCCCGATTTTTTCTGTGAATCCGGCCTGCGGCAGTATGCTTACCACAACTCCGATTTTTTCACTATTGACATCTTTATCTACATCCCGAACGCAAGCTGGAAAAACCGCAATTAGAAAAACTAAAGTTATTATATAAGCTACTACCGTTAATATACGCTTCATCTCTTTTTACTGCAATTTTAAAAATAAGTAAAAAACACTACTTGCCTATAACATATATAGCAGGTAACAATTATAACATCTTCTATATCAATACTGTCAAACCTCATATACGGCTGTTAAAAGCTGGAAATTTTAGATATTGGAAAGAATTATAAGATATCATCTGGCCTGCGGTTTAAAATCATCTGAACTTTTTAAATATCAATTCAACTTTTCCCGGCACATGACAAACTTCTCTACCAACATTGGATTAAATTGAGTTCCCGAACACCTCTTTAATTCTTCTTTTGCCTCCTCTTCGGAAATAGCTTCCTTGTAATGCCTGCCAAATGTCATAACATCATAAGCATCTACAATAGATGCAATGCAAGCATTAACAGGGATATCATTACCCTTTAGTCCCTGTGGATAGCCAGCTCCATTCCACCATTCATGATGTGATAGAATATCCTCAGCTATGGATGCAATTTGTGGGGTTGATTCAGCAATTTTATAACCTATTTCAGGATGCCTTTTTATAATCTTCCATTCCTTGGCAGTTAATTTGCCTTTTTTCATTAAAATTTTATCAGGTATGGCCACCTTACCTATGTCATGAAGAGTAGAAAGAAGTACCAGCTCATCCAATTTATTTTGTGGTAGATTGATAGCATTTCCGAGTTGTAAGATCAGTCTTTTAAGACGTTCTGCATGTTCTTTTGTCTCACGATTCTTCTCCCACAATATTCTTTCCAGTGAGGAAATAATAGAATTATAGATGCTCTTCCTTCTAAGCAATTTATTTTTATACATATTATTTTCCGCTTCTTTTATAACGTCTTTTAAATCCTGGCTCTGGCTTTCTCTTGTTGAAATCCCCAGAGAAATGTTTAAAGGTATTTTTTGGTCCTTAGTTTTTGAACAGATTTTCTTTATTTTATTTATTGCTTCTCCCACATCCTTTTCCGTAGACCGGGGCATGAGCATAAAAAATTCATCTTCTCCCCATCTTGCAATAATGTCTTCTTCACGGGAGCAGTATTTTAATATTTTCGCTACCCTTTTTAATAATTTATCCCCTTCATTATAACCGAATGCATCATTTACCAGTCTAAGCCCATTCAAATCACAAATTATAAAATTCAGGGGAAGCTCTCTATCCTTATAAATATTTAACAGTACTTTTTCAAAATAAGTTCTATTATATAGTTCCGTCAGTTTGTCGTGGAAACTGAGATATCTAATTCTTCTTTCTGCTTTTTTACGTTCATTGATGTTATTTAAAATCTCCATCCTGACTCTTCTACCCCGGTGGGTAATCTGCCTTCCGGTTACTTCAGCAAAGACTTTGCTCCCGGTATTCTTAAGCCCTGCTACCTCATAAGGTGCCTCACTATCCGATTTTATTTTATCTATCATTATTTCCTTGTATTCCGGGGCTATAAACTCCAGTAAATTTCTACCGACAGCATAGGAAGGACTGCAGCCAAACATAGAAGTAAAAGCGTTATTTACCCCTAAAATTATTCCATTATCATGAATAACAATCCCTTCCAATGAAGACTTGAAAAGTGTATTAAATTTTTCTTTACTCTCCTGGAATTGATTTTCCAGCTCCTTCTTTTGGGTAATATCTTTAATAATTATCTTAAAACCGGTAATTTTATTATCCTTATTTTTTAAAGGCCCAAAATAAACTTCCCCAAAAAGAACACCCCCATTTTTTTTATGTTGTGTAATTTCGAATGAACTGACTTCTTTTCCATCTAAAATAGCCTTAAATATTTCCAGGTACCTGGGGATTTCTTTTGAGCTGAGATTAACGCGCCTGGTAAAATACTTGCCAATTAATTTTTCCCTGGAATAACCAGAAAAATCCAGTACAGCATCATTACATGCTGTTATTATTCCCTTACTGTCTATTATAATAATACCAACGGAACCGGTTTCAAGCAGACTGTTGTATTTCCCCTCCTTTTCTATCAATGATTCTTTTAAATGATTGGACTCTTTCTCATATTTCTCAAGGTCAACGATTCTCTGGTTCATTTCTACCAGTTTCTCTATGAGTTGTTCTTTTGTAATCTTTTCGATATCCATTTTTTTATTAACCGGGCAGTTTTATTAATACAATTTTAAAACAAAAAAGTCAGAAGTAAAATCTTACTCCTGACTCTTTTAAGTCTTAAATTATTTCGTATCAATTTATACTTATAAATTATTTTTATTAAAAAATAGTAAACCCTCATTTAATCAATACTTACTTTTCTCTGCCAGATACTTATTTCTGAAATAAAATTATGATTTATTAGCCCTGCTCTCCCCCAGCTCTATTTTATCCTATCAGTCTAATGTTAACTTTTTTTCGTCTTCTCCATTATCTTGTAATAACAGTGCTTCTTCTTCGTCTTCATTACTATATTCATCATTTCCTGCCGCTTTTTCGATACCTTCATTTATATCTAAATTATCATTAAAATTATTTTGCAGTATTTTACCACCTTCGTTTAAATTCTCTTCATCAATCTTTTTTAAAAACAGCTTAAGTTCCTCTGAAATTAATTGCTTGATTCTGTTTTTAAACTCATCATACTTATACTGCAGGTAATTTATATCCTCTTCCAATTCCTGCTTCTTCCTTAACAATTCCTTATAGGACTTCTCCAGTTCCATTCTCCTGTGCTTAAAGCATTCTTCAACCCTGTCTTTCTTTTCAGTCTCTTCTTCCACCGGTATTTCCGTTGTATTACCTGTACCGGTTTCATATGTTGTATCCTTTCTCCCTAAACTGTCCAGAAATTTTTCCAGATCTTCTTCCCTTATCTTTATAGCTTTCTCTACTTTTATAGCAGGGATCTTTTTTAATGTAATCATATTTATTACTTCCTGCTCGCTGATTCCAAGCATATTAGTAGCTTCTTCAATAGTATAAAATCTATTACTTCTATTCATTTCTCTTAAAATTAAAATAAATTATTATGAATTTTTCACAATATTTTTAATAATTATAGCACATTAATCATTTAAAATAATCGCACTTTTTATCTTTGATTTTAATCCTTTACCCTGTTACAAATGGGATTAAATTGTCATAACTCCGGTAAACAGCACTGCTATGATAAAGAGATTATATCTCGTATTGTAACTTCTTAAAAGAGATTTATCTTTATCATGTTTAAAAAATAATTTTAAGCAGATAATAAAAAATTATATAATAATAGTCATCATGAAAAAGATCCGTAGTTACAAAATACCCTTAATATCCATAATCATTATTTTCTCTATTATTTTCTTATGTCAGGGCTGCTTAATTTCAAATACTAAATTCGGTCCAAGCACCAGGTTCATATATGTACTGCAAAATGCGGGTTTTAAGGATTTAAGCGATACGGAATTCAATATTGCCGTAGTTGATCCCGATGAAAGCAAATTAAGCCAGGATGACCTGAAAAATCTTCACAATATGGATAAAGTTATTATGGCTTATCTAAGTATCGGAGAGGCTGAAAACTACAGAAGCTATTGGAAGAATGACTGGGAAACAGGAAGCCCGGTTTTTATAGACGATGAGAATCCGGACTGGAAAGGAAATTATAAGGTCAGATACTGGTATGAAGAATGGCAACAGATAATATTTTCAATGCTAAATGAGATAGTTTCACTGGGTTATGATGGGATTTATCTGGATGTTATTGATTCCTTCGAATATTATAAAAACAAGGGTTTTGATTTTGCAGAAGAAGAAATGGTTGAACTTGTGATAAATATTTCAAAAGAAGCAAAGAAGAGAAATAAAAACTTCCTTATTGTACCCCAAAACGCTGAGGGACTTCTGTCCCATAAAAGTTACCTGTCTGCAATTGATGGGATAGGACGTGAAGACCTCTGGTATATCGATAACAATTTACAGGCCGAAGAAGAACTTGAGACTGCACTGTTACATTTGAACAAAGCAATTGATAGCGGTAAATTTGTCCTGGTTATTAGCTATCCTACTGAAAAAGATAAAAAATGCAATTTCATCAAAATGGCAAAAGAACATAACTTTATACCTTATGTAGGAAGAAGAGAACTGGATACAATTGAAACAACCGATTGTGATTAAACTACGATTTTTCAATTTTATATTACCGAAAAGAACTCTCTGGTTGTTGTTTCCAACGGTAGACAAATCTTATACAAATCAATATAATAAAATGACTATTTGAATAAATAACCAGTTAATAAAAATTAAATCCTAAATAAACCGGGAATTAAAAAATGGACCCACAATTAATAAAACCATTACTGTTGACTTCAATTGCCGGCTTATCCACTACTATCGGGAGTATAATAGGCCTTGTATTTAAAAGGGAAAGCCCAAAATTTATGAGTTCTGTCCTTGGTTTTACAGCAGGAGTTATGATAGGGGTTTCCTTCTTTGAACTTCTTCCCTCGGGTTTTGAAAAAATAGGATTCACCAGGGCCAGTATTGCTTTTATTGCCGGTTTTATTTTTATTTTTTTAATCGACTATTTTATCCCCCATGAATATATCGGGCAAAAAGAAAAGCTGGGTGACAAAACTGACAAAAAGCTCTTAAGAACCGGTCTTTTCGTTGCACTTGGAATAGGAATCCATAATTTTCCTGAAGGGATGGCAACCTTTTACAGTTCACTGGTAGATATCAAAATAGGAATAGCTATAGCCATAGCTATTGCCATACATAATATTCCTGAAGGTATTGCTGTATCTGCCCCGGTATATAAGGCAACCGGTAGCAGAGGAAAGGCTTTCCTGTGGTCATTTTTATCCGGAGTAGTGGAACCTATTGGAGCGGTGATTACTGCACTCGTGCTTCTTCCTTTCTTAAATCCACAGGTCCTGGGGTACCTTCTTTCAGGCATAGCCGGACTTATGGTCTTTATATCAATCGATGAACTGTTGCCGGTCTCCAAATCCTACGGATATCTTCATCTCCCCATAGTAAGCTTCATTGCAGGAATGATAGTCATGATTTTAAGTTTAGTTCTAATAAAATAATTATTTCTTTAATCTTCCAACAACGGGAAATCTTTTTAGAAAATCTATTCCGTGAGGCGCCCTCTCAAGTTCTCCGGTCAAATCCTCCCCGGCAAAATGGGTTACCTGATGCTTCCCATCTTTCCACAGGAAACTATTAGTTAAGTCGTAGACTTTTCCTTCACAGGCAACATAGGCTTTTTTACATTCCCCG
>CAZLEB010000022.1:0-15518 GCA_964558475.1 uncultured Actinomycetota bacterium
TCATTGGGCCATTTTATAGTTGCTTTCAGGTTATATTCCGTAATTAAGACAGAAGCGATAGAATAGGCGGCAATTAGTGTCACTTCCGGAAGACTTTTTTCTTCAAGTGCGGTTTTGAGTATTATGGTAAACCAGAGGCCACCTTGAGGAGATAACCATACTCTTTCGAATCTGCCCCTGCCTTTTTTCTGGGTTTCGGCAAGTACAACAGTCCCATTGAAGTCTTTATATCTTTTTTCTTTACTGCTTACGAGTTCCGAAGCAAAATTATTGGTAGAATCTACTTTTTTTAAATAAATGATATTTTTCCCGATATAATCAGTAGAAAGTGTTTTCCTATACTCATCTACATTGAAATTTATCATCTAATATTTAAGGGATTTTTAATCGACCCATTTTATATTACTGAAATTATATCTGGTAGCAATTAAAATAACATCAATGAGCCACCAGATTCCAAAGCCGCCAAAGGTTATAAGTTTTAAAATACCCAGCCCTATATGGCCCATTATGAATCTGTCCACGCCAAGCTGACCAAAAATAATAGACATTACCAGTGTCAGAGTCCAGTTTACTTCCTTCAATGTCTGCTCCTTTTTAAAATTTTTTTTAAAGAAAATAATACTATATATTATATACAAAAATAAAAAATAAATAATTAAAAAAAAGTGTAGTTCTGCCAGGCAGCCGGCCTGGTGGATTGGGGTAGTGGCTTTTGGATGAAACTATAAAAATATAGCTGCGTCTATCTAAAATGCTGCGGGGTTAAGTTTTTATCTACCAGCAGGGTTTTTTATATAGAGGACATAAGTTATTAAAGGACATAAACTATGAAAGAAATGAACAGGAAAGATATTGAAGGTATTATTCCTCATAGAGACCCCTTTCTTTTAATCGATAAAATTATTGAGGTTGAGCCCGGCAAAAGAATTAAGGCAGTAAAATATGTAAAGCAGGATGAATATTATTTTAAGGGACACTTTCCCGCTAGTCCCATTATGCCGGGAGTACTTATAGTGGAGACTATTGCACAGGCGGGAGCAGTTCTCGCGCTTATGATGCCAGAAAATAAAGGCAAGCTGGCATTATTTGCCGGTATAGATAAAGCCAGGTTTAAAAGAATAGTAAAACCGGGAGATGAATTGACGGTAGAAGTGGAGCTTGAAAACTTCAAGAGAAACATTGGCAAGGCAAAAGGTAAGGCAATGGTTGGAAATGATACTGCCTGTACCGCAGAAATAATGTTTGCCCTGGTTTAGAGAGAGGTTTTTTAGTTGAACGGTAAAAACGAGGATTCCGGTATATTGAAAAAGATTGCTCTTATGTTTCCAGGTCAGGGATCGCAGTATAGGGATATGGGCAGGGGATTTTTAAATGCTAACAGCAGCTATGGAAAGTATTTTGATGTTTCGAGCAAGGTAATAGGAAAAGATATATTGAAGATAACTCGCGGCAGGGATTTAGAAAATTCGCTTGATGATACCCGGTTTAGCCAGATCTCGATTTACAGCTTGAGTTGTGCTCTTAATGATTATATAGTAAATGAACTTTCAATAAGTGTAGAATATATTGATACGGTTCTGGGACATAGCCTTGGAGAATACAGTGCGCTTTACAGCAGCGGAGCTTATAGTTTCAGGCAGGGAGCGGAACTTGTTGGATACAGGAGTATGGTTATGAGCGAAGCTAATCGTAGCGGAAAGGGAATGATGGCAGCTGTTTTAGGAACAGAGATAGATATGATCAAAGGTGTTCTCGGAAGATTTGCTGATAGGGTATTTATCGCCAATTATAATGATTACTCGCAAATAGTAATAAGCGGTTATGAAGATGGAGTCATGGAAGCAATAGAGGAATTGAAATTAAAAGGGGCAAAGAAGATAATACCACTAAAAGTAAGTATTGCCTCACACTCCCCTTTAATGGAGCAAGTTTCAGATAAGCTGGGTAGATTCATTGAGGCGAGTATTGATTTTACGGATATGAAACTGCCTTTTTTTTCTACAACCGAGGTCGCTTACCGTAACAAGAAAGATATCAAAAAGACCCTGACCGGCCAGCTTACCGGTCCCATAAGGTGGGTTGACAGTATCGAGTATCTGCTGGGAAGAGGTATTGATATATTTATAGAAGTCGGACCGGGAACAGTCCTATCCGGGCTGGTTGGCAGAATTGCTAAGAGAAGCAGTAAAGACATTACTGTACTTAACACCAACCGGATAGAGGATATTGAAGATTTAAAAAATGCGTTAAAAAAGGAAGGAATCATAAATGAGGCTTAAAGATAAGATTGCTGTAGTAACCGGCGGCGCCAGAGGCATAGGGAAAAAAATCTGCCAGACTTTTTTAACGGAAGGTGCATCTGTATATATTTTTGATGTCAACCAGGAGGAAGGAGAAAAAACCGTAAGGCAGTTCCAATCAGCTTATAGAGGCAGCAGAGTTATTTTTTTAAAAGTGGATATAACTGATGAAGCCAGTGTGGATAAGGCTACTGGAGAAATTATTGAAGCCGAAGGCAAAATTGATATTCTGGTCAACAATGCCGGAATCACCAGGGATAATCTGATACTCAGGATGAGCCTTGAAGATTGGAAAAAAGTAATTGATATAAACCTGACCGGAGCATTTATATGCTCCAAGCATATAGCGAGGTATATGATAAAGAATAGAAGCGGGAAAATAATAAATATTTCTTCAATAGTGGGAGTTCACGGAAATGCAGGGCAGAGTAATTATTCCTCATCCAAGGCCGGAATAATCGGGCTGACCAAAACCCTTGCCAGGGAACTTGCCGGAAGGAATATCCTGGTCAATGCCATAGCTCCCGGCTATATTGAGACCGAAATGACCGAAAAGCTGAGCGACAGGATAAAGGAAAAATTAATGGAGCAGATTCCTACCGGGAGGCTGGGAAGTGTGGACGATGTGGCAAAAACAGTACTCTTTCTGGCAAGTGACGATTCCAATTATATAACAGGTACAGTGATAAATCTTGACGGCGGAATGGGTATCTGACAGACATAATTAAAATTTTCTAAAAGGGGAATTGCCAGTGGGAAAAGAAAATAATAAAAGAAGAGTAGTAATAACCGGATTGGGAATAATGTCCCCATTAGGGCTGGAAGTCGATAAATTCTGGAGCAGTCTAACTGCTGGAAAGTCAGGCGTCTCAAGGATTGACCGCTTTGACATTGAAAAAATAGCTTCCAAGATTGCCGCACAGATCAGGGATTTTGCGCCCGAAAATTATATGGACATAAAGCAGTCCAGAAGAATGGATAGATTCGCCCAGTTAGGGGTTGCGGCGGCATCAAATGCCATAAAAGACAGCGGATTTAAAATAAATTCTGGCAATGAGCATAAGGTGGGAGTTTATATAGGAAGCGGAGTAGGGGGTCTTGGTACTTTAGAGCAGCAGCATGAAAGGCTGCTAAATAAGGGTGCCGATAAGGTAAGCCCATTTCTTATTCCCATGATGATAAGCAACATGGCGGCTGCTCAGGTCTCCATAATGAGTGGGGCCAAGGGTCCTGTAAGCACTACTACTACAGCGTGTGCCGCAGGCTCAAATGCCATAGGTGACGCGTTTGAAATGATTAAGAGGGGAAGTGCCGAAGTAATGATTGCCGGAGGAAGTGAAGCGGCCATTACTCCGATGGGAATGTCAGGCTTTTCAAATATGCAGGCTCTTTCCACCAGAAATGATGAGCCTGAGAAAGCATCAAGGCCATTTGACCGGGACAGGGACGGATTTGTGATGGGTGAAGGCTGTGGCATATTAATATTAGAGGAACTAAAGTCTGCCTTGAAAAGAAATGCCAGGATATACTGTGAGATTTTTGGATATGGACTTTCCGGAGAAGCCTATCATATAACCGCACTTGAGGAGTCAGGTGCAAATGTAGCAAGGTGCATGAAGAATTGCCTGGATGAAGGCGGTATCGATCTGAAAGAAGTGGACCATATCAATGCTCATGGAACATCAACCCTATTAAATGATGCTATTGAGACTGCTGCAATTAAAAAGTGTTTTGGCCAGTATGCTTATAACATAAATATAAATTCAACTAAATCGATGGTCGGTCACTGTCTGGGAGCATCAGGTGCTATTGAAGCCATAGCGGTAGTACTGGCTATAAGAGACAGTATTATTCCGCCTACCATTAATCTTGATAATCCGGATGAGAAGTGTGATTTGAATTATACGGCAAAGGTTAGCCAGAAAAGGGAAGTTAATATTGCACTTTCAAATTCAATGGGTTTTGGCGGTCATAATGTTACACTGGGATTTAAAAAATATTTATAACCTTAAGTGGCATATATGGAAAAAGTTAAATGTGAGAATTGTAAAAAAGACATTGAAAATGAGATTTTTATATTAAATCTGTGGGTATGTCCGTACTGTAACCATCACCGCTATATTGATGCAAGAGACAGGCTGCAGATAACTGCAGACAGTAACAGTTTTATTGAGCTGGGAAAGAATATTAATTCGTTTGATTTTTTAAACTTTTATGATGTCAAGTCTTATGGTGTAAGACTCAAAGAGACAAAGCTGAAAACAAGTCTTGATGAAGCAATTATAATCGGCCAGGCACAGATAGAAGGAGATAATGTGGCCCTGGGTATTATGGATTTCGGTTTTATGGGCGGGAGCATGGGAAGTGTGGTAGGAGAGAAGATTAAGATTTTGTCCAACCACAGTATTGAAAAAAATATTCCCCTGATTATATTCTGTACGTCAGGAGGGGCAAGGATGCAGGAGGGTGTAATATCCCTGATGCAGATGGCAAAGACTGTATCAAGCATAAACAGGGTAAAAGAGATGAGGATTCCATATATCACCGTGATTACCAATCCTACTTCCGGAGGTGTCAGTGCAAGTTTTGCCACCATTGCTGATATCATAATAGCAGAACCAGGTGCGCTTTTTTGTTTTGCCGGCCCCAGGGTTATAAAACAGACTATAAAAAAGAATCCCCCCCCGGATTTCGGTAGTGCAGAGAGGAATATGAAAAATGGCCAGGTGGATATGATTGTAAATAGAAGCGATCTCAGGGATACACTGGCTAATCTGTTAATATTATTTAAAGGATGATATGGATTTAAAAAAACTGGAAGAGATTCCAAAAAGCTATCTTAAGGAAATTTTAGGGTCACTTTCAAAGCTTGAAAAATTAAAAAAGATTCCATTCTTTACCGGTATCCATTTTAAGGATGCTGAAAGAGATCTTGCCCGGAAAATTGAAAGCTATAAGAAAGTTGAAAGAGATGCAAAAAGAGTGTGGAATATTGTAGAACTATCCAGGAATGAGAACAGACCGCAGTGTAAGGATTACATAAATGGTATTTTTGAGGATTTTGTAAATCTTTCAGGTGACAGGCTTACGGGTGAGGACAAATCAATTATTGCCGGTCTGGGCAAAATTAATGGGAAGACCGTTGCCGCTATTGGTCATAATAAGGGCAAGGATATAAAAGAAAGAATGGAGTATAACTTTGGCATGAGCATACCGCAGGGATATAGAAAATCCCAGAGGATTATGGGGCTGGCTGATAAGTTTGGCTTTCCTATAGTAACTTTTATAGATACGCCGGGAGCATATCCTGCTATTGAAGCCGAAGATGATGGCCAGGCAAGTGCCATTGCAAAAAGTATTTCATTAATGTTTGAAGTTAAGGTCCCAATTATTGTCATTTTAATTGGTGAAGGGGGAAGCGGGGGAGCACTGGCACTGGCTATTGGAAATGAAGTAGCAATGCTTGAAAATTCTACTTATTCGGTTATTTCACCTGAAGGATGTGCAGCTATTTTGTGGAAAAATCCTTCCGGTACCAAGCTGGCTGCAAGGGAGCTCAGGCTGACCTCAAGGGACCTGCTCGGACTGAAAGTAATAGACAGGATTATCCATGAACCTATTGGCGGTGCTCAGAATGCACCCAGGAGAATGGTAAGAATTGTAAAGAGGTATGTTACCGGTGCTCTGGAAAGATATGTGAGTATTCCCGGAGAAGAATTAAAATCAGGAAGAGCCCGGAAGTTTGAATCCATGGGATTTTTCAGTACCGAATAAAAAATTTAACTTCCAATAAATAAAATAATACTGGACTCAGGTGAAATATAAAATCCCGCTTCGGGATTTTGGCCCAGAACTGTACCTTCCTGTACCGGGTAGTCTGTACTTATATAACTTATTTCATAATTAATATTGTAGGAGCCGAGCATACTTATAGCCTGATCCAGACCAAGACGCATGAGATTGGGAACTAAGACAAGCGGCTCATTTGTAGAAATTATTAGCTCTACCACACTGTTTACTCCCACTTCAGAACCCGGGGATGGTATTACATTTATAATTTTTCCGGGCTCACTTGTAATACCTGCCTCTGTTATCGGGGCTTTGCTGCTTTGCACGATTAGGCCAAGGGACTCAAGGTAGTTTGAAGCCTCTATGAAATCACGGCCAATAATATTGGGAATAACAATAGTCTCTTCACCCTTGCTTACAATTATATTGACAGATCCTCCCGGCTCAGTTCTTTCATTAAAATCCGGAGTCTGATCCATAATAGAATTTTCTTTAAAAGTACTGGAATACTCTCTGGTGATACTACCCCTTACAAGTCCATAGTCTTCCAGTATTTGGGTGGCATCTTCGAGGCTAAGACCAATTAAGTTGGGAGTCAGAATGTAGGTGATCTCCGGACCTCTGCTGATAGTTACTTCAATATTACTGCCGGCCGGGATGTTTTTTCCCGGTTCGGGAGTCTGTTCAGTGATAAATCCTTCCGGGATTTCCGAATTATAGATTTCATCAGTTATAACGAGATTCAGGTCAAATAGAGAGAGTATTTCTTTTGCATTTTCAGCAGGAATATTCTTAACAGGAGGGACTGATACCGTAGTTTGTGTAGCAGTTCCATTGCTGTAGTATTTGTAACTATAAATTATAAACAGGATTAAAAAGGCAACCATAAAGACCGCTATAATGATACTGGTAAAATGCGGTCTTATTTTTTTTACATACTTACCTGCTTTTCCCAGGTCCTTTTCTCTGGTGCTGAAACTCAAAGGTTTATTGGTGTCGTATTTTTGCAGGTCGCCTATCATTTCCCTTACCGTCGGATAGCGGGCCTGGGAATCTTTTTCAAGACAGTGCATTATTATTTTTTCCAGTTTTTCCGGAATATTTTCCATTATCTCTGACGGTTTTAAAGGTTTTTCATTTATATGTTTCAGGCTGATGTCAATAGAGCTTCCGCCTCTGAAAGGAACATCTGCAGTTAGCATTTCGTAAAGTACTATTCCAAGTGAATAAATATCAGTTCGGTGATCTAAAAATTCTCCCTTAGCCTGTTCAGGTGAAATGTAATGAGCTGTTCCTATTATATTTAATGTCTTGGTGACATCAGTGGTAAGGGATTTTGCAATGCCAAAATCAGTAACTTTAACTTTTCCTTCAGGGGTTACAAGAATATTTTGCGGTTTAATATCCCGGTGTATAAGATTGTTTTTATGAGCCATCAGCAGTGCACTGGAAATTTGTATGGCATAGTCGACAACAGTCCCGGGGGGCAGTGGACCCTTTTTTTCTATTATTTCCTTTAAGCTTTCTCCTTCGACATATTCTATACAGATAAAATAAGAGCTGTTGAATTCTCCCCAGTCATATACCTGGACAATATTTGGATGGTTGAGCCTTGCCAGTATCTGTGCTTCACTCTTGAATCTTGCCACAAAGTTTCTATCACCTGCATAATTGGAAGACAGTATTTTTATGGCTACTTTCCTGCCTAATTTTAAATCATCTCCCAGAAAGACGTCAGCCATTCCGCCTGAAGCTATCTTTTTTATTATCCTGTATCTTTTTGAGATTAATCTATATTTTTTAAAATTATTATCGGGCATATTTTAAATTTTTATAACTATAACCGTTATATTATCCAGGCCGCCTTTTCTTATCGCCGCTTTTATAAGGTTTTTTGAAATGTCTTCGGCCTTTTTATTTTTACTGATGCTACTTGCGATATCTTTATCTCTTAACATAGAATTGAGCCCGTCAGAACATATAAGCAGTATATCTTCCGGCAGGATTTTATAAGTGATAAAGTCCGGATTTACATCTTTTGCAACCCCCAGAACATTTGTGAGGTAGTTTCTTTGAGGGTGATTGAAAGTGTCCTCGTAACTTATTTCTCCTTTCCTGAACAGTTCTCCCACAATAGTATGATCTGAAGTCAGGAGGTTGAACTCACTGCCTCTTTTGATATAGAGTCTGCTGTCGCCCACATGAATTATATACGCTTTATCTTTCTGAATATAGCATCCGGTAAAGGTAGTTCCCATACCGTAATATTCCGGTTGCAGGAGTGCTTTTTCGAATACCTCCCCGTTAGCGCTTTGAATACTACCCAGCAGCAGTTCTTTTATCCTGCGGGAAGTCAGACTATCTGTCTCCTTGTTTATGTTTTTAAGATTATGATTAAAATCTTTTATGAAAGTTTCAACAGCCAGTATGCTTGCAATCTCCCCGGCTCTATGTCCCCCCATGCCATCAGCTACAATAAACAGGTTGTTTTCGGCATAAAGATAATCTTCATTTTTTTTTCTGTATGTTCCAATATCCGTATCTGCAGAATATTCCATGCGTATTATTATATGTTATAATTTATCATTAATAAAATTTTAACTTTAAAAATGAATGCAGTTTACACCAGGTCAAAATGTCTTCCCATTTAAAAAATTTTAAAGATAATTATAAATTGGTACTTTAGAATATAGAAGCCAGTATTATAAATAAGTGTTAAAATTAAATAAAAAGCTAGAGAAAAGTAAGGTGAAATTCAGTTGAATATTTATGAAGAAGCACTGGAGATGCATAAAAAGTATGTCGGCAAGATTGATATAATAAGCAAGGTAAAAACCGCGAGCGAACACGACTTATCCCTTGCTTATTCTCCGGGGGTTGCAGAACCCTGCCGTGTAATTGCGGGAAATCCTGAGGAATTGAATACATATACAGCCAGAGGCAATATGATTGCAGTGGTATCTGATGGTTCCGCGGTTCTGGGCCTCGGTAATATCGGAGCCAGAGCAGCGCTTCCGGTAATGGAAGGCAAATGTGTGTTGTTTAAACAGTTTGGAGGAGTATCTGCTTTCCCTATATGTATAGACAGTCAGGATAACGAAGTAATAATCAGTACTATAAAAATGCTGGAACCATCATTTGCGGGAATAAACCTGGAGGACATAGCGGCACCCAGATGTTTTGAGATTGAAGACAGACTGAAGAAAGAGACAAATATGCTTATCTTCCACGATGACCAGCATGGGACTGCCATTGTAACCCTGGCAGGACTGTTTAACGCTCTCAAGATTTACAGGAAAGAAATTACCGGAGTAAAAATAGTTATAAATGGAGCAGGAGCGGCCGGTACCTCTATAATAAATTTATTAAATTACATTGGTGTGACTGATATCGTTGTGTGCGATAGTGGAGGGATAATATGCAGGGAAAGGAAAGGCTTAAATGATGCCAAACAAAAACTGGCGGAGTTTACGAACTTAAATAATATACAGGGAGGTTTATCCTGTGCGATAGAAGGTACCGATGTGTTTATCGGAGTATCGACAGCGAATATCCTGACTGCTGAAATGATAAAGAAGATGAAAAAAAATCCTATTATATTTGCACTGGCAAATCCTGAACCTGAAATTAAACCGGAAATTGCCAGGGAGTGCGGGGTTAAAATTATTGCTACCGGAAGGAGCGACTATCCAAATCAGATTAATAATGTACTGGCATTTCCGGGGATATTCCGGGGAGCTCTGGACGCGAGAGTACTGGAGATAAACATGGAAATAAAACTGGCGGCAGCAAAGGCCATTTCGGAAATTGTAAGTGATGATCTGAAAGAAGATTATATTATTCCAAAGCCATTCGACAAGAGGGTTCTGCCCGCTGTTGCCGTAAGTGTAGCCAGAGCTGCTATGGAGACCGGCAATACGAAGGGTAAGGTAGACTTAAAATTTATTGAAAAAAAGGCGAGAGAAATAATAAGCGGTAGATTATGAGAGTAGCGATTCCTTTCGGAAAAGAGAAAGTAGAGTTAGGTATACCGGATAAAAACATACTGGATATAATTTCAGAAGAAAGCGGTAGTTTTGATCTGGATGAAAATGAAATAATTGAACAGGCTCTGGGCAGTCCGGTAAAATCAAAAAGGCTGTCAGAGATAGCCCGGGGCATGAGGAGCGCCTCTATTATAGTCAGCGATATCACAAGGCCCTGCCCATCATATAAATTTTTACCCCGGCTGATACAAGAGTTAAATGAAGGGGGAATAGAAAATAAAAATATTAAAGTCATATCTGGTGTAGGGATCCATCGCAAACATACCGGGGACGAGAAAAGAAAGCTTGTGGGTGACTATGTTTATGAAAATATAAAAACATTTGATTCGGATACTTCAAAATCAAAACTGATTGGCCGCACTTCCAGGGGAACACCATTGGAAGTTTTTGAAGAGGTGCTTGGAAGTGATATTCTTATTGTTACCGGTAATATCGAGTACCATTATTTTGCCGGTTACAGCGGAGGGGCAAAGGCAATTTTACCCGGGGTATGCACCAGGAATTCGATTGAGCTCAACCATTCAATGATGCTGGAAGAGGGAGCTTCTGCGGGTAGTTTTTTTAATAATCCGGTAAGGCAGGATATGGAGGAAGCAGGCAGGCTTGCAGGTATCGGGTTTATTTTTAACGTGATACTGGATGATAAAAAGAATATAATTGCCGCTGTAGCGGGGAAAAATAATGAAGCCTACCTCGAAGGTATAAGGAAGTATGATTCCATATACAGAAGGGAAGTGGGGGAAGCTGCCGATATAGTAATAACTTCTCAGGGCGGCTATCCCAGAGATATGAATCTTTACCAGTCCCATAAAGCTCTGGAAAATGTCAAGGAAATAGTTGCCGAAAAAGGAACTATAATTTTAGTTGCTTCCTGCTGTGAAGGATATGGTGAAGATATATTTAAACAGTGGATGGCAGACTGCCGGGATTATGTATGCTTAAGTGAGAGGCTAAAGAAAAAGTTTGTGCTGGGTGGTCATAAGGCGGTTGCAGTATCCAGGCTTCTTACAAAAGCAGGTGTCTTGCTTTATTCAGATTTCAGCAGGGAAGAAACTGAAAAAATGGGTTTTAAAAAGGTAGAGGATATCCAAGGATATATCGATAACAGAATCTCTCAAAATCATAGAATAAAAATAACAATAGTCCCCACGGGAAGGTTTGTCAGGTTGAAGAATAATTAATATATTTAAAAGAGGATTTTTATATGAAAGCAGTGATTATTGAAAAGCCCGGTAATGTTTCTGTTAAAGAAATACAGTATCCCCAACCAGGAAAGGATGAGATTGTTATCCAGGTAAAGAATTGCGGTGTTTGCGCTACGGATTTTCATATCTATAATGGCGACTATGTGGGCTCTTACCCAATTGTTCCCGGGCACGAGATTTCCGGTACTGTAGTCGAGATGGGCCCGGATGTTTCCGGACCAAAAGTTGGGACCAGGGTTACGGTTGATCCAAATATCTATTGCGGTGCATGCCACTTCTGCAGGACTAATCGTCCCAATCATTGTAAAAATTGGCAGGCATTGGGTGTTACTAGAAATGGTGGTTTTGCCGAATATGTAGCAGTAACTTATAAAAATGTTTATAAGATTCCGGATAGTATGTCTTTTATAGAAGCTGCTTTTGTTGAACCGGTGTCTTGTATAGTTTATGGCTTAAGGAAGTTAAAAATAATTAATGGTGACAATGTGTTGATATTTGGAGCCGGTCCAATCGGATTACAAATGGCGCAATTAATTCAACATGGCAATGCAGCATCTGTTACCATAACAGATCTCAAACCAGCACGTTTGGAGTTAGCCAAAAAATTGGGTATAAGCAGGGCAATACCGTCTGATAATAAACTACTTCAAGTTCTAAAAGGTATTACACCGCTTGGATTTGATGTGGTCGTAGATGCCACAGGTGTGGCTAAAGTGACAGAGATGGCTATTAGTTGTGCCAAAAATACCGGTAAAATTATGTTTTTCGGAGTCTGCCCACCGGAAGATAGGATTATGATCAGCCCATTCGAAATCTACAAGCGTGACCTAGAGATCTATGGTTCTTATGCATTATGCTATACATTTTATCCTGCACTTGACCTTATTAATAATAAGGTTCTGGATGTGAAATCGATTGTTTCTGACCGTGTTTGTTTGGAAGATTTGCCGGTGGTATTGAAGTCGAAGAAATTTAGAGAAGATAGTATGAAAATAATGTTAGAGATTTAGGGCTATTGAATTTATAAATAAATAGATTAAAATCTATAGAGAAATAAAGGCCGAATAGAGGAGCCGATAAGCCTAGCGCAGGCTTTCTAAATCTAGAGGATATAGCACTAGATTTAACAGATGACAGGGATGATCAAAATAATTTAGACCTTATATTTAAAAAGAAAATCAAAGTTATTTGAATATGAAAAGCTTAACATTCTGCTGAAGAATAACGGAAATAAACAATGAAAAGAAATATTTCGCATCAGTGGTAATTAAATGATATATTAAAGTCTATTTTGTATAAATTCAAATATAAGTATTAAAAATAATCTAATAATATCATATTGACATTAATAGTGACAAGTTATATATTAACTGATAACATATAAATATATTAAAATTATTACAGATATTTTTATTTATATTTAAAAATAAAAATAAAAAGAGTCACTGGATAATTTAAAAAATAAAGAAAAGATTATAATTAATATTGATTATAAGAAATAAAAATAACAATCTGCAACATAAAAAATATAAACTAAGAATTGGGGGTAAGAAGTGAAACGATTATCTTATTATGTTATTGGAGTAGATTTAGGAGCAACTAACATTGTCTGTGTACTTTCAAGCAAAGACGGTAAGATAATAACCAAGGATACCAGGAAAACCTTTGGTGACAAGGGTAAAGAAAAAACTATCTCTCAAATAATTAATTCAGCAAAAAATGTTCTTAGAGAAGGAGAGAAATTAGGAGTCTCTGCTAAATCAATATTAGGAATGGGAGTAGGTGGCCCAGGCCCAATAAATAGCGATTCTGGTGTAATACATATCGCTCCTAATATTCCTGGTTGGATTAATACCTCCTTAGTAAAAGAGTTAGGAAATGAACTTGACCTTCCTATTTTTCTGGAAAACGATGCCAATGCTGCTGCTTTAGGCGAGTGGTGGTTAGGAGCTGGAAAAGATGTTGACAATTTGGTTTTACTCACTTTAGGTACCGGAATAGGTGGAGGAATAATTATTAATGGAGAAGTTTTACATGGAATAGGGCAGACAGCTGGAGAGATAGGACATATGGTAATCCATGAAGGCGGGCTTTTATGTGGTTGTGGAAACAGAGGGTGCTTTGAGGCTTATGCTTCAGCCAAAGCAGTGGTAACTAGAACACTGTCTGCGATAAAAAAAGGGAAAAAGACTGAACTTACCGATTTAGTAGAAAATAAATTGGAAAAGATTACCTGCAAACTAGTTTATGATACAGCCAGAAAGGGAGATAATCTATGCAAACATATAGTTGAAGAAACAGGTAAGTATTTAGGAATTGGTATATCTAATATAATTAACATAATAAATCCACAAATGGTTGTTCTTGGTGGTGGAATGGCTAAAGCAGGAGAGCTTTTATTTGACCCGGTAAGAAAATATGTTGGGGAGCATGCTTTCAATGCAGCTATGGAAGGGGTAAAAATCGTTCCTGCTACACTGGGTACAAATGCCGGAGCTACCGGAGCAGTAGCTTTTGTATTAAAGAAAAAAGGTCTTTTAAAGAAAATAGATTGTTTTGATCAAAATATGGTAAGATTTTTTCAAACCTGTATTCATAATTGAATAAGATATATTAAAAAACTTATAACTGGAAATAATATTGCTTAAGATAAATCTATTTAGCAGTTTATATTAAATGCTGAGAAGATTATAGATTAAACAAATATCTGTGTGTTCAATTGAAGTACCTGCATCAAGCAAAACTTTTTGAGGTTTATTATTCAAAATGTAGGGAGAAAATCCCATCTTTTTGTAGAATGCAATTGCTCTTTTATTATTCTCGTATACCGTAAGATAAAGATAATCAAAAGATTTGCTACATTTCATTTTTAAACGTTTGACCAGAGAAGCAGCAATACCCTTACCCTTAAAATCAGGATTTACTGATAAATACTTTATTTCACAGGTATTCTTATTAAAAACATAACTTCCTATAGGTTTTGCTAAAATTATCCCCAGAAGAATATCGTTTTTGATATATAAAAATGAATAATTAGAATACGAATGGAAATCATTTTGGAGCTCTTTGCAAATTCTATGGGCGAATTCCTTTGAAATAAATTGAATATTTAAAAGTAATAAAATAATTTGATTTATATATTTATTAAAATAGTTACTATTTAATTCAATAATCATAATAAACCCCTCTTAAGTACTATTAGCATATCAAACATCATTAAATAGATACAATGAATTATCGGAGAGTTTACAGACAGTACAATAAATCTTATATCATCATGGGTTAATAGAGCCAGTAGGGAAGAGGTTGTGGAAAACTCTGAGAGTGAGATGAAGGAATATCCTGGACCAAAAAGATATAGGTCCAGAGAAAAGGAGCAACTAGCTAAAGAAATAGCAGAAGAGATTGAAGATAACCACAGCCTGGGAGTATTCTGGGCTGTAGTTGATAAAATATCAGAGCAGCGAATAAGAATATTTTTAAGCATAATAAAGGATACATATCTTACCGGAAAGATTAAAAAGAGCAGAGGTGCAATGTTTATATCACTTGCTAAAGCCTATGCTATAAAAAATAATATAAATCTTAGTTTTAAATAATCCTGATACTAAATATAAATTTTTAATCGGATCTTTCTAAAACAATTAAAAGAATTAAAGATAATGTTGAAATAATTGAGGATGAAATTAGTACGTTAAATTAAAAGTATAAGAGTAGTATAATATAATTATTATAAAATTTTAGTTATGGAGTAAAAAATGAAAAAAATCTTTTTATATCTACTTACTATATCAATTATTGCATTATTTATATTAGCAGGTTGTAAAGATGAAATAGTTGAGGAAGAAGTAGGGGAAGAATTAAATGGCACTGAAGAATCTACTGAACCAGAAAGTAATGGTAGAGATGAGGTATCTTTTGCAGAAGAACCACAGTGGCAGTGGCAGAATCCTCTACCTGACGGATATACACTTAACAGTGTATGGTGCTCTTCACCGACTGATGTTTTTGCAGTAGGTGTAAATGGAACTATTAAACATTACGATGGAAATACCTGGAGCAGTATGGAAAGCGGAACTACAGGAACCCTGAGTAGTATCTGGGGTTCATCTTCTTCGGATGTTTTTGCTATTGGAGGTGGTTATAATTATACTTCACAGAAATATGAACCCTTG
>CAZLEB010000022.1:15556-15845 GCA_964558475.1 uncultured Actinomycetota bacterium
TATGGATTTTGGAGTATCAGAATATTATCTTTATGATGTCTGGGGTTCATCCTCGACAGATGTTTTTGTTTCAGGGGGGAATGGAAGCCAGGGAGTTATTCTGCACTATGATGGAATTGATTGGGAAATTATGATTGAGCAATTACCTGGTAGTGCTTCTTGTATCTGGGGTTCATCTTCTTCTGATGTTTATGCAATCTCGAATAAATATACTGCTACTTCTGAACAATATGTTTCTAATTATGCTTCTTTCATCTACCATTACGACGGGGAATTGTGGAGTGAAATG
>CAZLEB010000023.1:0-4886 GCA_964558475.1 uncultured Actinomycetota bacterium
GTGTATAAAATGACAGAAAAATTACAAATTTACAAATGCGAAGTCTGCGGCAATATTGTTGAAGTTCTTCACGGCGGTAAAGGAGAGCTTGTTTGCTGCGAACAGCCCATGAAACTATATAAAGAAAATACAGTTGATGCCGCATTAGAAAAACACATACCTGTAATTGAAAAGATTGAGAGCGGATTTAAAGTTAAAATTGGAAGTGTTGCCCATCCTATGATAGAAGAGCATTATATCGAATGGATTGAAGTAATTGTAGATGGGGTAGCATATAGAAAATTCCTAAAACCGGGAGATGCCCCGGAAGCTGAATTCTGTATAAATGCCGATAACATAATTGCCAGGGAATATTGCAATATTCACGGACTGTGGAAGAGTTAAAATAAATTAAATTAAAATATATGACCGCACCTTGCGCTGTAGGGTGTGGTCATATGCAATAAGAAAAGAAAAAGGATTGGTTTAAATGAGTATGCAAAAAATAAAAGAAAATATTTATTTTGTTGGAGCCATAGACTGGGATAGAAAGTTATTTGACGAATTGATATCTCTTCCTGATGGGACCTCTTATAATTCCTATCTGATTAAAGGTTCAGAAAAAACTGCTCTACTTGATAGTGTGGATCCGCCAATGTACGGTACCCTTGCCGGCAATTTGAAAGAGCTAGATTTAAGCAGTATAGATTATATTATATCGCATCATGCAGAACAGGATCATTCGGGTTCTCTACCGGAACTGGTAAAGGCATATCCTGAATCCAGGATAGTCACCAATGATAGATGTAAGTCTATGCTCGTAGATTTACTTTTAATACCGGAGAGCAGATTTTTAGTAGTTGAAGATGGGGATACAATTTCTCTGGGTGACAAGACATTACAATTTATTTTTACACCCTGGGTTCACTGGCCCGAGACAATGTCTACCTATCTGAAGGAAGATAAAATACTTTTCAGCTGTGATTTTTTTGGTTCCCATTATGCATCAAGCGAACTTTTTGTAAGGGACGAAAAGAAAATATATAATGCTGCAAAACGTTATTATGCGGAGATTATGATGCCGTTTAGGACTAATATAATAAAAAATTTAGATAAGATTAAGGACCTGGATATAGAAATAATCGCACCCAGCCACGGCCAGCTTTACGATAAAATAGATTTTATTGTGAATGCTTATAAGGATTGGTCCTCGGATAATTTAAAAAATGAGGTCATAATTCCCTATATATCTATGCATGGCAGCACCGAAAAAATGGTTGAGTATTTTAAAGAGTCCCTGACCAAAAAAGGAATAACGGTTAAGGTTTTCCATCTTACCGAGTCTGATATAGGTGAGCTTGCGATGGCTCTGGTTGATGCGGCCACTGTTGTGATTGCAACCCCGACAGTTCTTGCCGGTCCACACCCAAATATGGTCTATGCAGCATATCTGGTTAAAGCCCTGAGGCCAAAATTAAAATTTATCTCAATTATCGGCTCATATGGATGGGGTGGAAAAACTGTTGATATACTTTCAGATATCATATCTACTTTGAAAGCTGAAATTATAGAGCCAGTGATTATAAAAGGATACCCAAAAGAAGCCGATTTTCAAATGCTGGATAAATTGGCCGAAAGGATAATCAACAGGCACAGGGAAATATTTGTAGAGGATTAAGCAGGCTGTTGGAAAATAGATTAAAAATGAACCTTAAGAGAAATTAATATTATTATGCCGGGCTGATGGGACTCAAAAGAGAGCTGGATAAATTATATTTAAGTTATAATGATAGAAAGTTTGTCCATCCCGACCCTCTAGAATTTTTATATGATTATGAAAATATAGAGGATCGTGAAATTGCCGGGCTGATTGCTTCAGTATTAGCATACGGCAGGGTAGCCCAGATACTGAAAAGTGTTTTTATGGTGCTGAACAGGATGACATCCAGACCGTCTGCATTTTTGAAAAAAGCCTCTCCAAACCTGCTATATGATACTTTTAAAGATTTTAAACACAGGTTCACCACCGGAGGTGAATTATCCTGTCTTTTAATGAATATAAAAAATACTATAGCTGAATATGGGTCCTTAAATAACTGTTTTTTACAAGGACTAAAAGAGGAAGATAAAACGGTTCTTTCCGCTGCTTTAAATTTCGCAAAAAATCTCAATGATCTTGCTAAAAACAGGTGCAGCAGCCTTGTACCTTCGCCGATAGGTGGCAGCGCGTTTAAAAGATTGAATCTTTATCTGCGCTGGATGGTGCGCAGAGATAATGTAGATCCCGGAGGCTGGATTGGAGTTTCCAGGTCCAAGTTAATTATTCCTCTCGATACTCATATGTACAGAATCTCGCTAAAACTGGGATTTACTGAAAGGAAACAGGCAGATATCAGGACTGCCATGGAAATAACCAGTGCCTTAAAGAAATTTGATAGAGATGATCCCGTAAAATATGATTTTGCTCTTACAAGGCTTGGGATGAATAAAGTTGAAGAGGTTTTTTTAAAAAAATACATTTAATGTTTTTAACCTTGTAAGAATAATTGTATAATGGTAGGAAGTTTTTACTTGGATATGAATGTAATTTAATTTTAGAAGGAGCGAGTAATGGTAAGAAAAATATTTTCCAGGACCAGGTATTTTCTGATTATGGTTTTAATAGGAATTTTGGTTATAACTCTTTTCCCTACGGCTCTTAACGGGGGTTCAGCAGAGCAGGTACAGAGCTTTGTAACCCGGTTCTATGTACAGTGTCTTGGAAGACAACCTGATGCCGGAGGATTAAATGAATGGGTTGGGTTTCTTATGAATGGTTCGAAGACCGGAGCAGATGTTGCCGAAGGTTTTATTTTCAGTAAAGAGTTTACAGAAAAAAACCACTCAAATGAGATATTTATTACCATACTCTACAGGGCATTTTTCGACCGGGAACCTGATACAAACGGTTATAGTATATGGCTGGGTAGACTGGCAGGCGGAATGAGCAGAGAATCAGTTTTGGATGGATTCCTGAAATCGCAGGAGTTTGCCGAGCTCTGCAATAGCTATGGAATTATACCCTATGCAGGTGCTCCTGCAGCTACTGTTACTTCTTCTTCAGCCTCTTCCGGTTACAGTTCAAGCGGAGCAGCTGGTTTTCAAGCTGGTAGAAAAGTTAATTTTATTATATGGGGAGATGATAGTGCCTCTGACAGGCCTGGAGGAAGAGTCAGCGGCAGAACCGATATTAATGTATTTGTCCATCTGAATCTCGATACCCGGAAGGCGTATCTTGTTACTATACCCAGGGATACCTGGTACGGAGGGCGTAAAATAAACGGATACCATGCCTCAGGTGGAAATGCCGGTGCAGTAAGTGCTTTTGAGCAATTTACCGGAGCAAAGATCGATTTCTATGTCATTACTGATTTTGATGGATTTGCACCTCTTATTGATTACTTTGGTGGTGTTGATGTTACGGTTGAAGAAAATATAGCGGATTCATTTTCCGGATGCTACCTGACTCCCGGAACGCATCATATAAACGGGGCTCAGGCACTTGCTCTTTCCAGGGCAAGGCACGGCAGATCTCTTTATGGTGGGGGTGCCTATGCCAGAGAGAAGCAGTCGGCAATGCTTCTGGCGGATTTGCTCCTGCAAAAAAAGTCAATGGTAAATTCTGGAAATCTGGCCGATTTCTTAAACATAATGGGAAAATATGTCTGGACCAATATATCGATAGGCCAGGCGGCACAGATACTACCGGTATTTCTTTCTATGAAGAGGGAAGATATTACCGTTAGCACTTTTAACTCATGGCCTCAGTATTTTGGAAAATCAAGTGCCGTTGGCTATAACGAAGCAGAAAAGAATCAGTTTTTCAAAAATATTCTTAATCAATAATTGATATATCCTGATTACCGGTTTTATTACTATAGGAAATATAATGGTGATGGGAAATATAATGGTGTAAGAATATGAAATCCAAAATGGAGTACAATAACTCTGATTTTTAACAGGCCGCTGCTCTTCCATGGAAGTGATCTCCATATTGCAATAATGGGAATTGGACTCAGAATGTTAAGCTTGATACGGATGCCGCTGATTGGAATCACCCAGGGATTCTCCACTATTGTTGGTTTTAATTACGGGGCAAAGCTTTATCCAAGAATGTTCAGGGAAATAAGAAGTTTTAATAAAGCAATTTTAGATACGGTCTGATCCGGCGTAAATATTCAATTACTGTCTAAAAAATCAAGTACAAGCTGTTTTACTATCTCGCCATTTTCCGGTTCTTCTTCAAAGATAAAAGTTCCATGTGAATTGCCGTCAAGTATTTCGATTTCTTTAGGCTCGAGTGACATGTCAAAAAGAGATTCAGCGCTCGCTGCCGCATCTTCGTCGCCCTGGCTGGCTATAAAAAGTATGGGCGCATCTATGTCTTCAACCTCATCAAGAGCCGATAGGCTGTCCATTTCATCCGGGGAAGAGAGAGATATAACGCCATCAATATACTCTCTTGCAGCTACTATAAGGCTGGCTGTTCCCCCCATACTGGCCCCCATAAGGAATATTTTCTCCGAATCGTACTGGCTTATAAAAACTATAGCGGCTTCCAGGTCCTTGTCTATATTTGATATATCCCGACTTCCGCCTGATTTGCCGTATCCCCTGAAATCGTAAGTCAAAACTATATAACCATTTTCGGCCAGATACTGTGCAAAATCAAACCAGCTGGTTTGATCAGTGGGATACATATGTGAGAGTATTATCCACTTGTTTCCGGTTCCAAATATATTTCCGTTAATATTGATGCCGTCTTCGGTTTTGAAAGATACTTCTCCCTCTGATGCCTGTAATTTTATTTCTTCGGCTGTTTCTTCTGTCTCCTCCTGTACCGATTCTTCATCGGTTGCTTCTGCTTC
>CAZLEB010000023.1:4986-11717 GCA_964558475.1 uncultured Actinomycetota bacterium
GCTACTTCTTCTTTACATCCGAATAAGGTAAATGAGAGGATTAATGTAAAAGTAATCAGTAGAATTAATATTTTCTTTATCATATTGATTCTTCCCGGCTAGTTAATTAATAATTGTAACTTTTATTTAAATATTATAATGGAATTATCTGCTTTTGCTAGCTTGTGTTTGTTTGAGCTGTCTAGCTGTCTCTATACAAAAAACTGGTCTAATGACCAGTTAAAAAACCCTACCTTTTATTCCTGGAATACTGTACTTACTACTGTTACTATAATATATCCTTAAACCTATAATAACCACATGAATATTTTAATTGCAGAGAGAAGAAAAAACCTGCTATCGGCCTTGAAACTTCTACTGGAAACAGAGATAGACAAGATAGATTATATAGAAGAGGTGTCAGACCATACAGATCTGTATAAAGCAGTAGAAATAGAAAAACCCGGCATATTAATTATGGACGGGGATTTTCTTGGCAAGAGTATCAAAAATGCAGTTAAGTCTTTTAAAGAATCTTACCCGGATATGTCTTTAGTTGTTATTGATTTTGATCATGGAGAAAAAAGGAAATATCTGCAGATGGGAATAGATATGTTCATTACCAAAGGAGGTCCTTCCGGTAAGGTATTGAATTCTCTCATAGATTTTGTAAAAAAGAAAATAGGTTAATAATAAATACCGCACCTATTGTAAAGAATTTAGATATAAAAGGTGTAATACTTAAGTTAATTGAATATTAATATAGGAGAAGTAAGATAAAAATGACTGAAATTAATGAGCTACTGCAAAGCGCAGACTTTAAAAAAGAAAAGCATATACCGGTAATAGATGCCCCGGATATGGTACAAAAGGGAGAGGAGGTAAAGATAGTTATAAGTGTAGGGAAAGAGATATCTCACCCAAATACTACCCAGCACCATATAGGGTGGATATCTTTGTTCTTTCTACCTGATGGTGAAAAATATCCCATACAGATCGGAGATCTTATCTTCACGGCTCACGGTAGTTCTACCCAGGGAGCAGATACAAGTACTGTCTATACAAATCATCAGGGTACTCTGTTGTTTAAGACGGAAAAATCCGGGACCATCCTGGCTTTATCCTATTGTAATATACATGGATTATGGCAGAGCGCTAAAAAGCTGGATGTTTCCGTAATGTAAATTTTAATTTTTAATGTTTAATAAAAAAGAGAGGTGTAGAGATGAAAATATTTAAAGGAAGTCTATTGTTAATAATTACATTATCGATACTGTTTTTACTTTTTATATTAGTTTCCTGCCAGACTGATACGAGCCAGCCTGCAACAGAAACAGAAACTCCCGGGGAAACTATCACCACACAAACCGAAGGTGAAGTCCAAATAGAGATGAAAAACTCAAGGTTCAGTCCTGAGGTTGTTACCATAAATCAGGGAACTACGGTCACGTGGGTAAATGAAGATACTTATTCTCACACAATTACAAGCGGCGGAAGTGGTAATGAGTCTGGAATTTTTGATAGCGGAAACATAAGTAGCGGCGGATCATTCAGTTATACTTTCAATGATAAAGGGACTTACGATTATTTCTGTAAGATACATTCTGGAATGAATGGTACCATTGAAGTTAAGTAAATCATTTAAAATTTCAATAAAAGTTTTATAAAAAATTTTGCATTTGAATATATGATGAAAAAATTGCTTACAATTTTAATTATTGGAATATTTTTCTTATCTATATTATTCATAGGCTGTACGAAAAAGGATGAGAATAATAGTTCTCTGGAATATTTCAATGAAGCTGATTTGATAAAATACAGCTCAAATAAAAATAACGAAATGGACGCAAAAGAACAGTTTAAAGTTCAGTTGGGGAAATTTTCTGATTTCAGTAAAAAGTTTTTTTCAATCTGGAAGGATCATATTGAAAAAACAACACAACTTTTAGAGAAATTCAATAATAAGAATATAACTTTGGATGAGAAAGTTATATATTCTCAAATGCTCCTGGAAAAATATGAAAAATTTAATGATGATCTAAAACAAATTGCTCCTCCGCCGGAAGCATCCAGAGCTTACCATTATGCATTAAGTGCCATATCGAAAAGAATATTGTTCTTTAAAGAGTTTGAAAAAGGAACAAACATATATACATTGACTGAGATTGAAAACGAAGCTTATCTTTATGAAACACTTTTTTGGGAAGAAATAGATAATATTTACAACGATTTTGATGAAAGATCAGCCCAATTGGGAATATCCAATAATAGCGAATTTTTTTTTACAATCTAAAATAAAATTATTTTATGAGTCTGTTTGAACTGTTTAAGAGAAATTTGTGGTGTAAAAATTTAATTGGGGAACAATATAATAGAAAGGTATTTATATGTTAAAAGAAAATGTCAGTGCTCCTGATTTTAAATTAATTGATCAAAATAACAAAATCCATACTTTATCCGATTATAAAGGTAAATGGATAGTGATTTATTTTTACCCCAGGGATAATAGTCCTGGTTGTACTACAGAAGCAAAAAATTTTAGAGATAATGTTGATAAATTTAAAAAACTTAATACAGAAGTTATAGGAATCAGCCCGGACTCACCATTAAGTCATAAAAAATTTACGGACCAGTACAATCTGCCCATAATCCTTCTTTCGGATCCGGAGAAAGAGGTAATAAGTAAATATCATGCCGGCGGAATTATTACAAAAAGAATTTCATATCTTATTAATCCGGATGGAGTAATTAAGAAAGTCTATCCAACGGTAAACCCGGCAAAACATGCAGAAGAGATCTTAAGTGATTTAGAGGAGTTCAGGAATTAGGTATAGTTTGATTATGAATACTTGCTAGAGATATTTTGATTTTGCAAAAGTCAGAAGGCTGAGTTGGATAAAAAAGGTAATTCCATTTAAATTGTAAAACACTGCATTTTAATATTATAATACTTAAGTAGCTTTTATCGTGAAGATATATTACTGATATTTTTTTATTATAATAATCTGATAATAGTAATTTGATAAGATCTTTTTTTAAAAAAAATTACTTAATTATTATATTTGGTCTGATATCAATTGTAGGCCTTTATTTTATAAGTCTGCACAGTTATCTTCTTTATCACAATTTTGTAGAGCTATTTAGCATTATTATTGCTTTTGGCATATTCCTTATTGCCTGGAACTCAAAGAAGTTTTTAGATAATAATTATTTGTTATTTGTTGGAATCGCTTACCTTTTTGTATCTTTGCTGGATTTATTCCATACTCTTGCCTATAAAGGGATGGGCGTATTTACAAATTTTACAGGGTCAAACCTGGCGACTCAGCTCTGGATTTCTGCAAGATATCTTGAGAGCATTTCTTTGCTTTTAGCTTTATTTTTTATAACAAGAAGGTTAAATTATAAACTCCAATTTATCAGTTATCTAATTGTTACGACTTTGATTTTGTTATCAATTTTTTACTGGAAAGTGTTCCCTGTCAGCTATATAGAAGGATCGGGTCTGACATCTTTTAAAATTATAAGTGAATATATAATATCTTTTATATTGGCGGCAGCAATATTTTTTCTATATCTATACCGGAAAGAATTCAACAGAATAGTTTTTATGTTGATTATAGCTTCTTTAATTATGACTATCTTATCTGAATTATCTTTTACATTATATGTGGATGTGTATGGATTCTTTAACCAGTTGGGGCATTTTTTTAAACTTCTATCATTTTTCCTAATCTATAAAGCTATTATTGAAACAGGGTTTTCCCAGCCTTTTGATTTACTTTTTTTTAAATTAAAGCAGAGCGAAAAAGATCTTAAAGAAAGTGAAGAGAAATTCCGTTCCCTTTATTTTTCCATGAATGAAGGAGTCTGCTTACATGAAATGATATATGATAAAACAAAAAAGCCTATAGACTATAGAATCATGGATGTTAACAATGCCTTTCAGTCCATTCTCGGTCTTAAAAGAGATAAGGTTATTGGTAAAAAAGCTTCGGAAATTTACGGAACGGATATCGCTCCTTACCTTGGTGTTTATGCACAAGTTGCGGATTCAGGAAGACCTGCCATATTTGAAGCTTATTTTCCTCCCATGAAAAAACATTTTTTGATTTCAGTTTTTTCTCCCTCCAGAGGAAGATTTGCAACCGTATTTTCTGATATAACCGAACGAAAAAAAGTTGAAAAAGAAATTGAAAGCTTGTCAAGATTTCCATCAGAGAATCCTAATCCTGTAATGAGAATGAATAATAAAAATTTAATTATTTATGCAAATGAGCCAGCCAAGAGTATATTACGGCAACTGGGTAGTGAGAAAAGAAGTAAATTCCTGAAATTTTTACGCGATTCGGTTACAAGCGGAAAAAAAGATAAAATTACTGAACTAAAAACAGTTGAAATTAAAATAGGTGAATTAATTTATGGATTTACCATTATACCGGTAAAAGGCTTTGACTATTTTAATATTTATGGAAAAGATATAACAGACAGTAAAAAGACTGAAAAGTTACACTATAAAATAAGAAAAGATAAAACCTTAAATGAAGAAAGAAACAAGCTGGCAAGAGAATTGCATGATACCGTGACACAAACTCTTTTTTCGGCAAATCTGATTGCAGAGGTTATTCCTAAATTATGGAAAAAGGATCCTGAAGCGGTAGTTGAAAGGCTGGAAGAGGTAAGACAGTTAAATAATATTGCTCTTATGGAGATGCGTACTTTACTTTACGAACTAAGACCTTCAACTCTTGAAGATGAGAACCTGGGAAATCTGCTGCAGGAACTGGTAAAATCTGTAACTGCAAGGTCTAAAATTCCAATCGAAGTAAAGATAAATGGGGAATATAAGTTTCCAACTAAAATTGAGCTTGGCTGTTACCGCATTGCTCAAGAAGCATTAAATAATATAATAAAGCATTCTTCTGCAACTAAAGCCGGTCTGGTTCTGGAAGTACTTCCAGAAAAATTATACATGGATATTACCGATAACGGGCGCGGCTTTAAAAATGAAAAAATTGCTTCAACAAATTTAGGATTGACCATAATGAGAGAAAGAGCAAAACTTATGGGTGCGTCCATAAGTATAGAAAGCGCACCGGGTAAAGGCACAAGGATTAAAATTATTTACCATAAAAATAAACTAAAAGAAGCAAGCTATAAAAAATAGACTGGTATAATTAATAATTATTACTAAGATACTTAAATCGATTTCTAATAAACATCTTTTAGCGAGGTATCATGTTTAAAGATAGAAAAGAAGCTGGCAACAAACTGGCATTGAAACTGGATAAATATAAAAATCAAAATGTACTGGTTCTTGCTATCCCGAGAGGGGGAGTTGAAGTTGGTTTTGAGATAGCGGTATACATGAACAGCGATTTTGATATTCTGGTTTCCAGAAAGTTACCTATCCCTTATAACCCGGAAGCAGGTTTTGGCGCTATTGCAGAGGACGGCAGCGCTTATATAAATAAGGATGCCTCATTATGGGTACAGAAAAATGAAATCGAAAGAATAAAAAAAGAGCAAATAAATGAGATAAAAAGAAGAATTGAAGTATTGCGTGGAGGCAGATCTTTAACTTCTGTTAAAGGAAGAATCGTTATTTTAATAGACGATGGCCTGGCTATGGGTTCGACAATGCGTGCATCCATTAAATATTGCAGAAATAAAAATGCCAAAAAAGTAATTGTCGCCGTACCTGTTTCGGGAGAGGATGTTTTTTACGAAATCAAACAACTGGTTGATGAAGCGTATGTTCTGGAAATGCCATACAATTTCATGGCGGTAGCCCAGGCTTATTTAAATTGGACTGATGTAACAGATGAAGATGTAATAGAATTGATGGAAAAGTGGAAGGCGCACATTATTTAGAAATTTTTAATTTTCTTATCAGGATTTTCATAGAACCACCTATACTTATAGCCAGTTAGATTACACTACCGGAAAAGGAATATATTTCACTTAATTTAGAGTTGTTATATAATCATTTTGAAATCATACCTGTAATGGTACTAAACTTGAGTTTACCCATAATAAAGAAGAAATAAAAAAATGATAAAAGTATTAATAGTTGATGATCATCCGCTGGTGAGGCAGGGTATAAAGACTTTACTTGACGTTTATGATGATATAGAGGTTATTGGAGAAGCAGAAAATGGCCGGGAAGCATTGGAAATGTGTGAAAAATATAAACCAGATATAGTGCTTATGGATTTAATTATGCCGGAAGTTAACGGTATAGAGGCAACAAAAGAAATAATGAATAATTGGTCATATATTAAAGTAGTTACCCTGACCAGCTTTGTGGATAAAAAACTTATAGAAGATTCTCTTAAAGCAGGAGCCATCGGCTATGTTTTAAAAAATATATCAGGGGATAAACTGGTAGTAACTATAAGGGATGCTTATAAGGGAAAGTCAACGCTATCTTCCGAAGCAAGTGATTTTTTAATTTCAAACATAAAAAAACCTCCAGTCACAGATTATCAGCTGACCGGCCAGGAGAAAAATATTCTAGCCTGCCTGGTCGAGGGCCTCTCCAATAAAAAGATTGCCAGGAAGCTGGTATTAAGTCTTTCTACGGTTAAATTCCATGTAAGCAATATCTTAAATAAGCTGGGAGTCTCAAGCAGAACTGAAGCTGTTTCGCTGGCAATAAAAAACAAACTGGTCCAATGATCGGCAAAAAACTCTCCCTTTTGTATCTGAAATACTATACTTACTCCTGTTACTCTAATATATTTCTAAAT
>CAZLEB010000023.1:11817-15694 GCA_964558475.1 uncultured Actinomycetota bacterium
AATATGAAGGCAAAAAAATATGCAGAAAAATACAATATAATAGTAGTTATGGATAAATGTTTAGGAAAAGAACATTATAGATTGATTAATAAAGATAAATCCGGTACTCTTGATTCTCTCATAGCTTAATAAGCTTATAAGATCTCTCCTTAATATCTGCGACTTCTGAAATTAAATCTAAGATAACTTAAATAATAGAATTAATTATTAATAAATGGCGCAGGTTTCGATTGCAAAAGGACATTTCCCTCAGAAACAGGAATTGACAATGATTGGCTTTATACTTATTATAGTGCAACAGATGAACTAATAGCATTTAAATCAGTTTAGTTAGAACAATTTATAGTTAGAACAATTATTAAAATAATTAAAAAATTATGGCAAAAGGTAAACCAATAGTTCTAATTTCAAGTTATTATCCTCGATTTTGCGGTATAGCTACATTTTGTGAGGAAGCCAGGGAATTTATCCAGAAGGAATATCCAGAGAGAGAAGTTCTGATAATAAGTCATATAGATGGTTCGGGGGAAGGAGTTTTCCCTATAATAGATACCTCTAATCGCTTCTGGTGGAAGCCGGTAGCAAAAAAAATTAAAAGGTTGGCACCTTATGTTGTGCATATACAGCATGAATATGGCTTATACGAACATGTAGACAATAGAGGTATCGGAGATAGAAATCAGGGATTTATAGAATTTTTAGGTTCCATAAATGAATTTCCTATTGTAGTGGAGCCGCATACAGTACATGGCAGGCTAAAGGAATTTGAAGAAAATTTTATTTATCAGCTGTGTGAGGATTCTGATGTAGTTTTATTTAAAAGTGATTATCAGAAGTGGAGACTGAACTGGACTTTTACTCAAAGAGGATGGAAGATGCCCAAAAATATTATGATTGTCCCCCATGGAGCAAGAATAGATAAAAATTGGAGTGAAAGCGAGATTCCAAAATTAAAAGATGAGCTTGGCTTGAATAAAATTGAATTTTTAAGTAATAATTTGGTTGGACTGGTGGGTTGGATACAATCCAATAAAAGGTGGGATATATTAACTTCTATATGGGAAGAAATACTTGAGGAAATAAAAAAAAGAACCGGTGAGTCCTGGGATTTACTTGCTGCGGGAACCATGAGGGATAGATCTCATATTGAGGATTATAATCATTATAAAAAAAACCTGGAAATTTTAGAAAAAAAAGGACTTGCACATTACTATGAATTTATTCCGAGAGGGGATGCTTACTATAAGGTTATGGAGGTTTGTAATTTTATCGTGCTTCCCACTGTGGATGAAACCCAATCAGGGACGCTTGCCAGAATTATTGCTTTACGCAAACCTTATATAACCACGGCCCCTCTGGAAGCATTGACGGCACAAACTCTGGAAAGTGAGGGGGGGTTACTATTTACAAATAAGCAGATGCTGAAAGAAAAAGTCATAAGACTGGCATGTGACAAGGACCTGAGGAAACAACTCTCGGAGAATCTTAAAAAATATTTAAAAGAAGTTGTGTCCTGGGAAATTATTGCTAAAAAATATAAGAGTGCATATAAATTTGCAAGACTTAAAAAAATAGCAGGGAAGGAAATAGATTTCCCGCCCGATTTTTAAAGAGCACTTAAGTAGATTTCTAAAAAATCTCCAGGAGGTGTTATTTTGAGTAAGCTCAAGAAAGTTTTAAGAGAAAAATGTAAAGGCATTAATTGTATATATGTATCATCATATGTCCCAAGAAAATGTGGAATTGCTACCTATACAAGTGATTTAACTAGAGCTATTGACCTTATAAATCCATACTGCGAATCAAGGATTATAGCATTAATTAGACCGGAAGATAAAATTGATTATCCTCCGGAAGTTAAATTTAAAATTAACCAATACAAGATTGATTCCTATATTAAAGCTGCTGATTATATTAATAAATCTAAAGCGGATATAGTTGTTCTGGAGCATGAATTCGGATTGTATGGTGGTGAATTTGGAGAATATATTATTAAATTAATAGAGTTGATAAAGAAACCTCTAATTATAACCGCTCATACAATTCCTATTAATTCAAATGAGGGATATGGCTTGGTTTTAAAAGATGTTATAAAATTTGCGCATAAAGTAATAGTTATGATGCCCGAAAGTTTACAGAAGCTGGTAAAAAAATATAATTATCCCAAAGAAAATATAGAAATTATTCCACACGGTGTTCCTGATATACCTCTGGAACCTAACGCTAAATATAAAAAGAAAAAAGGATTAGAGAGCAAAATAATTCTGGGGAATATAAATCTTTTATCATCAGTTAAAGGACTTGAATATATAATAGAAGCTTTAAAAGAGATTAAAGAGCACTTCTATAATGTTTTATATTTGATAATTGGCCAGACGCATCCTGTTGTATTACAAACGGAAGGTGAAAAATACAGGCATTTTTTAAGAGAAAAAATAAGACAGTATAATTTACAGGAAAATGTTAGATTTATAAATAGATATATGTCTTTGACAGAACTGGTTGTATGGTTAAAAATTATCGACATATACATAACTCCATATCTAGACCCACAACAACCCGCTTCGGGTGCTCTGGCATACGCAATTGGAGCAGGTAAAATATGTATTTCAACTCCCTATTTGTACGCAAAAGAGGTTTTGGCAGAGGGAAGAGGAATAATTGTACCTTTCCGAAATTCCCAGGCCATTGCAGATGCTGTGATAGATATATGTGAAAATCCTCAAAAAAAATTAAAGATTGAAATGAAGACATATAAATTCGGAAGATTGATGATCTGGTACAATGTAGCTCTGCAACATCTTCAATTGTTTAATGAGGTTTTAGATAAAAATGAGAATATGAGGTCTGCCAGGGCAGTTTAGTTAGGCCTTTATAAAAGAATATTTAAAATTATTTTAAAATCAAATCAAAAAAAATCTTATGGATCCACTAAAAAAAATAAGGTCAATGACTTCAGATATTGGAATTTACCAGCATGGGAAACTGGATAAGCCTGATCCTGAATTTGGATATGCCCTGGAAGATCAGGCACGAGCTCTTATTGTTGCTGACGAGTTTAAAGATAAAAATTTAAAGGATATTTATTTAAATTTCATTTTTAAAGCACAAAGAGAAGATGGTTTACTTTATCATTTTTATTATGAAAATAATGGTAATGGTCTATTTAAAAATGAAGAACATAATTCAAAATATAATATAAAAGAAGCTTATGGTTTAACTCTGTGGTCTCTTCTATCAACAAAAAGCAATAAAGACGGTTATAATAAAAAAATTATTGGAAATTTAATTGAAGACGCCTCCAGCTGGACTTCAATAAGAGCAATATCACCGGCTTTAATAGGTTTATTAAGTCTTGACTACCAGCACAGTCTGGAAAACGAATTGAAGGTGAAGCTGCATAATTATTATTTTGAGACATATTCTGATGATTGGGTGTGGTTTGAAAATTATCTTGTATATGCAAATGCTCTTATCCCATGGGCACTTTGGGAAACCTATTTAAAAAGAAAATGCAAGACCAGCTTTGAAATTGCTAAGAAAACAACCGATTTTTTAATAAATAATTGTCAGGAAAATAATATTCCTTCACCCATTGGAAATAAAGGCTGGTATTTTAAGAGTGGAAATAGAGCCTTATTTGACCAACAACCAATTGATTCAAGCTATATGGTTTGTTGTCTTGAAAAAGCATACCGTGCAACAGAAGATAGTTTCTATCTGAACTGGGCCGAAAAATGGTACAGATGGTTTTTTGGCAATAATATAAACAATATTTCTCTTATAGATGAAAATTTTGCATGTTATGATGCATTAAATCCGGAAGGTGTAAATTTAAATCAGGGGGCTGAATCAAATATATGCTTCCTACTGGCAT
>CAZLEB010000024.1:0-15604 GCA_964558475.1 uncultured Actinomycetota bacterium
TGCCCTGAATTTGCTATTAGAATAATTTAGATATTTCAAACCAAAAAAATTTTTCCTATATACTGATGAAAGTAATTTATCGGTTCTTTTAAGAACATGTCGTCATATATCCTTGATAATGCACCTGGTTACCTCCGCTGATGTCCGAAAATATTGTTAGAGAAACAAAGCAATTTTTCTTCTTGACATAGATCATTTTATATTATAAAATAATTTCAAGAATTGGAAATTATTTCACGTAGAGGGAGAAATATCAGATAATGAAAAGAAATGTTTCTTTAATTGCTGAAATATGCAGGATGCATTATCTAGATAATTTAAGTCAGAACGAAATATCATCTAGTGTAAGAATATCTAAGTCAACCGTATCGCGTTTACTAAAAGAAGGAAGAGATGAAGGTATAGTTACTTTTCACATTAAAGATTATGAAGACCGCTTGAGTTCTTTAGAAGATAAACTCGAACACTTTTTTAAATTGAAAGAGGCAGTTGTAGTTTCTGATGAAGAAATAATATCTGAAGAATCTATGAAAAAAAAGGTGGCGAAAGCAGCAGCCATACTTTTACAGAGAAGAATTCGGGAAGATGATACCATTGCCGTTTCATGGGGAACTACTTTAGCTGAAGTAGCCAAAGCATTAAATGTTCCATCCCATTTAAACATAGATATTGTTCCTCTTTTGGGAGGGATTGATATTACCGGCAGAGATATCCATTCCAATGAGATAGCAAGGCGGGCAAGCGAAGCCTTTAAGGGGAAATATTACGTATTAAATGCTCCCGTCTTTGTCAGTAATCTTCAGATAAAAGAAGCATTTGAGAAAGAAAAAAGTATTAAGGCAGTTATTGATAAAGCCAAATCAGCCGATATAGCAGTGGTGGGCATAGGTAGTCCCAAACAAAGTTCTACCATGATAAAGCGAGGATATTTCTCTATTAAAGAATTTACTAAACTAACTGATAAGGGAGTAGTTGGAGATATTTGTACTAACTTCTATGATATCCAGGGGAATATTATTAAATTTTCCTTACATAATAAAATGATAGGGTTAGGATTAAAAGAATTGAAGCACATACCCATTGTGATAGGTGTGGCATGTGGCGAAGATAAACAGGAAGCTATTTTAGGTGCATTACGTGGTGGATATATAAATATAATTGTTACCAATAAAGGGGTTGCCGAGTATTTAATAAATACTATAAAATAATTTAGATTTTGGGATGTCTATTTAAAAAAAGATACTTAGCATAATGGACTTTGGAAATTATTGAAAAAGAAATTACTAACAAGGAAAGAGAAGGATAACTAAGGTATGGGGATAAGTAGAGAACAGAAAATTAACATGTATAGAAGCATGATTAGAATTCGTAAATTCGAAGATAAGCTTGAACAAATATATCGGGATGGAAAATTAAATGGACACTCACATACCTGTCATGGAGAAGAGGCTATAGCAGTTGGTGCCATTGAGGCTCTTTCCGAAAAAGATATTATCTTTTCGAATCATCGAGGACACGGTCATTATTTAGCCCGAGGGACTTCTCCTAAAAATATTATGGCTGAATGTTACGGTAAAGTTACCGGGACAAATCAAGGGAGAAGTGGAAGCATGTATCTGGTTGATACAAAAAGAGGAATGTTGGTGGCAAGTGGAATTGTAGGAGGTAATATTTGTCTGGCTGTTGGTTCAGCTTTGGCCAGTCAAATAAAAAAAGATAATATAGTGACTTTAAGTATTTTTGGAGATGGAGCAACTAATATAGGCTTTTTTCATGAGGCACTAAACATGGCTTCTGTATGGAATCTACCCATTATCTTTCTTTGCGAAAATAATCAATATGCTGAAGCAACACACAGAGAGCAACATCAAAAGGTAGAGAAGATCTCTGATCGGGCAATTGCTTATTCTATACCCGGGAAAACTGTTGATGGAACAGATGTACTTAAAGTATATGAAGCGGTTAAAAAAGCAGTAGAAAGTATTCACCGAGGAGAAGGTCCTACTCTGATAGAATGTGTAGCTTATCGATTATCCGGACATTCATCGGGGGATTTGGGTGCTTATAGACCAAAAGGAGAAGAGGAAGAATGGAGGAAGATGTACGATCCGGTAAAAAAATATAAAACAAGGCTCTTTAAGGAAAATATATTATCTTTCGAAGAAGCAGAAAAAATAGAACAAGAGGTTCAAAAAGAGATAGAAGAAGCGATAAAATTTGCCGTTGAAAGTGAAGAACCGCTTGCCAACACAGTTGATAAATTTGTATATCAGGAGGAAGTTAATGGCTAAGATCATGTATATTGAAGCTTTAAAATCTGCTTTAAGAGAAGAAATGCGTAAGGATAAAAATGTTTTTGTTATAGGAGAAGATATTACCAGATACGGATTTGGTATAAATAGAGGATTGGTAGATGAATTTGGTCCAGACAGGGTAAGAAATACTCCTATTTCAGAAGCAGCAATTATCGGTTCAGCAGTAGGAGCAGCCCTGCGAGGGATGAGACCGGTAGTAGAGATAATGTTTGTGGACTTTATTATGATAGGGTTAGATCAAATTGTAAATCAAGCCGCTAAAATGAGTTACCTATCTAATGGTGAATTATCTGTGCCTATGGTAATTCGAACACCTGAAGGAACAGAATGGTTTGGAGGGGGCGCACAACATTCTCAAACTCTTCATTCTATGTTTATGAATATTCCTGGATTAAAATTGGTGATTCCTTCTGATCCTTATGATGCTAAGGGGCTTCTTAAAAGTTCAATTCGAGACAATAATCCAGTGATTTTTTTTGAACATAAACAGCTTTATACCCAAAAAGGAGAAGTTCCGGAAGGGGAATATACTATTCCTCTCGGTAAAGCAGCAGTTAAGAAGGAGGGGAAAGACCTTACTTTAGTTGCTACTTCTTGGATGGTTAAACATAGTTTGGAAATCGCCGAAGATTTAAAAAATAAAATAAGCATAGAAGTAATTGATCCACGTACTTTAGTTCCTTTAGATAAAGATACTATTATTAATTCCGTCAAAAAAACCGGGAGACTATTAGTTGTTGATGAATCTCCTATAAGTGGTGGGCTACAGGGGGAAATAATTACAGTTGCTATGCAAGAAGCTTTTTGGAATATGGAATTCCCTCCCAAGAGAATAGGCTCCTTAAATACTCCGATTCCTTTTAGTAGCGTTTTGGAAAAAAAGGTCATTCCTACCAAAGAAAAGATTAAAGAAGAAATTTTGACCATGTTTTCCGATTAAAAGAAAGGAAAGAGGAAAAAATATGTGGAAGATCCAGATTCCTAAAACAGAATCAAAAGTTGAAGAAGCCACTCTTTTTAAGTGGCATAAAAAAGAAGGGGATAGGGTTATTAAAGGAGAACTTATTGCTGAAATAGAAACATTTAAAGCGGCAGTAGAAATAAATTCTCCTGAAACCGGCATTATTTATAAAATATTTGTTAAAGAAGAAGAAACAGTACCGGTAAATACAGTTATAGCGATCTTGATTGAAGAAGGAGAAGAAATTTCTCCTGAAGACATAAAACCTTTTTTGCGAAATCAAAAAGAAGAAAGCGTTTCTTTAAAAAAAGAAAAAATAAAAATAGCACCAATTGCCCGTAAATTAGCTTTAGCAAAAGGAGTAGATTTATCCTTAATAAGTGGTTATGGACCAGGAGGGGCTATTACTAAAAAAGATATAGAAGGATATCTGTCTAAAACAAAAGAAAAGACAAATTTTACCATCAAAGAAGTATATAGATTAACCGAAGTGCAAAAAATAAGCGCCGAAAGGCTTACTTATAGTTATAAAAATATTCCTCAATTTACCCTTTGTAGGAAGATTGACATTGCTTCGCTTTTAAATATAAGGAAGGAGGTAAGTGCTCGATTAGATCAACATCTTTCTTTAGTTGATTTTATCATTAAAGCCCTGGTTCTCACCTTTAAAAAATTCCCCGAATTTAATGCGATATTCGAGGAAGAAAATTACAAGTTCATCAAAGAGATAAATATTAATTTAGCAGTAGCTACAGACAGAGGATTGATGGTTCCGGTACTTAAGAACTTAGAAGGTAAAGATATTTTCGAAATATCCCAATTAAGAAGAGACATTACTAATAAAGCCTTAAAAGGGAAATTGCAACCTGAAGATTTCGAGAAGGGGACATTCACTATTACCAATTTAGGCTTACAGGGTATTGAGTATTTTAATCCCATAATTAACCCTCCCCAGGTTGCTATTCTTGGAATAGGTAAATCAGAAAAAATGTCTCTCCCATTAAGCCTTTCTATGGACCATCGAATAATAGACGGAGCTAAAGGGGCCGATTTTTTACAGCTTCTATCCAAAAAGTTAGCTTCGTATCAAAATGGAGGTGATTAAGAGGTAAGAAAAAGATTTGATCGAAACGAACTTAAGACAGCTTAATCTATTTTAAAGAAGTCTTAAGGATAGCTAATTATGGATTAGCTAAAAATTAAATTTAAAAAGGAGAAAAAAAATGAGAAAGATAATATTATGGTTTTTAGTTTTAACAGTAATTCTATCCACATTTTCTGTATTTGTGATAGCACAAAAAGCCGATAACGATTTTGAAATTGTTATGGTAGTCAAACTTGAAGGAGTTGCCTGGTTTGATAATATGAGGTTAGGTATTCAGCAATTTGCTAAAGAAACCGGGGTTAATGCCTACCAAATTGGTGCTGATACAGCTGACCCAGCATCTCAAGTAGCTCTAATTGAAGATCTTATTGCTAAGGGCGTAGATGCAATACTGGTGGTCCCCAATGATCCGGTAGCATTAGAACCGGTGTTTAAAAAAGCAAATGATGCTGGAATTCTTACTTTTACTCATGAAGCATCTAACCAGAAGCAGGTAAGTTTTGATATAGAAGCCTTTGATAATGTTGCCTATGGGAGACATATGATGGATGTTATGGCCAAAGATATGAATTATGAAGGAGGATATGCTTGTTTTGTAGGCCATCTTACTTCCACAACTCATAATGAGTGGGTTGATGGTGAAATTGCTCAACAAAAAGAAAAATATCCCAAGATGCAGTTAGCATGTGATAGAGTAGAAGATCGCGAAAATCAGCAAATTGATTACGAAAAGGCTTTAGAGCTTTTAAAAACTTATCCAAATTTAAAAGGTATTATGGGAAGTGCTATGTGTGGAGTACCCGGATTTGCTCTGGCTATCGAAGAAAAAGGCCTTATAGGCAAAGTTGCAGCATACGGAACCTGTTTGCCTTCTGTTGCCTATGATTACTTAAAGAGCGGTTCTGCCAAGTCGATTCATTTCTGGGTTCCAGCTGATGCAGGATATGTTACCTGTAAGGTAGCCTGGGAACTTCTTAAGGGTAATGAAATTAAAGAGGGTATGGATTTAGGTAGACCTGGTTACGAAAATATTACCATTAAAATGAACCAATCTGGTGTACCAATAATTTATGGTAGCGCTTGGAAAGATGTTACTCTTGAAAATATAGATGAGTACGGTTTATAGATCATATCTGCTACAGAGAGAAGATTGGTTGAAGGGTTGTTATCCCTTCAACCAATCTTTAGTTAGTAAATCCTAAGCTTTACTTAAATAAAATTTTTTGATTGATAATAGTATGAATTAATAGTACTATTTTTATTATTACCAGATACAAAGACTACATTTAAGAATTAGATTGATAATTTATTTAATAAGTTATTGCTAAAATTTGTCTAAAAAGTATTGCCCTGGTGAGGTTATAATGGTTGAAAAGCTAGAAAAATTATTAGTAGTTAAAGATATAAGTAAATCATATGTGGGTGTACAAGCATTAGATAGAGTCAATTTGTCAATAGATAAAGGTGAGATACATTGCCTGGTCGGTGAAAATGGATCGGGGAAATCTACCTTGATAAAGATAATAGCCGGAGTAGTTAAGGCAGACGAGGGTGAAATAATAATAAATGGTAAAAAGTTCGAAAGTTTACACGCTATCGATTCGATAAGTGAAGGAATACAGGTAATCTATCAGGACCTATCTTTATTCCCTAATCTTTCTATCGCTGAAAATATTTCACTAAATCAGATGATAGAAAGAAAGAAGAGATTTATTAGTTGGAAAGAAATAAGTGATATCGCCAAGAGAGAGTTTTCCAATATTAATAAAAAGCTGGATTTAGATGAAAAGGTAGAAAATATTTCTATTGCGAATAGGCAGCTTGTAGCTATCTGCAGGGCACTAACTCAAGATGCCAAACTTATTATTATGGACGAACCTACTACGGCAATTACCAAAAGTGAAATTGATCGTCTATTTTCTGTAATTCTGGGTTTAAAGAAAAGGGGAATTTCCACCCTATTTGTTAGTCATAAGCTTAGTGAAGTTTTAAAGATATCTGAAAAAGTAACGGTTATACGGGATGGAAAAAAGGTTGGTGTTTATAGTACTGAGGAGTTGGATCACGATACCCTTTCTTTCTATATGAGTGGCAAGAAGGTAGTTGATTCTGTTTTTGATTACCAAGAGAAAGAGAGGCAGAAAGAGCCGCTATTAGAAGTTAAAAATCTTTCCAAAAAAGGTAACTTTCAGAATATAAATTTCAAAATTCGATCAGGTGAAATTATAGGAATAACCGGAATCATGGGTTCCGGGCGGACAGAACTTGCTTTATCGCTTTTCGGTTTGAATAGACCGGATTCAGGAGAAATATATATCGATGGTAAGTTGGCAAAGATAAAGTCTCCTCGAGACGCTATCGAACTGGGTTTAAGTTATTTACCAGAAGATAGGCTTAATCAGGGCCTATTTATTAAGCAGTCTATCGGAAATAATATTATAGTTACTATATTGCAGAAATTGTTGAATAGATTCAAACTGTTCGATAATAACAAAAAGTATGAAGCTGCAAAAGAATGGATGGAAGAGTTAAATGTAATTACACCATCTTTAGAGACTGTAGCTCAGGCACTGTCAGGCGGCAACCAGCAGCGGGTGGTTATAGCTAAATGGCTGGCTACACACCCTAAAGTATTTATTTTAAACGGTCCTACTGTAGGGATAGATGTTGCTTCTAAAAGCAATATACATAATATAGTCAAAGGGTTAGCTAACAAAGGTATAGGGGTCATAATTATTTCTGACGAGATTCCCGAAATTATCCGGAATTGTAACCGGATAATAGTAATAAGAGAAGGCAGGATTATTAAAAAAGTTAATACTAATGAGGTGACCGAGGATAAATTGCTGGATATATTAGCACAAAATAGTAATTAGGGTGGTCTAATGGTAAAAAATAATAGAATCTTAAGAATTCAAAAATTATTAAAACAAAATGAGTTATATTTATTTTTAGTTATAATTGTTTACTCAGTCTTCATTACTTCTCTAAATTCTTCCTTTTTATCTCTGGAGAATCTATTTGATCTGGGCAAGAGCAGTGCGGGAATGGGGATAATGGCTATCGGAGTCTTTACAGTTTTACTTTCAGGGGGGATAGATATATCTTTTACAGCCATTGCAATTTCAGGGCAGTATATTGCTGCTAATGTTCTGATCGCCAGCGGGGTAGATAATATATTTTTTGCATTTTTTATCTCCTGTTTAGTGGGAGTTGCTCTGGGAGCGATTAACGGCCTGCTCATTTCACAATTTAAAATCTCAACACTTATTACCACCTTAGGTACCGCAAGCGTTTTTCACGGAGCTTTATTAACTATTGTAGGAACTAAAGCTATCAATTCAGCTCAATTACCAGATTGTTTCAAAGCATTTGGTGCAAAAGATGTACTTATTTTGACTAAATCAAATGGGGTAAATTACGGGCTCTCTATCTTTATCATAATATTTATAGTTCTCGCTCTACTGACCTGGCTTATTCTGAAATATACCATGCTGGGGAGAGGGATTTACGCCATCGGTGGTGATATAAATGCTGCCGAACGGTCTGGTTTTAATGTGGCTAAGATTCAATTTTTTATTTACTGCTACGTCGGCTTTTTAGCTGGTATTGCCGGTGTCCTGCATATTTCCCTAATCCGCTATAGCAACCCTACCTATATAGTAGGGACCGAACTTAGTGTAATTGCGGCGGTAGTTCTGGGTGGAACCAGGATAACTGGTGGATCAGGGACGATTATAGGGACAATAATGGGGGTGGCTATGGTGACTATTTTAAATAACAGCCTCATCCTGGTGGGATTGTCTTCTTATTGGCATAATTTCTTTGTAGGGCTAATAATTATCCTAAGTGTTAGCATTACTTCCTATCAGAGTAAGAGGAGTATCGGAAATATAGTTTTTAGAAGATAATGATTTATAATGGGGAGGAACTATTTGTTAGGCAAATATTCAAAACATTCAAAGACATTAACTTTATTTATCATAATGATCAGTGTTTTTATAGTAATATCGATATTTTTACCGGGTAAATTCTTAACCATTAGAAATTTTCAATCGATGTTTAGCCAAATTCCTGAATTTGGCTTACTGGCAATCGCTGTAATGCTGGCCATGTTGACCGGGGGGATCGATTTATCAATTGTTGCCACTGCTAACTTGGCAGGTATAGTTGCCGCACTTATTTTAACTAAATTTACCTTTCCCCAAATAGGCGGATATGAGGAGTTATTAACCATAATCTTAGCTATTATATCAGCCCTTACTGTATCCTTAATATGCGGATTCCTAAACGGAATCTTGGTGGCTTATATAGGAGTTCCGGCGATTCTTGCCACCTTAGGCACGATGGGCCTCTTTTCAGGAATAGCAATTATTATTACCAAAGGATATGGTATTATAGGGTTTCCTGAAAAATTCTTATTTATTGGGAGTGGAACTATCCTTTTAATACCGGTGCCTATGATTATTTTTATTCTTTGTGCCTTAGTAGCTGTTTTAATCTTAAATAAAACTATCTTTGGGTTTAGTGTATACATGTTAGGATCTAATCCGATATCAGCCCGTTTTAGCGGTATAAGCAACGAAAATCTTTTAATCAAAACCTATATGATGAGCGGCTTCTTTGCTGGATTGGCTTCAATAATAATGATATCAAGAGTCAATTCAATTAGGGAAGGATATGGTTCTGTATATTTGCTCCAGGCAATCCTTGTTTGCGTTTTAGGAGGGGTCGATCCCAGCGGAGGATCTGGAAGTATATCCGGACTTATTATGGGGATCATTACCTTACAAGTTCTTCAAAGCGGTTTTAATATTCTATCTTTTAGCCCCTTTTTCAAGAAGGTCATATGGGGTTTGATATTAATTTTAGTAATGGTAATAAATTTTTACAGTGCTAAGCTATCACAAAAATCGATAAAAAGATTAAAAACTAATTAATGAATTCAGGAGGTATTTATGAAAAAGATTATAAATGACCCGAAAAATTTTGTTAATGAGATGATCGAAGGGATATTAGCAGCACACCCGGAGCAGCTTAAGTGTGTTAATAATGATTTAAAATGTTTAGTCCGTTCAGATAGTAGAAAACCTGGCAAAGTGGGACTCTCCACCGGTGGAGGATCAGGACATCTGCCCCTATTTTTAGGCTATGTCGGAAAAGGGATGTTAGACGGTTGTGCAGTGGGAAATGTGTTTGCTTCTCCCAGTGCCAAGCAGATGTTAGAAGTTACCAAAGCAATTGACAGCGGTAGTGGAGTCTTGTACATCTATGGAAATTATGGCGGAGATGTGATGAATTTTGACATGGCTGCTGAAATGGCTGATATGGAAGATATCCGAGTTGAGCAGGTAGTTGCCGGAGAAGATGTAGCCTCCTCGCCCAAAGGGGAAGAAGATAAGAGAAGGGGAGTTGCCGGAATATTCTTTGTCTATAAAATAGCCGGTGCTTGCGCCGAAGAAATGGCTTCTCTGGATGAAGTAAAAAGGGTCGCTAAAAAGGTATGTGCCAATGTACGATCCATGGGAGTCGGACTCTCTCCCTGTATTATTCCGGAAATGGGAAAACCTACCTTTGAGATGGATGAAGGTCAGATGGAGATTGGTATCGGTATTCACGGAGAACCAGGGATAGGGAAGGGAGAACTAAAATCCGCCGATGAGATAGTAGAAAAAATAATGGAGTCTATCTTAGAAGACCTACCCTATCAGTCGGGAGACGAAGTATCGGTGCTGGTAAATGGATTGGGGGCTACCCCCAAAGAGGAACTATACCTAGTATATAGAAAAGTAGCGCAAATATTAAAAGACAAGAAGATAACTGTTTATCATCCCTATATCGGTGAGTTTGCCACCTCTATGGAGATGGCCGGAATGTCTATTTCCTTATTAAGACTCGACCATGAGCTAAAAGAGTTATTAAAAAAGTCAGCAGATACCCCTTTCTTTGTGCAAGCAGAACTTAAATAAAAAGGAAAATATTATAATATGAATAAACTAAATTCTTCGGATTTAGAAGGCTTATTTGCTAAGGTTAAGGATGTAATGATTGAAAACAAAGATTGGTTATTTGAATTGGATTCAGCAATGGGTGACGGAGATTTAGGGATTACTATGAGCACCGGATTTTCCAAGGTTTACGAAATGATATCCGCATTAGAGGAAGAGGATATAGGAAAAACATTTATGAAAGTTGGTATGACCTTAGCAGAGACTGTTCCTTCTACCTTGGGCACTCTTATGGCTACCGGTTTTATGAGAGCCGGTAAAACCATTCAAGGTAAAACCGAAGTGGATTTAGCTGACTCTGTTCTAATGGCTTCTGTCTTTGTGGAAGGAATAATAGAAAGAGGAAAGGCTAAACCGGGCGAGAAGACTATTATTGATTCTTTATACCCTGCTTTTCAAGCACTCAAATTAGCTTCTGAAGAAGGGAGAGACTTAAAAGAAGGCTTTAAGAAGGCTTATGAAGCCGCTAAAGGTGGAGTTGAAGATACTAAAGAGATGCTCCCAAAACACGGAAGAGTTGTTTGGTATAGAGAAAAATCAATAGGCAAGAAAGATCCCGGTGCAGTTGCGGGTATGTTGCTGATAAAAGCTTTTTATGAATATTTGGAAAATAAAAAATAACAAATGGGGGTTATGAGATATAGCTGATAAGATTATTTTGTAAATATAGAAACATAGTTATATTATGTTAATACGGGGAGGGTGATATTGTGGTAAATATATTAGAAGGTATCTTTGGAGTGAAAAAACCGATTATCGGGATGGTACACCTTTTGCCTTTACCGGGGAACTATCTGTACGATGATATTGGAGGAATAGATGCGATTATAAAAGGTGTGATTCAGGATATGGAAAAACTTCAGTCAGGAGGAGTGGATGGTATTATGTTTTGCAACGAGCATGACAGACCATATTCCTTTAAAGCTGGGGTAGGAACGATAGCAGCGATGTCTTATGTTATTGGTAAGGTAAAATCTCAGGTAAAGGTACCTTTTGGAGTAGATGTACTTTGGGACCCTCTTGCCGCTTTAGGAATAGCTAAAGTAGCAGGAGCCAGTTTTATAAGGGAGATTTTTACCAATGAATATGCAGGGGATATGGGGATGTGGCATACTAACTGTCATGAAGTATTCTCCTATCGAAAGCTGATAAAGGCGGAAAATATCAGACTGTTCTTTAATATAAATGCTGAATTCTCAGCACCGGTAGCTCCCCGGCCTCTATCAATCGTTACTAAGAGTGTTATTATGTCCTCTTTGCCAGATGCCCTGTTGGTCTCTGGTCCAGTTACAGGAATAGTTGCAAAAATGAACCTATTTAAAGAGATAAAAGAGAATGCAGGCGAGGTGCCGGTTTTAGCCAATACGGGAGTTAACTTTGAAACCGTAGAAGATATTTTAAAAGAAGTTGATGGAGCTATTATAGGAACAGCTTTTAAGGTTGATGGAATCACCTGGAATCCGGTCAGCCAGGAGCGCGTAAATAAGCTTATGCAAAAAGTTAGTTCACTTAGAAAAAATTTGAAGAAATAAAAATTCTTCATAGCTAATTATCTATTTTTTATAAAAGCTTATTTTTAGGCTGGTTTAAACTTAATTTTAAAAGAGGATGATTATGCATGAAGGCTGTACTTTGGGTATTGATATAGGTACCCATGGGTCAAAAGGAGTTATTGTAACTAAAGATGGTGTGGTATTAGGAGATTCTTGCTGTACTCATAATCTGATTATTCCTAAGGCTGGTTATGCTGAGCATAATGCTTTTTCCTGGTGGAATGACTTTGTATTTTTAATCAAAGACCTTCTCCAAAAGACCGGTATTGACAATGGCTCTATTTCGGCGGTGGGCTGTAGTGCTATTGCCCCGACTATGCTGCCTTTAAATAGTAAGGGGGAGCCGCTTCGGAACGCTATTTTATACGGAATAGATAATCGAGCCGAAAAAGAGATCTCTGAAATGACCAAAAAAATCGGCGAGGATAAGCTTCTGAAATATAACGGAATTCTTCTATCCTCTCAAGCTGCCGGTCCAAAAATATTGTGGTTTATGAAAAATGAACCAGAGCTCTTTAAGAAGACAGCCAAGATTGTTACCGCCACAACATATTTGGTCTACCGTCTGACCGGCCGCTCGATAATAGATTATTATACGGCAAGCACCTTTAATCCCCTCTTTGATTGCAGGAAAAAAGAATGGACAGACGCTCTTTGGCCGGATGCTCCCCTCGACTTATTACCCGAAATAACCTGGACTACCGACATAGTTGGTGAGATTACCGGAGAAGCTGCTAAAGAAACAGGATTGAAAGAGGGTACAAAAGTCATTGCCGGTACATCAGATGCAGCGTCAGAAGCTATAAGTTCCGGAGTAGTACAAAACGGTGACTTAATGATCATGTATGGGACCAGTTCATTCTTTATAGAGATAACTGATAAGTTTGCTAAAGCGGACAGAAATATATGGCCTACTATATTTTTACAACCAGAACAGTATGCAATCGCCGCTGGTATGTCTACTTCGGGGGCAATAATGTCCTGGTTTAGTGATCTATTAGACGGTTGTTCATTCCAGTTATTAGATAGATTGGCTGAGGAAATTCCATTGGGATCTGAGGGGCTTTTGCTTTTACCCTATTTTAGCGGAGAAAGGACGCCGATAAATGACCCTAATGCCCGAGGAGCCTTAGCCGGATTAAGCCTATTCCATAAAAAGGGACATATCTTCAGGGCAATTTTAGAAGCAATAGCCTATGGTATTAGGGATAATATAGAGAACATAGAGAGAGCGGGTCTGCCGGTAAGAAGAGCGGTAGCTATCGGGGGAGGAACCAACAGTGCGGTCTTATTACAGATTGTAAGTGATGTTACAAAGTTAGATCAGTTAGTCCCTAAAATAACTTTAGGGGCTTGTTATGGTGATGCTTTTTTAGCAGGCTTGGGTATTGGATATAATAAATCATTGGATGATATTTTAAGTTGGATTGAATGGGATAAAAAAATAATTCCTGTAGAGAAAAATAGTTCTCTGTATGGTGAATATTTTAAGCTTTATAAAGAGCTGTATCGAGCAACATCTAAGGTATCTCACAAGTTGGTAGCCATTTCTAAAAGATAAAATCTTTATAAATAAATAAAAATTGAGGAAATTAATTATGAATAAATTTCAAAGATTAGAGGATCAACTTAGAGAATTAACCGCTATTTCCAGCCCTTCCGGTTTTGAAGAACCGATGATTAAATATATGTATGAAAAAACAAAGGCATACGGAATTAAAGCAGAAGTCGATTCATTGGGGAATGTCATAGCCAGTTTTGGGGCACCTTCTAAGGGGTCAAAAATTATGATAATAGCTCATATGGACGAAGTGGGAATGATTGTACGTAAAATCAGTTCCCATGGTTTTCTAAGAGTAGAGAAAATTGGGGGCATCCCCGAAAAGATACTGTTAGGCTGTAAAGTGCTGGTGAGAGCGGAGAAAGGTAATTTTATCGAAGGAATTGTCGGCAGCAAATCCCACCATCTTACCGCTGTCAGTGAAAGATATAAGGTAATACCCATCGAGGAACTGTATATCGATATAGGCTGTTCCAGCTCTCAAGAAGTTCTCTCTTTAGGGGTTAATGTGGGTAGTCCAATTACTTACGCCCGAGATTTTATTCGAAATGGTTCTATTGTTTTTTCCCCTGCTATTGATAACCGGGGAGGCTGCCTGGTTCTGCTTTGCCTTATGGAAAGACTTTTAAATAAAGAATATTCCCCGGAAATATATCTGGTAGGTTCAGTGCAGGAGGAATATAATTTAAGGGGAGTATTACCTGCTGCCCGGGCAATAAACCCTGACTTTGCTATAGCTATAGATGTAGCGGTATCTTGCGATACACCTGACCTCGATAAAACAGATGTAAAGCTTGGGGGAGGACCGGTGATTAATACTTACAGTTTTCATGGCAGGGGGACGCTGGGAGGTGTTATACCTAACCCAAAATTACTAAATTTATTTGAAAAAGCTTCAAATAAAGCAGACATTCAAGTACAGAGGAATGTTTTTTATGGAGGCTTGACCGATGCTTCTTTTTTGCAACTCGAGAACAGAGGGATTCCCTCGATAGAGATAGGCTTCCCAGCAAGATATACGCACACCCCTCTGGAAAGCTGCCATTTAAGAGATATAGAACAACTGATTGAATTATTAGAAGTTTTTATACTGAATTTACCAAAAAATGTGGATCTTTTACGTATTTAGCATATTAATTACCAATAAACTTATAAAGATAATATAAGGAGAGGAACAAATGAAATTAAAGTTATAATTTAACAAAGGGATTAGGTAGGAGCTTCAGATAAGAAAATTTTAAAGGCAAGGAGCAAGAGAGATGAATGGTAAGGAAAGCTCGAGAGTTTTAAAGGATGCCATTATAGATGTGCCGGGGATAAAAGTAGGACACAGTCAGGATTTAAAAGCTGGGACTGGCTGTACGGTGATTATCTGTGAAAAGGGAGCAACAACAGGAGTTGATGCGCGGGGAGGCGCTCCGGGTACGCGGGAGACGGACCTTTTAAATCCGGTAAATCTGGTAGATAAAGCCCACGCTATTTATCTTGGTGGAGGCAGCGCCTTTGGATTGGATGGAGCCTCAGGAGTGATGAAGTATTTGGAAGAAAAAGGAATAGGTTTTGATGTGGTGCTAACCAAGGTTCCTATTGTCCCCGGGGCAGTCCTCTTTGACCTTGCAGTAGGTGATTACAGGATAAGACCTGATGCCAGGATGGGTTATGACGCCTGTCTTAAGGCCAGCGAAGAGGAGGTTATGCAGGGTAATGTTGGAGCCGGAACCGGGGCAACGGTAGGGAAAATATTTGGCGGACTTCGCTGTATGAAGAGCGGCCTGGGTACCGCTAGTTTTAAGTCTCAAGAACTAATCGTAGGGGCAATAGTGGCAGTAAACTGTTTTGGAGATGTAGTTGACCCGGAAAGCGGAAAGATTATTGCCGGGGTTTTAAGTGAAGACAAAAAAGAATTTGCTAACACCATGTCTTTCTTGAGAAATTTTCCTCAAAGAAGCGAAAGCAATTTTTCTAAAAATACCACTATAGGGGTAGTAGCTACCAATGCAGCCCTAACCAAATCCGGAGCAACTAAGGTGGCGATGATGGCTCAGGATGGTTATGCCCGGACTATAAGTCCCGCTCATACCATGTTTGATGGAGATACTAT
>CAZLEB010000025.1:0-15580 GCA_964558475.1 uncultured Actinomycetota bacterium
TGGAGCGAATAACGGCAGCTTTAGAAGGGAATCCATCTGTTTTTAAAACATCCTTATTTAAGAATGTAATAAAAAAAATAGAAGAGATATCAGTGAAAAAGAACTACTCGGAAAACAGTAAAAAACATAATCCGGAATTTAATAAAAGTACAAGAATAATAGCCGACCATGCCAGGGCGATCTACTTTTTAATTTCCGACGGCGTGGTACCCTCAAACGAAGGAAGAGGCTATATACTAAGAAGAATAATCAGAAGAGCCATAAGATTTGGTAAATTAATAGGAATCGAAGATTTTTTTCTAAACGATATTGGCCAGTCAGTCATTAGTGAATATTCAAAAATATATCCCGAACTTTTAGAAAAGAAAAAGTTTTCATTTAAATTGGTAAGCGATGAAGAAAAAAGGTTCACTAAAACATTAAAGGAAGGAAGTAAGCTTTTAACACAGAAAATTAGCAGTATCAAAAGGGAGAATAAAGAATATCTTGATCCGGAAGACGCTTTTAGATTGTATGATACATTTGGTTTTCCTGTCGAACTGACTGAAGAGATATTAGGTGAAAACGGCCTTAAACTTGACATGGGGAAGTTTTACGGGTATTTAGGGGAGCATACTGAGAAATCCAGGAAAAAAGTCTTATTTGACAAAAGAATAGATAAAAATCTGGATCTATACAGAAAAATAGGCAAGAATCTGGAAGTGGAGTTTATTGGTTATCAGAAGAATGAATCAAAGACAATAATTGAAAATATCATAAGAATTGATAAAAATGGCAACAAGGAATTGGCATCAAAATTATTGCAGGGAGAAAAAGGGGAAATAATCTTAAAGGAAACCCCCTTTTATGGAGAAAAAGGTGGCCAGATTGGAGACAAAGGAATTATCAGAAAAAATGACAATATCTTTATTGTTGATGACTGCAATATCCCGGTTGAAGGTATTTATACTCATAAGGGGAGTGTTAGAAAAGGCGAACTAAAAGTAGGTGATGAGATAAGCGCAGAAGTAGACTCAAGTCACAGAAAGAATATAAGTAAAAACCATACTGCAACTCATCTTCTTCATTGGGCATTGAGGAACGTATTTGGCAATGAAATAAAACAAGCCGGTTCTTTTGTGGGAGAGGACAGGTTCAGGTTTGATTATTCTATCTATAATGCACCTTCCGAAGAAAATATAAAAAAAGTAGAAAGAATGATAAATGAAAAAATACAGAATAATGACTCTGTTAGATGTTTTGAGACCACAAGAGAATTTGCAGAGGAAATAGGAACCACAGCCCTGTTTGATGAAAAGTATGGTAAGTTTGTAAGAGTTGTGGAAATAAATAATTACAGTAGAGAACTCTGCGGGGGCATTCACGTCAGCAGGACAGGAGATATAGGTTTATTTAAAATTATAACCGAAACCAGTATAGGTGCCAATTTAAGAAGAATCGAGGCAGTAACAGGTATGTACGCATATAATTATCAGGAAGAAAAGGAAAGAATATTAAATAAGATTTCCGCCAGTCTGGAAGTGGAAGATAGCAGGGTACTGGATATCTTAAAAGAGGTTAAAAACAGTATAAAGAAAAAGGAAGAGGAACTGGCATTGCTGCAGGTAAAAATTGCTAAAAAAGAAATACTTGATAAATTTAAACAAAGCTCCACGGGCGGTAGTTTAAAAATAATTGATTTTAATTTTTCAAAGTCTGAACTGGTGCAAAATATGGAAATTAATAATATGGGGATAATAGGCGATGAGATTAAAGATTACTTTAAAGGAACAAGTACATTTATTGTTTTTGGAAATATTTTAAATAACAAACCGGTTATGATACTGCAGGCTACGGAGGATCTTGTAAAGAAAGGAATAGATTGCGGGAAGATTGCCAGAGAAGTCAGTGAAAAATTAAAAGGCGGAGGCGGGGGCAAGCCTTACTTTGCACAATTAGGAGGTTCAGATGCCAGCTCTTTAGATAGTGCCATTGATTTTGTAAAAGCTAGAGTTTTAGGCATGTTAAAAAAGGAAAAATGAGAATCCTGGGATTGGATATTGGAGATAAAAGAATAGGGGCAGCAATTTCAGATAAACTGGAGATTATATCTACTCCGCTTGAAGTAATCAGTAATGATGAAAAAGTAAATGATAAGTTAAAAGAAATTGTAGAAAAAAATAATATCAAAAAAATAGTGGTGGGAATGCCGTATACCTTGAGAGGGGAAGTTGGCATTCAGGCAAAGAAGGTTATTGATTTTGTAAACAGTGTAGTTGGAAATTTAAATGTTGAAATTGATTACATTGATGAGAGGTATACCACAAAAATTCCATTAAAACTTTCCGGGAAATATTCTAAGAAAAGGGAAATTGATAAATTTTCGGCGAGTATAATTCTTAGCGATTATTTAAACAGGAGAAAAAAAGTTGAAAATATTAAATAATAAACTTGTAAATAAAGTAAATTTAATAATTCTGCTGGTAATTATATCTCTAATTTTATTTTTTTTAATTTCCTGCAGTCTTTTAAAAGAGGCGGAAAAGGAAGAAGTTACGGTAGGAGCTGAAGTTGAGTTTGAAATAAAAGAAGGGATGACCTTAAAAGAGGCTGCAAGCTTGCTGGAGGAAAAAGGGATAATAGACAACGCCTTCCTTTTCAGGTTGTTTGTAGAGCAGAGAGGTAAGGAAGGAAGTTTAATACCTGGTATTTATGTAATGGAGACAAATTCAGAGTATGAAGAGGTTTTAAGTGAAATAACAGCAGGCCCAACAGTGGTGACTTATAAATTTACAATTCCGGAGGGTTATACCTTAAAAGAGATAATAGAAAAGATATCAGGAGAAATACCTTTTATAGAATATAGTGATCTGGAACAGGCTGCAGATATTGATAGTTATAATTACGATTATCTGGAGGATGCCTCCAGCCTGGAAGGATTTTTATTTCCAAAAACCTATGAAATAACAATAGATTACTCTGCCATAAATATAATTGAAATGATGCTTGCCCAATATCAGCTAGAAACTGGAAGTCTGGACTACTCGTTTGCAGAAAATAAAGGTTTATCCCACTATGATATACTGAAAATTGCCTCTCTGATCGAGAGAGAGGCTTATGTCCCTGAAGAAAGAACTTTAATTTCAGCAGTTATTCACAACAGGCTGGATATAGACATGAAGTTAGATATAGATGCTACTTTAAGCTATTTTTTAGATAAATGGGAAGAGGGCCTGACCAATGAAGACAAAGAACTTGATTCACCATATAATACTTATATGTATGCCGGTCTTCCGCCGACTCCTATCTGTAACCCGGGTCTGGCATCAATTGAGGCTGCATTAAATCCCGCAGATGCCGACTATCTGTATTTTGTGGTAACTGATAGTGAAAAACATACTCATTCATTTGCCTCCACGCTGGAAGAACATGAAAAAAACAGAAATAATGCAAATTAATAAGTTGCAGTCCTACCTTGAAGAAAAAGCGATGCTCGACCATATCAGCAAAAATGCAAGAGTCAAAAAGATACCGGTAATAGATAGAATCACAGGAAGGTTTCTTGAAGTAGTCTGTACCATAAAAAGCCCAAAGAATATACTGGAGATTGGATGCGGGATCGGATTTTCATCTTATTTTCTGGTGAAAAATTTAGAAGAGGGAAATTATACAGGAATAGATTTAAACCAGGATAGGATAAAAAAAGCTGAAAAGTTTATCAGAAGTCAATTTCCGGAAAAAAAATTGCAGTTTTTAGGCGGTAACGCCTTAAAGATAATCATGGATCTTAAGGATAAATTTGATCTTGTATTTATCGATGCGGCAAAATATGAGTATCCCCTCTATATAAAGGCTGTAGAAAATAAGTTAAAGTCAGGAGCAATAGTAGTTGCGGATAATATATTTTATGGTGATAAAATATTTAAAAAGGAAATCAGTAAACATGATTTAAAAAGTGTAAACGGGATTAAGGAATATATAAGTTATGTGACTAATTCTCGTGGTTTCAGTAGTTATTTTTATGATATAGGTGACGGTATATCAATTTCAAAGTTTTTAAAAAATAATTCTAATGAATAATGTTAAAAGATAAAAAAATACCTGAACTTTTAGTGCCTGCTAATAACCTAAATATTTTAAAATATGCGGTCAGTTACGGCGCAGATGCTGTTTATGTAGGCGGGAAAGAATTTAATTTAAGAAGTATCAGAGGAAATTTCACCCTTAAAGAATTGGAAGAAGGTGCTGACTATGCTCATGAACACGGGGTAAAAGTTTATCTTACCCTTAATTCAATAGTATATGAGCATGAACTGACAGGATTCAGGAAGTATTTAAACAAATTAAAAAATATAAGTCTTGACGGAATTATAGTATCCGATTTTGGTGCTCTGGAACTGATAAAAGAGATTTTGCCTGGAAGAAAAATACACATAAGCACACAGACTAATATAAATAATCATCCGGGTATAAATTTTTTTGAGAAACTCGGGGCGTGCAGGGTAAATCTGGCAAGAGAGGTAAAATACTCTGACTTAAAAGATATTATAAAGAATACAAATATTGAGATAGAGATATTTATTCATGGGGCACTATGCATATCTTATTCCGGAAGATGCATGTTAAGCAGATATATGACCGGCCGTGATGCCAATAGAGGAGAGTGTGCGCACAGCTGCAGGTGGAAGTATTATTTGATGGAAGAGGAAAGAGAAAACTTATTTTTTCCGGTGGAGCAGGACAGCAGGGGAACCTATATATATAACTCAAGAGATCTATGTCTGCTTGGTAAATTAAAATTGCTGTCAGATATGGGCGTAGATGCTTTTAAGATAGAAGGAAGAATGAAGACTGAAAATTACGTAAGTATAACTACCTGGGTCTACAGGAAAGCGCTGGATTATATAAAGCAAGATGATTTTACAGATAAAAAGATATCATATTTAACTGACGAGCTTGATAAATGTTCCCACCGAAATTTTACTCAAGGTTTTATGTTTTTAAAAGATAGGGAAGAGCTTGAAAATAACGATAATGTAGGTTATATCAAAAAGTACAGGTTCGTGGGTTTATACCATGATTTCAGTGATAAATATAATGGTCCCATCATAAATGTAAAGAATCAGTTTAGAACCAAAGAGGTGATGGATATACTACAGCCATATACCAGTCCTAAAAAATTTATTATAGGAAAAATAGTATCGTTATCAAATAATACCGAAACCGGGTGTGCAAATCCCAACGAGAAAGTTGTTATATGTGACCTGGGTAAAGTAAGCCCGTTTTCAATTTTCAGAATTAAAAGTTAAATGGGTTAAAATATAATAAAAGTTATAAAAGTTTATATAGTTGAAAATATAAAAAATTTTTAGTATTATTATAATAATTAATTTAAAAGATATATGGTTGAAAATATTAAAACTTACAGGTTATTGCTGTCAGGTAGAGTTCAGGGTGTAGGTTTTAGGTATTTTGTGGAAGCTATTGCCGGTAAATACGGTGTTAATGGTTATGTAAAAAATACTTTTGATAGAAAGGTGGAAGTAGTTTGCCAGGGAGAGGAAGAGGATCTAAGGCAATTTATAGATGAAGTAAAAAAAGGTCCATCATTCTCAGTGGTAACGGATGTTAAAATAGAAGAAATTAAAGGTAGTAAAAAATATAATATATTCGAGATCAAATTTTAGAAGCAATATTATAAGAATTAATAATAGCAATTAAATATAAATAAAATGATTAGTTCCAGTACAAGAATAATAGCTCTTATAGGTAATCCCGTAAGGCACAGCTTATCCCCTAGAATTCAGAATTATTTTATCAGCAAATATTCCAAAGATGCAGTTTATCTGGCATTTGAACCAAAGCTGGAAAATCTTGGGGAAGCATTAAATGGAGCAAAAAAATTAGGTTTTATAGGATTAAATGTAACTATGCCATATAAGGAGGAAGTGTTCAAATTAGTTGACAGGCCGGACAGAACATCTTTGACTATAAAATCTGTAAATACAGTAAGGTTTAACCAGAAGGAAGGGACTTCAGAGGGCTTTAATACCGATACCCAGGGCTTTTTAAAATCACTGGACGGGAAAAAATTCGAATGGGCAGGTAGCAAGTGTCTGGTTATAGGAGCAGGTGGTGCCGCAAGGAGCACCATCTATGGGATACTTCTGAAGAAAATTAAAAAGATATTTGTGTATAACAGGACGAGAGAAAAAATAACCGATATAATAAATGATTTTAAAGCTGTAGGAAGTGAAAGAATAGAAATTTTAACCGGTATTAATGAAATAAACGAAAAAATAGATAATATTGATTTGATTGTAAATTGCACTCCTGTTGGAATGGGCATTGAGTCCAATAAAGATATGCTGCCTGTACCTGACAGATGGAATCTTGGAGGGAAATTTATTTTTGATATGGTTTATAAACCAGTAGAGACCCGATTTTTAAAGAAGGCAAAAAAAGAAGGAGCAACGGTTATAAATGGATTGGATTTACTGATAAACCAGGCAGCATTATCTTTTAAAGTATGGTTTGGTATATTACCGGAGACAGATTATATAAAAAAGATGGTTTTAGGCGATATAGGAAAAAAATAAATAACAATTAAATAAATGGGGAAAAGATGAATATTGGTGATATTTTATTCGAAGCTATAAATAAAAAAGCATCAGATGTGCATATTGTGTGTATCCTTCCTCCTGTGTTCAGGATCCATGGTAGACTGGTAAAGTTAGAAAAATTTGGAGAAATTACACCAGAAATATCAGAAAAAATTTTAGTTGCAATATTAAACGAAGAGCAAAGAAAAAGGCTCAAGGAACAGCTAACAGTTGATTTTTCATATACGTTAACCGGTCATGGAAGATTTAGATGCAGTTATTACTATCAGAGAAATACCCTGGCTGCTGCTTTTAGATTCATTTCAAGGGAAATACCCAGTATTGAGGAACTGGGCTTACCAAAGCAAGTTGAAGAGTTTGCTAATTATCCCAGGGGACTTGTCCTGGTAACAGGTCCTACCGGATGCGGCAAATCGACTACACTGGCTGCTATAATAGATATGATTAATAGAAATAGGTCTGAAAATATTATAACTATAGAAGATCCTATAGAATATTTATTTACACATAAAAAAAGTATTATATCCCAGAGAGAGATATTAACCGATACTTACTCATTTGGGGCTGCTCTTAAGTTCATTTTAAGAGAGGACCCTGATGTTATAATGGTAGGGGAAATGAGAGATCTGGAGACAATATCAAATACATTAACTGCAGCTGAAACCGGTCATCTGGTTTTCTCAACACTCCACACCCAGGATGCACCGCAGACAATTGATAGAGTTATAGATGTATTTCCGACTCATCAACAAAAGCAGGTAAGGGCTCAATTGGCGGGAACTTTAAAGGCGGTTCTGGTGCAGCAATTAATACCTAATAAGGATAAAGACGGAAGGGTGCCTGCGATTGAATTAATGTTTGTAACCACTGCAATAAAAAATATGATTAGAGAAGTGAAAGTGCATCAGATTTATTCGGCAATACAGGCCAGCGGCAGAAGAGGGATGATGACTATGGATATGTCACTTGTTAATCTCTATAAGTCCGGCAAGATTACCGAAGAAACAGCGTTGGAAAAGGCACATAATACAGATGAAGTAAAAAGAATGCTTCATGATTAAGGATTATTTATAAATGATTAGAATTAATAAATATAGGGGTTAGTAATTATGGCAACATATAATTATATGGTCAGAAGTTTAAAAGGTGATGTAGTAGAAGGCTCAATTGATGGCGATACCCAGGATTTAGTTGCAACTAAATTAAAGGATATGGGTTATTTTATTGTTAATATCAATAAATTTAAGGAAGACAAAATCAAAATTAAAAATAAAACATTGAGTTTTAGTATTTTTAACCGTATCAAAGCCAGAGAAATGGTTGTCTTTACCAGGCAGTTTTCAACTTTAATTTCTTCAGGGATGTCTTTGCTGGAATCTCTTATAGTATTGGAAAAACAGACAACAAATCCAAAATTTAAGACTGTAATTTCCGAAATCAGGATGTATGTGGAATCGGGACATTCTCTTTCGGAATCAATGGAGAGACATACTAGTGTTTTTAATAGATTATATGTAAATTTAGTCAGGGCAGGTGAAGCAGGAGGTGTGCTGGATAGAACTATGAATGATCTTGGCGATTTTCTGGAAAAGGAAGAAGAAATAAGGTCAAAGGTAAAAAGCAAAACTGCTTATCCAAAGTTTGTCTTAGCTTTTGCCGTGGTCATAACATTTGTAATAATATTATTTCTGGTCCCTACTTTTAAAGGTATATATGATGAGCTTGGGGCAACATTACCTGTTCTTACCCAGGTAGTAATATCTATCGGTGATTTGTTTAAGAAAATTTATTTTTACATTATTTTAGCTGCAGTAGTATTCGGGGGAAGATATTTATTTAAAAGATTTGTAAGAAGCACAAGGGGAAGATATCTTATGGATAGAATAAAAATACATATCCCTAAATTAGGAGATCTTTTCAAAAAGATGGCCCTAGCGAGGTTCAGCAGACATTTTGGAATATTGCTGGCCACCGGTGTCCCAATATTAAATTCTTTAGAAATTGCAAAAGGAGTTGCCGATAATGTATTGATTAGTGATGCGCTTGAAAAGATTAGAAAAGGTATAAGGGAAGGAGAGAATATTTCGGATCCGATGTCAAGAATGGAAGTATTTCCACCTATGATGATACAAATGATAGCGGTTGGGGAAAGAACCGGTACCCTTGATGATATTTCTGCAAAAATTGCTGATTTTTATGATAAAGAAGTATCGAATTCCATAGACATGTTGGTTACCATACTGGAACCGATAATGCTTTTATTTGTAGCATTACTCGTAGGTGGAATTGTATTGTCAATGTATCTTCCGATGTTCAATATATATCAGAATATGTAAATCTAAAATAAATAAATGTTTTTTCTATTTTAATTATGAATGATTCTAAATATAAAAATTATGACATAATAAAATTAAGAGATTTACCGGTAGAAGAACTTATAAAGATTTATAAGAGCTGTAATAGTTCAGATGCGCTAAATTTAATAATTAAAAAGACCTGGAAACTTGCTTATAAAATTGCAGGAAAATTCAGGAGCAGTAAAGGGGAGAAAAAGGATATACAACAGGTTGCTTTCACCGGCCTGGTTGTGGCAATAAATAGGTTTAATCCGAAAATAAGCAGTAAATTTTCCACTTACGCTGTCCACTGCATAAAAGGGGAGATATTACATTTCGTAAGGGACGGCAGACTAGTGAGGAACCCCAGGTGGTTATGGGAATTAAATAAAATATTTAATAGTTTTATAAAAAATTTTGAAATAGATAATAACCGGTACCCTACAATAGGAGAAATATCGGCCGGAATGAATGTTTCCATAGAAGGCGTTAACGAGTTTTTAAAAGCAAAAGAAGCTGCTCTTTATGATTTTAAACCAATTGATGAAAACGGAAAAAATATTTCAGGTAATGGCGACAGTTATGATAAAAGTCTGATTAGATCGAAGGAATATAAAAGTTTTGACCTTGTAATGGAGGACAAAATCTTATTATGGGATGCTATAGACAAACTTCGCGGCTTGAATAAAAGAATACTGATCTTAAGTTATTTTTTAGGTTTCAGCCAGAAGGAGATTGGTAAAAAAATCGGTATCTCACAAAAATCTGTATCCAGAAATTTAAAGGAGAGCATTAGAAAATTAAAAGGGTACTACGCAGGCAGTTAAAATAAAATTTCCCCCAAAATCACTTTCTTTATTCAAATATATTAAATCCAAATAATTGTAATAATTTAGTTATAATAGTTAAAATACAGTTGTTGATAAATTAAATAAAGAAGTATTTTATTATTTTTAAGAAATTTATAATTTTTTATTGTAATTTATAATAATTTATTATATACTTAATCCACTATATAAATATAATTAACTTAAAAAGTAATAATAAATATATGTCTAAATATTTTAATTATGGGTATAATATAATAATGTACAATAATAAAATTAAATTTTTGTTAAATAAAGGAGGTAAAAAATGAAGTGGCTGTGTAGAAATCTATACAGAAAGGAAAAAGGTTTTACATTGGTAGAACTTATGGTAGTAATTATCATACTGGCAGTTCTTACAGGTATTGCCATACCAAGTTATATGGCATTAAGAAACAGGGCCAGGGTAGCTGCAGCGCAGAGCGAGATGAAAAATATAGCTACAGCACTAGAAGTATACCAGTCAGATCTAGAAACATATCCTGCTGAAGCTACATGGGACACAGATCTGGAAACAGGTGGCTATATGGCGAATGTACCGGATGAAGATCCATGGGGTACAGATGCATATGCTTATGCATTTATAAGTAGTACAAGTTATACATTGACATGCGCCAGTGCTGATCCTGATATAGTAATACAGGATGGACAACTGCAGGAATAATAGTAAGGATTCATAACAGGAAAATTATATAGAAGTTAAAGTATAGATAAGGGGTAGTCAAAATCTACCCCTTATCTATACTTAGGCCAATTTTTTAAGCTAATTTTTAAATTTTTGACTAATAAGACTAACCGTGTTATTATTCAAAAATATAAATATTTATTTACACATATATATTGTTAAAATAATAAAGTATTTATATAATAAACATTTTTAAAATTATAATTCAATTATAATAAACATAGTAATACAATAGAAAAAAACCTGGCAATTCCGGAAAATAAAATTAGTAGCAAATAAGCAATAATTAAAATGGAAATAATAGAAGTAGCTTTTTATATAATATTTTTCATATCAGGATTAGCTGTAGGAAGTTTTTTAGGTGTGGTTGCATATAGGCTTCCTCGGAAATTATCTATCGTAAAACCCGCATCTTTTTGTCCAAATTGTAAGAAGAAAATTCCTTTCTATGATAACATCCCTCTACTGTCCTTTATTATACTTAGGGGAAAATGCAGATATTGTAAAAATAAGATACCGCTGACCAGCCTGCTGATAGAGATAATAACTGGTATATTATTTCTTGCCAATTATATCTTTTTTGGATTAACTGTAAAAACTATTGCAGGAATACTTTTATGCAGTGTACTTATAGTAATATCATTTATTGATATAGATTTTAAAATAATTCCCAATGTGATAGTCCTGCCCTTTACTCTGGTAGGGCTGATTATAAATATTGCATCTGATTTAAGATACTGGTGGATGCCTCTGGCATACTGCGCAGGTGCCTTTTTATTTATGCTTATAATTCATCTTATATATCCCAGAGGTATGGGAATGGGTGATGTCAAATTAAGCTTGATGATAGGGGCTTTTCTGGTAAAAGATGTAATAGCGGCCTTATTCTTAGGGTTTTTAACAGGTTCAATATATGGCATATCCCTTGTAATCATAAAAAGAAGAAGATTAAAGCAGGCGATACCATTCGGACCATTTATATCTCTGGGGAGTATTATCTCTTTATTTTGGGGTTATAATATTTTAAAATGGTATATAAGTTTTTTACCAAAAAATTTTGGTTAAAAGAGAGTGATTCTTATGCTAGCAGTCGGAATAAATTTAAGTTCTTACAGAATATATGTTGTTGAACTGTTAAAATCAGGAAAAAGTTTTATTATAAGAAAGATGATAAGATACGAAGCGCCGTCCAACTCCATTGTAAAAGGGGAAATACAGGATTCAACAATTGTAGCCGGCAGCTTAAAGGACATATGGAGAAAATACAAGTTGTCTGACAGAAAAGTATTTATTGGGATTGCCAATCAAAAAGTGATTGCAAAAGAAGTGAAAATACCGGTTGTAGACGATACAGAGATAAGAAATTCTATCAATTATCAGATTAATGATTTTATTCCCATACCTAAAAATAATATCATTTATGACTATTATGTTGTAGAAAAGGAAGAAAACTTTTCGAAGCTGATGCTTGTCGGTACTCTTAAAAGTATGATCGACGACGTGGTTAAAAGCTTTAAGAACGCCGGACTTCTTGCACAGGCAATCGACTTAAACTGCTTTGCCCTCTATAGAACCATAAATTATATAAGTAGTGTTGAAAAAAATATAAAAATAAAAAAACCAGACACTTTTTGTGCCGTATACCTTGGACGTGAGATGTCTATTATTGAGATGATTCAGAATAATGACTTAAAATATCCAAGATTTACTTCAACCTCTATAACGAGTTTTATTGATAGGATTTATAAAGAGGTAAAAAAAGATAATAAGTATTGTGAAGAAATAATTTCTAAATTTGATTTTAAATCCTTGTTTATTAAAAAGACCGTGAAGGAAGAAGTTAAAAAAGAAGATACCAAAGATTCTTCAGTTAAATCCAGAGAAAAAGATGATAAAAAATTAATTAAGAATAATATTGAAAGCACTGTTGATAGTAAAGATATAATTGAAATTATGAAAGATACTGCAGATCATTTAATAGAAGAGATTAAATTATCAATAGAGCACTTTTTGCAGGAAAACTCGAAATATAAAATAGGAAAAATAATTTTAACCGGTGAATATATTAAGAATATTGATAAATATATAGAACAGGAAATAGAATATAAGGTTGAGTTATTAAATATCGCTGATTATTTTTCATTGAAATATCTAGAAAGGAATTTGGAATATAAGGGTAAGGATTTGAATTACCTGTTAGATCCTTTGGCTATTGGTATGGCACTGCGGGGTTTAAACAAATGAAAACTATAAATCTTCTTCCAAAAGAAGAAAAAATAAGGGATGTCAGAGGTATAATATTCAGTACAATATTAGTATTATTTGTGGTGATGTTTGCTGTACTGATTATTTTTTCAATAATTTTATTTGATACTAATAACAATCTTACGCCGAAATTGGATGATTATAAAAGAATAAATATGCAGCTTCATGATTATGTAACTAAATTAGAAGCTTATGAGCAGTTTAAGGAAAATGTAAATGCCAAAGCCGAACTTGCAGACTCCTTGCAGAAAGAAGAAATATTATGGTCGGATTTTTTATATGATTTTGGTAAAAAAACACCTGATAATACCTATGTTAATTATATAGAAGCAAGCAGCGGGCCTTTTTATGAGTTTATTTCAGAGGCAGCTAAGGAAAAACCGGAAGAAATACCAAAAGTATTATTTTTTAAAACAACAGGATATGCGGTTGATTATACCGATGTAACAAAATTAATAATAGAGATTAAGAATATGCCAAATATTGGTGAAGTTTGGATAAATAATATCAGTAAGAATTATATTACAGAGTCCAATATTGAGGTATTGTTTTTCGATATTAGTGCATATATGGATATCGGGCCTTATCTTGAAGATTTGAAAGTAGAGGTAGAGACACAAACAGAGGAGACAGGTGAAGAAGAAGTATTGGATACGGAATTACAGACTTTAAATCAATAGTAAAATTTTTTTAATTTAATATGGGATATAGAATTAAAATACTTTTTATAGCAATAATTTTTCTGGCAAGTGTTGCGCTCATTGTCTTATTCATTATTCCCAACCTATCTTCCAGTATTAGAATTAATGCTGAAATAGAAGAGGAAAGAGAAGATAATAAAACATCTAATGAAGAATTAAAGAATTTATTATTGGTAAGAGATGAGTACTATGAGCTAAATGCAGCATATCAGAAATATAGCTTACAGCTGCCCTCTGAAAATGATATAAGTATTTTTACGAATGAAGTTTATGATATTGCAAAGTATTCGGATGTAACTATTTACTCAATAGATTATATGGATATACCTGTTGAGGTAGTAGAGGAGAAGGAACCGGAATTTGCCATAATAGAGGCAGATTTAATATTGGCAGGCCCTTATTATAATATAATGAATTTTATTAAAACAATAGAGAAAATGCCCAGGATAGTAATAATCAAAGATATCATAATACAGTCTACTGAAGAAGACTACGAAGAATTGGATGCTTACATTACTGTTCAGCTATATAATAAGATTTAAGTGATGGAAATGAGTAATAATATTAATAAAAGTAAAAAGATAGTGAAACTGGTAGTAATTCTTATAGTTATCATATCTTGTATGGTTATGGTTCCTTATATCTCTGGATGCTCTGTTTACAGAATTATAAAGGAATCATATATTGGTGAAGAGGAAAGCCTTGAGTTGCCTGAAACTGAAATAGATGAGGCGGAAATTAAAGAAATCGGTAAAGGTGATATAGATATTAAGAAAAGCTATGATATTGAAGGTGAAATTAATCTGGTAGATGAATCTGCAAGGGATCCCTTCAAGCCATTTTATTTACAGGATGAAGAAGAAGAGGAAAAGAATGTTCTTAAACTGGAAAGTATTTACACTAAGGATGGGATAGAATATGCAGAAATAAGTCTTAATGATTACCCCTATAAGCTAAAGGAGGGAGATCCTCTTTCGGACAGTTATTTAGTCCAGGTAATAAATTCTAATTCTGTGGTACTTCTTAAGGGTGATGATATATTAAACATTTTTATGGATGAAATTATATATGATTAAGAGAGGACAAGATATTTGAGATACTTAACAGCCGGTGAATCTCACGGTAAAAGTCTTTTAGGAATTATAGATGACTATCCGTCCGGAGTTTTAATTGATATGGATTTTTTAAATTACGAACTTGCCAGGAGACAGAAGGGTTTTGGCAGGGGTGAAAGGATGTCAATAGAGGAGGATACTGTTGAGATAATTTCCGGCGTAAGAAGAGGTAAAAGCATTGGTTCACCAATTTCTTTCGTTATTGAAAATAAGGACTGGGAAAACTGGAAAGAGGTAATGGGTACCAGTCCGGCTGCTTATTGCGATATGGATTTGGAAGAAAAAATATTAAATCCGAGACCGGGACATGCGGACCTGGTGGGTTATTTGAAATACAGACTGGATGATATAAGAGATGTGATAGAAAGAAGCAGTGCCAGAGAAACTGTGGTAAGAGTGTGTATTGGAGGATTTGCGAAAATTATATTGAAACAGATGGGGATAAATATATTCAGTTATGTAAAACAAATTGGAAAAGTAATATTTAGTAAAGATATAAAAGTAAGCAGCGGTATGTTAAAAGAAATTGAAAGGTCCGAAGTACGATGCCCGGATAAGATTATAAGTTTGCAGATGAAGGAAGAAATAATTAAGGCTAAAAAAAAAGGGGATAGTGTGGGAGGCAAATTCGAAGTTATTGCAACCGGAGTACCTCCTGGTCTGGGGTCATATTCCCAGTGGGACAGGAGGATTGACGGCAGGATTGCAAGATCATTTATGAGTATTCCTGCTATAAAAGCTGTTGAGATTGGTGATGGATCTAATGTATTTAATGATACCGGCATAAGTTTTCATGATGAGATTTACTATAAGAGCGGTGTAGGGTTTTATAGAAAGACCAATAGAGCAGGGGGGGTAGAAGGTGGAGTGACTAATGGTGAGCCTGTTGTAGTCGGAGCCTGGATGAAACCTATACCTACTACTGCCAGAGGTCTGCATACCGTAAATATTAAGACTAAAAAAAGTAAAGTTAGTCTAAAGGAAAGATCGGATATATGCGCAGTGCCAAG
>CAZLEB010000026.1:0-14480 GCA_964558475.1 uncultured Actinomycetota bacterium
CCAGGGTATAAGAGTACCGGATGGAACAGGCATGACCAAAGAAGATGCAATAATTAAACCCAAAGATCCGGGATTTATAGTTGAAATATTTCCTGACGCCACCTCTGTAGGAAATGTTTTAAATCAAATACCGCAAGCTGAGCAGTATCTGGATTACGGCTCTACGGTCACAATAGAAATAGAATAAAAAATTAAATAATTCCTATATTATTTTCAGTATGAGATTATCTTTTTTATTCTACTCCGCGCAGTAAATGTCCTTTTGAATAATTTTTAAAAAGATTATTGTTCTGCAGATAGGAAGTAAAACTTTTATATTTTTCAATACCCTTGCTATAAAGTATATCTATTGCTTCTCTGTAACCTCTTATTATTGCATAGAAATTCTTTTCATTATAAAACCTGCTGTCTATAATTAAACCATCAATTCCGCTTTCCTTTATTTTATCAAGATCATATAAGGTGCATATATTTTTTGAATTAAAGATTATCATATTTTCATTGTAATCTGAACAAGCAGGAAACCTGTAACCTTTGATATCTTCAATATAAAATTTGTTTCCGTTTGTTTTACCGGTTAAAAATTTCATTTTATACCTGGAACTCATAACCTGAAAGTAACCATGCGCGAAAATAGAAAATTCCGGTTTATTTTTACAAAAATTTAAAGTGTTTGATAATATATTTGAAATTTCTTCCATATTCAATTCCGGAGAAAATTCTATTCCTTTAAGAGTATTGTATCCATCTATAAGGTCATTAAAAAAAGTTATAGATAGACTGTTGGTTAAATTAAAATTAGAGCTCAGGTATATATTAACATCATATCTGTCCCGGCTTTTTATTTCCCGAAGCAATTCCAGAACTCCCGGGTTTGATACTTTAAAATTTCTAATTCCGCAGTCCACCAGTTTTAAAATATTTTTTTTCACTGATGCGAAATCGCCGTCATATAAAATCAATGGTGTGCCGATAGATATTTTAATATCCTCATTTTCACTATATTTTTTTAATAATCCAATCTCACTCTCTTTAAAGCCACCGTTTTCTGCGAGCTTTTTAAAATCGCAAAAAATTATATGTCCCGCACCATTCTTAATAGCAAGCTCCATGTAACTATAATCATATATATAGGCCGAGAGAGTTAATTTATGTTCAGATTTTTTTGGGATAGTCCTGTTATGATTTGGTAAAAATTTATTTAGATAATTTTCTATTTTGCTCTTATCTATCATGCTGTGTTTATTTTTTGACTTAGTTAATATGGATTTGCTCTCTTTATTAAAATCATATTTGAACAAAGCTTTAGCCTCGTCATCAACTTTCTTATCAAAATATTTAAATACCCTGTCCTTCTCCAGAATACTGCTTAATTTATTTATTGTAATTTTATATTTATATTTTTTATCTTTTTCATCTATCAGCTCAAAGTTTTTGACATTTATCCTGCTGCTTCCTTTTTTTGTCCAGATTTCAATAATATCACCGCTATTTATTTTCCACCTGCTCTTTAAATAAATAGACTTTATTTTTTTCTTACTGCTGTCTTCATAATCTAAGCCGTAGACTCTGCCTAAAAAATTTCCAATACTTCCCGATTTTTTTAATGATATGATATCTGCCGGATATTCCTGTCTTATGTATCCGGTTCCCATTTCTCTTGAAAATATCTGGGTGAGCTTATAAAAATCATACTCATCAACCTTGTAGTCTGAAGGATTGCTGTAATAGAGATCTATATATTTTCTATAAATTTTAGTGACTATTCCCACGTATTCCGGAGATTTCATTCTCCCTTCTATTTTTAAGGCATCGACTCCAGCTGCCGCAATTTCAGGTATAACATTCAGTAGACACAAATCACTTTTACTGAATATATAACTTCCATCTGCAATAATATAGCTGTATTTATCAATACTTTTTTCCAGAAGCTTGTATTTCATTCTGCAGGGCTGGGTGCATCTTCCTCTGTTACCGCTTCTGCCTCCTATAAATGAGCTGAAATAACAGCTGCCCGAGTATGAATAGCACTGGGAACCGTGCCCGAATATTTCTATTTCTGCCAGTTTTTCCCTGCATAAATCTTTTATCTCATCCAGTGTCATTTCTCTGGCAAGAATGGCTCTTTTAAATCCAAGAAGGTTTAGTAATTTTAAAGAATAAACATTATGGATGTTAAGCTGGGTACTGGCGTGTACAGGCATGCAGTTGAAAAGTTCCTTTATTATCTTATATATACAAAAGTCCTGGATAATGACTCCGTCAGTACATATACAGGCATATTCGTTTAAAAAATTTATTACCTCTTTTATTTCACTATCTTTTACCAGTGTATTCAGAGTCAAATATATTTTTATACCGCGACTGTGACCAAATCTTACCGCTTTTTTTAATTGATTCATATCAAAATTATCAGCATAAGCCCTGGCCCCGAATTTTTTATATCCAAGATAAACAGAATCTGCTCCGGCATTAACAGCTGCTAAAAACTGATCCCAGCCTCCCGCCGGTGCGGTTAACTCTATTTTTCTTATGATTTTATTCATTTTTAAGATAAGAAAGAAGTATCAGCTATTTCTATATCCGATTATTTTCTTAAAATCAGGGATTCTACTTGCTAAATCCTTTAATTTCCGGTCATTTATATTTATTTTTTTCTTTGCGGATTCGATACTTGAAATAACTTTATCTTTTCCGGTACCGCAGTCCACTTTCTTATTGGATATACATGAGTTGATATCAACAAACTTATAAACGTCATTTTCAAAAAAAGGAGAATATTTTTTAAGTTCCTTAAGCTTTAAGTCCGCAAATGATATTTTTTTACCTGTGCAAAACCGTATAATTTTTCCCACTGTGTTATGCGCTTTCCTGAATTCCTCACCCTTCTTTACCAGGTAGTCCGCAATATCGGTAGCTTCCAAGAATCCTTTTTCCAGGTCATTTTTAATTTTTATACTGTTAAATTTTATTTTTTCAATTAATTTAGAAAATATCTCGACACTGTCAGAAGTTTCCTTACATGCATTAAAAAGTATTTTCTTATCTTCCTGGAGATCCCGGTTGTATGTTGAAGGAAGTCCTTTTAAAAGGACCATTAACTGCATTAGATTACCCATAACCAGGGAACTTTTACCCCTCACCAGTTCCAGAACATCGGGATTCTTTTTCTGCGGCATTATACTGCTGCCCGTGCAAAAAGCATCGTCTATTTCAATAAACGAAAACTCACTAGTGTTATATATGATGAGATCCTCACAAAAACTGCTCAGGTGTAGCATTATCTTACTGCAGGAATATATAAAATCCACTATAAAATCCCTGTTTCCAACTATGTCCATACTGTTATAATCAAGTTCCTTAAATTTAAGAAGCTTTTTAAGCAGTTTTATATCCAGCTTATAACCGCTTCCGGTGCAGGCTGCAGCTCCCAGAGGCAGGTAGTCGCAAGACTCAAAATTAGAAAATAGTCCTTCGGTATCCCTGTCTAATTTTTGAAAATACGACATAAGATAATGCGAAAGCAGAACCGGTTGGGCCCTTTGCATATGGGTATATGCCGGAATAATAACATCTATTTTGCTTTCAGCTATTTTTATTATATTTTTCTTCAAGATCAGGATTTTATTTAGAATATCGATAATAGCATCTTTTATAAACAGTTTCTCATCCAGAACTATCTGATCATTTCTGCTTCTTCCGGTATGAATTTTCATGGCATTATCTCCGATTATTTTACCCAGTTCATTTTCAACCAGGCTGTGAATATCCTCATAAAGGCCTGTATCAATATTGCCTTCCTCTATATTTTTTTTAACTTTTCCCAGCCCATAAAGGATTTTCTTAAGATCATTATCAGTAATAATCCCAATCCTGCTTAACCCTATTACATGAGCAGCAGTTCCGCAAAGATCATACAGATAAAGACTTTTATCTATATCTATGGAAATTGTAAATCGGTGGGCTGCCTTATCTGTATTTTTAGCTATCATGCCTTCCCATATTTTATTTTCCATTAATTCTTCCTTTTTTTCCTAATATTTCATAGGGATAACCCCATAATTTAATAAAACTTTCCGAATGTTTGGGGTCGAATTTATCGCCCTTTTCGTAAGTAGCAAGACCAATATCATATAATGAATAACTGGATTTTCTACCTACTATTTCGAAATTCTTTTTTTCAAGTTTGATTCTTACAGTTCCGGTTACAGAGTTCTGGCTCTCATTTATGAATGCACTAAGGCATTTACGCAGCGGGGTAAACCACAGGCCATAATAAACCAATTCTGCCAGTTTTTCTTCTAAAATATATTTATAATGGATAAGTTCCCTGTCCAACACTAACGATTCCAGCTGCCTATGAGCTTCAATTATTATTTCTGCTGCCGGTGATTCATAAATCTCTCTTGATTTTATTCCAACCAGCCTGTTTTCCACCATATCAATTCTACCGATTCCGTAAGCGCCTGCTGCTTTATTTAATTTATTTATTATCATAAGCGGCGGGATATTTTCACCATTTAAGGAAACGGGTATACCGTCATTAAATTCTATTTCTATATATTCGGATTCACCGCTGCTTTTTGTTATTTTTGTCCACCTGTAAATATCATCAGGTGGCTCGTTCCAGGGATCCTCAAGAACACCGCATTCGATGCTTCTCCCCCATAAGTTTTCATCAATGCTGTAAAGATCTTTTTTTGTTACGTTAATTTTAATATTATGCTTTTTTGCATATTCTATGGATTCTTCCCTCGAAATACTCCATTCCCTTAGAGGAGAAATAATTTTAAGATCCGGTGAAAGGCTTCTGATTCCGACATCAAACCTTACCTGGTCGTTTCCTTTTGCGGTACAGCCATGAGCGACCGCTTTTGCTCCCTCTTTTACAGCTATTTCAACAAGCTTTTTAACTATCAGCGGCCTGGCCAATGCTGTCGCAAGAGGGTATTTTTTTTCATACTTCAAATTTGCTTTTATCGATGGGAAAATAAAATCATTTATAAATTCATCCTTTGCATCGATTATTACGGATTTTACGGCGCCTATATCCAGTGCTCTCTGGTAAACTTCTTTCAAATTGCCCGGCTGGCCGCAATCTATGAGCGCCGCAATTACATCCATATTGTATTTATCTTTAATCCATTTTATGGAAATCGAAGTATCAAGTCCTCCTGAATAGGCTAGAACTACTTTACTTTTCATTTATTCTGGTCCTTTCATATATTTATAAACAGTCAAAAATTTTTAGGTTTTAAATAATTTCAGTTAAAATTGATTTTGCATCAATTTAAGTATTTTTTCCGCATTATCGTTGCTGTCTGTAACACATATAATAGTGTCATCTCCCGCCACCGTACCAAGTATTTCTACAAAATTCATACCGTCAATTATAGCTGCTGTTCCCTGGGCTTCGCCCGGAAAAGTCTTGATTACAATTATATTATTGGCTCTTTTAGTCAGTATTACGTTTTCTTTAAATTTTGACCTGAATTTTTCCGTATCAAAAGTTTTTCCCTCTGCCATTCTATTTTCAATAGAATAATATTCCTCCTGCCTGTAGTTTCTAATCTTTGCAAGCCTCAGTCTGTTTAAGTCTCTTGAAATAGTTGATTGTGTTACATTATACCCTCTTTTTCCAAGTTCTTTTAATAGTTCGTCCTGAGAAGAAATTTTTTTACTGCCTATTATTTCTTTTATTGCTCTAAGTCTTTCAATTCTCTTCATTTTACCATCTACTTTTTAGATTTTTTTATAAAATCTTTCTTTTTAAATTTAACTTCCAAATAAATAAACCAATAGTCCCTTCTGAGTATGAATGCGATTTTCTGCCTGCTGCAGGACAATTGAACTATTACCATCCAGAACCTCAGATGTAATTTCCTCGCCTCTATGAGCGGGCAGGCAATGCATCACTTTCACTCCTTTTTTTGCATTCTCAAGTAATTCTGAATTAACCTGATAACTATTCAGTTCCAATATTTTCCTGTCATTTATTTCGTCGCCCATGCTAAACCATACATCAGTATAAACAACATCTGCATCACTTACTGCACCAACTGGATCATGCACCACATTAATTTTGCTCCCCTCTTTAAGGTTTTTTACATAATCAATTATTTCCTGCGGGGGTGAATATTTATCAGGAGATCCTATTGTTATATTAATACCCATCTTCGAAAATCCAATAATCAGACTGTTAGTCACATTGTTGCTATCTCCAATATAAGTAAATTTAAGGTCTTTATTTAAGAGCCCCAGTTCTTTTAAGGTAAACATATCAGAAAGTGCCTGGCAAGGGTGGTAAGTATCTGTAAGACCGTTTATTACAGGTATGGTCCCATATTCTGCAAAAATCTCTACAGTTTTTTGTTTGAATGTCCGTATAATTATACCGTCAACATACATGGAAAATATCTTTGCAGTGTCATTATAGGTTTCCCCTCGGCTTAACTGCAAATTTTTAGAATCAAGAAATAATGCTTTTCCTCCTAACTGGTTTATTCCAGCTTCAAAAGACAGCCTGGTTCTAGTGGAATGCTTGTCAAACAGCATGGCTATATTTTTACCTTCAAGCACCTTGCTGTATTTGTTATTATTCTTTTTGATCTTTTCTGACAGGTCAAATATATACTCAATTTCATCCCTGGAATAATCTTTTAATGTTAAAAAATCCTTTTTCATCTTATATCCCCTTTATTCGCATATCCAGCCATTTTATAAGTATATCAATATTATCTTTTGTTATTATCAGCGCAGGAAGAAACCTTAATGTGCTGCTTGATACCTTATTAATAACAATTTTATCATCAAGTGCGTCCTGTACCAGCTTTTCAGCAACAGGCTCATTAAATTCCATTCCAATCATAAGACCCATTCCTCTTATTTCTTTTACTACCGGGTATTTCTTTTTAATTTGCATTAATTTTTTTATAAAATATTGGCCCAATTTTTCAGACCTTTCAGCCAGTCTATTTTTAATTAAATAATCAAGAACCGCCAGACCTGCGGTACAGGATGCAGTGTTACCGCCAAATGTTGAACCGTGGGTCCCTGGTCCAAAGCTGGAACTTATTTTATCCGTGGAAATAATAGCTCCTATAGGCATTCCCCCGCCAAGACTTTTTGCAACTACCAGTATATCCGGATAAATACCGTAATTCTCATAGGCAAACATATTTCCGGTCCTCCCAAATCCTGTCTGTATTTCGTCCAGGACAAGGAGCATATTCTTTTCATTACATATATTCCTTAGATCTTTCATAAATTCTTTTTCTGCAGGATAAACTCCACCCTCACCCTGGACAGGTTCCAACAGGATAGCGCAGGTCTTTTCATTTATTAAATCTCTTACAGAGTTCATATCATTAAATACAGCATATTTAAATCCTGCAAGGAGTGGTTCAAATAACCTTTGCTTTTCCATTTGTGCAGTAGCAGCAAGTGCTCCCAGCGTCCTTCCATGGAAAGCCCTCTTAAAGGTTATTACCTCATATCTGGAGGAATTATAATTATCCGTTGAATATTTCCTTGCAAGCTTTATAGCACCTTCAATTGATTCTGTACCGCTGTTGGCAAAAAATACCTTCTCTCCAAATCCGGTAATTTCACATAGTTTCTTTGCAAGCATTACCTGGGGCTGGTTATAATAAACATTGGAAGGCTGTATTATTTTACCAATCTGTGTTTTGAGTGCATTTACTATAAATTTATTACTGTGTCCCACATTCAAACATCCGTAACCGGCTATAAAATCCAGATACTTATTGCCTTCTAAATCCCAGAGATATTGCATTTTGGCCTTTATAAATACCACCGGAAGACGGTTGTATGTGGACATCAGATATTTATTTCCCATCTCAAATATTTCCATATTTTTGTTCATGCTATTTTACCTCCGTACCGGTTATCATTGTCCCGATACCTTTGTCTGTAAATATTTCTACAAGTATTGAATGTTTTTTGGTCCCGTTAAGTATATGTGTTCTTTCCGCTCCCGACTTTAATGAGTCAATACAAGCCATTACCTTTGGTATCATTCCGGATTTTATTTTTCCCGACTTAATCATATCAAGACACTGATTTACGGTAAGTTTTGATATTAATTTATCCCCGCTCTTAGTGCTTTCCATAATTCCATCAACATCTGTAAGAAGTATCATTTTCTTTGCATTAAGTGAAATTGCAATTTTAGCCGCACAGGTATCCGCATTTATATTATATATATTACCTTTATCATCTACACCCAGGGTAGCAATTACCGGGATATAACTCTTATCTAAAATATTATTAATAAATCCGGCGTTAATTTTCTCAATCTCTCCTACAAATCCTAAGTCCACGCTTTTCCCATCCTTTTCATACTCTTTTTTATTACACTTTATAAAACTTCCGTCATTACCCGATATTCCGATGGCGAGATTACCATGCATGTTAAGTAAAGAAACTATTTTTGTATTAATATTTCCAATCAGGACCATCTTTACGATTTCAATAGAATCCTTATCGGTAACCCTCAAGCCATCTATAAATTGCGGTTTTATGCCCTTAATTTTTGCCAGTTCGTTTATCTGTTTGCCTCCCCCGTGTATTAGGACCACTTTTATTCCAACGTACTTCATAAGTATCAGATCATTAAGGGCGCTCTGAATAATGCTGTCATCTTCCACCATGCTTCCGCCAATTTTTACAACTACTATCCTGTCATAATATTCCTTTATATAAGGCAGTGATTCAAGCAATACTTCTACTTTATTCATATATGATTCTGATGCTTCTTCTCCCTTATCTTCTATAAAATCATTCATTTTTATTTATTTCCTTTGTAGTTCCTTACTTATATTAAATGATTTATAATCAGAAACTGATTTATAATCATGTCCGGTATAAGGCATTAATTTTTATATAATCAAATGATAGATCTGTGGTTAAAACATTAAATTCTTCATAACCGTAATTTAGATCTACTGTAAATTTGATTTCTTTTTCTTTCATAAGTTTTTTGGTATGGGTACTGTCAAATTCTATTCCCACTCCATCTTTTACTATTAAAACATCGCTTATATATATGTTAATTTTTTCAGGGTTAAAATCACAGTCAACAGAACCCAGCGCTGCATTTATCCTGCCCCAGTTAAGGTCCTGACCAAACATGGCAGCTTTAAATAAATTCGAGTTTGCAACTCCCATTGCAAGTTTTTTTGCATCGTCCTTGCTTTTTGCATTTACTACCCTTATATCAATCAATTTGGTCGCTCCCTCACCATCAAGAACTATTTTTTTTGCAAGGACTTTTAGTACATATGAAAGTGCATTTTTAAATTTTTTATAATATTTATCTTTTTTACTTTTTATCTCAACACCGCTACTTAAATTAGCCATAATTATTAACATATCATTGGTGCTCTGGCACCCATCAACAGTGATACTGTTAAAACTGCTGCAAACTTCTTCTGAAATCATCTCATCAAGCATTTTTTTTGATATGTTAACATTTGTAGCTACAAATGATAAAAGTGTGGCCATATGCGGCTCTATCATACCGGAACCTTTCGCAATACCTCCGATCATAATATTATTACCGTTTTCAGCCTTAACAATTACTGCTATTTCTTTTGTAACCAGATCGGTGGTTAATATTGCTTCAGCGGCACTATGTCCACCTGTTTTGCTTAATTTGCCCGCACAATGCTTGATACCTTTGATTATTTTATCCATTGGTAACTGTTTACCAATCACCCCTGTAGATGAAACGATTATACTGTCTTTATCAATACCCAGGTACTTAGCTGCAGCCTCAATAGTCTTTATCGCATTTTTGTATCCAAGTGCTCCGGTACAGGCGTTGGCAATACCACTGTTTATGACAATGGCCTTAATATTTCTTGTTTTTTCAAGCTGCTCTTTGGTCACAACAACCGGTGCAGCCAGAAATTTATTGGTAGTAAAAACTCCGCTGCAGATTGCATCTTCAGGTGTATATATTATACAGATATCTTTTTTACCGGATCCTTTTAGACCACAATTAAAGCTGGCAGCATAAAACCCGGGAACACTGGTTATTGTTCCATTATTAATAATATTAAAATCTTCATTATTTTTACCGTGATCTATGTTCACATTAAACCTCTTTTATTTTTCTAGATTAATTGGCCTATGAAAATATTCCATTAAACTCCAGGCCTTCTTTTTCATCAAAATCCATCATTATATTCATATTTTGAACAGCCTGCCCTGCTGCTCCTTTTAGAAGATTATCAATTACACTGAATATTTTTAATGTACCGGTCCTTTTATCCAGACCAAATCCCAAAAGACACATATTTGTTCCCACCACATCTTTAAGCTGTGGTATGTTCGTACCTTTAAACATTACAAATGGCGAATTTTTATAAAAATTCTCAAATAAACCGAAGATTTTATCTTCTTTTATTTCTTCCTTAAGACCACAGTAGATAGATGTAAAGATTCCCCTGTTTACCGCCATAAGATGCGGCGTAAAGCTTACTTTTATTTTCTTACCACCAATATTTTCAATCTCCTGCTCGATTTCTCCTGTATGCCTGTGTCCGGTAGCAGAATAAGCATAAAAGTTATTGTCCAGGCTGGTAAAAAGATATTCATCTTTTAATTTTCTTCCGGCGCCGCTTACTCCGGATTTTGAATCAATATTAATATACATTATTTTAAGTTTGCTTTTCAGTACAGGCGCAAGACCCAGTAAAATAGATGTAGGATAGCATCCGGGATTAGCAATATATTTGGCTTTTTTTATTTTTTCTTTGTTTATCTCCGGAAGACCATAAACAAAATCGGAAAGCTTTTCCTTCATTATGTGACGAGATTCATACCAGTACATAAATTCATCAGGGTCTTTCAACCTGAAATCGGATCCTAAATCTATAACCTTGAACTCGTAATCACCCGATACTTTATTTAAAAACTCCATTGACTTCAAAGGCGGAAGACATGTAAAAATTAACTCAATTTCTTGAAGGTCGCTTTTTTTAGGTTCCTCAATAAAAATTAATTCTGTATCTTTATTATCCTGAAAGGATGGAAATACTTTATTTACAGATAAACCTTTGTATTTCCTGGACGTAACAAAATTAATTTTAACATAACTGTGCCTGTTAAGTATCTTTACCAGTTCCATTCCTGTAAACCCGGAACCTCCAACAATGCCTATTTTAATTTTTTCTTTCATGACCGAATCCTTTAAATAATTTAATTTGCATATTATACATAAAATTTAAATATTATGCAACATTATTTATGAAATTTATTTTGCTTAAAGATTTAATGAAATTGTTCTAATTATTAATTTTTTTAATTCTTTTAACAATTAAATTAGCAGCAGTCAGAGAAAAAACAATCCCAAGATATAAAAATATTAATAAATCACCAAACCTGGAATAAAAAGTCTTTTCCGGTATCAGGTAAATACTTCCATATAATACTGTTTTACTCATTAAATCTGATCTTACTACCATTTCCCCATCTGGAGAGATTATGGCGGATATTCCGGTATTTGCGCAGTGAACCATATAACAGCCATTTTCAATAGCTCTTACCTTTGAAAATATCAGATGATTCCATGGTGCTATGCTACCATCAAGACTGGAGTTGTCCGATAGAACAAATATTGCTTCAGCACCGTTATTTCTTATATTTCTTGCTATCGATGGAAGAGTCGACTCGTAGCAGATATTTATTGCCAGTTTGCCCTTACCGGGGTATTCGATAGGGCTCCAGTCATTTCCAGGGATAAGATTAACTATTGAAAAATCCAGAAATTTTAAAAACCCAAGAACTTTCGGATACGGCATATACTGGCTGAAAGGTACCGGGTGTATTTCATCATATCTTCCGGCAACTTCAAGATTAGAATTGTACAGGAATGCTGAATTATAATACTCTTTAAACTCTTCATCATGAGAATACTGGCCTATGAGTAAATACATATCTTCCTTTTTTAAAATTTCTTTTACCCATTTTTTAAAATCCTTACTCTCGTCCATAAGCCCCCACAGCATACTTTCCGGAAATACCGCAAGTTCAGTGCCCTCTTTAAAATAACTGTAATTGCTGTATGGTTCGGGGATTACCTCAATTCCCTTCCTGGAATATTTCTGCCCGAATAGTACATTGGGCTGTACAACTGCCAGTTTGATCTCGCCGTATCCTTTGTTTTTTATAACACGGTTCAGGTTGTTATTTACACTAACGATACCGTAAGTAACAAAGATTAATAAAACGGATATACTTATAATTAAATACTTGAATATAGCTTTTCTGTTTTTTATAGAAAATATAATGGTTTCAAAAATAGCCGTATTAAAAAGGATCACAATAAAGGAAACTCCATATATACCGGTAAATCTTGTAATCTGCATAAGAGGTAAAAAATTATGCTGGGTATAACCCAGGATACCGATGGTAAAAGCAAGAAGTGTCTGAGATCTCAGGAATTCAACCATTATCCATACAGCCGGTATTAAAAACATTCTAATATATGGCTGGTTTATTTTTTTATATATATAATAGATTGCAGTCCCATAGACCAGGAAAATAACACTTAAAAGAGGCACAAAAAGTATCCATGTAAACTTTACCGGAAGTACGGTCATCCAGTAGGTCACTCCGGCAAAGAACCCGATGCCGCATATTAAGCTAAAAGTGAGGGCTTGCTTTAGATTTGATTTATAAATAACAAATAATAATGGAATTAATGAAAACCATGTAAAGAATCCGAGTTCTCTGAAGCTCAGGAATAGAAATAGCGCTGAGAGCACCGAAAGTACTAATCTCTGATAATTTTTCATAGATATTAGTCTCTATATTATTAATGTCAAGAATTATACAGGATTAAACTAATTTAAGTGAATAATATTGGTAAAGATTAATATTGGATTTTCTATTCATAACCCGGAAAGTAGTCTTTTAATATACTACTTTTCCCGATATTTAATTTTGATAAAATCTCTTCCACTATTTTTACCATAATCAAAGGACCCGAAATATAAAAAATACGCTCTTTAAAATCAGGGACTTTATTTTTTATAATTTCTTCATCTATAATTTGCGGTTCAACGATATAATTAATTTTTAACCATTTATATTTGCTTTCGATTGCGTCAAGAGTGTCCTTAAATACAATATTCTGGTCTTTATTACCATATAGCAGAATTATATTCACCGAATTATTCTTATTTGATAAATCCAGTAAAATCGAACGGTAGGGTGTAATTCCAATTCCCCCTGCAATAAATGAATACTTTGCCTTTAGATCTTTTATTGTAAAGTTCCCTCTCAGATTAAATGCCTCCACGGTGCTGCCTGTTTTTAATTTTAGTAAAGCTTTTTTAAAAGAGCTTCCTTTTTCTATATCAAATCTTGAAGTTATTGAAATATTCTTCTCAAATGGCGCAGAAGAAATAGTAAAATGTCTTATTATTCCTCTATTATCAGGATTTGGATGTGGTATTTTTAAAAAAATATGCTGTCCGGCTTCCCAGATTACCTGCTTTTTAGATGTAAAAATGAAGGAATAAACATCTTTTGTTTCCTGTATTCTTTTAATTAAAACAATTTTCATATCAGTTTCAGTATTTAAATATTTTTTTTCTACCACTTGTTTTTACAATATTTCCAAAGCATTTAATAAAATCTTCTTTTAGTTTTTCTAAATCTTTACTGTAGATTATAACTTCCTGCCTGACAAGATCGGAAGGAATTTTAGTTCGTCTGCTGGCTATAAGTATTATCTCTTTATTTAATCCCAGTGCCAGTCCAAGCTCCAGTCCTACATTAAAAGTGGGATTGGTAAGATTGGCTATAAAATATTTTGACCGCTGTATAAGTTCACAAATCTTACAGAAGAAATCTTTGGTTTTTATTTCCTGTTTCGCTATTTTATATTTAACATTCAGTCTTTTTAAAGCAGGGATAATTGCTTCTTCTATGGTCTTTTCTACATTTTTATATTTATAGTTATACGCTATAAATATCTGATGAGGTTTTTCTTTTATATTCAGGCTGCAGATGTTATTTCCGGTAAGGTAGCACTTCATTATAAAAAAAATAGAGTTAATAATTTTAAAATATTATATCACAACCACAAACACAATTATTAACTCTATTTAAATACCTTTTATGTTTTAAATTATTATTTCCATATTATCTATTATATTGCTATATGCACCCTCTTCTACTCCTTGATTTTCTCTATCTTCAAACTTTTTAAATTGTTCTCCGTCCGGCGGAACTCCTCCTCTAAATCTTCCCAGAAATAAAGTTCCAAGACTCAGTGAACAAGTAATCAACACTAATACAGTTAAGACTATAGCTGTTATCTTTGCCCATCTGAATTTTTTAATCCCAAATATAATCCATACCGCTATAGTGATAACCAGCAATCCAATAGCTATATAGGGTAAATACCTGAGTAGTCCGAATATAATAAAGAAACCGCCAGGTCT
>CAZLEB010000027.1:0-14304 GCA_964558475.1 uncultured Actinomycetota bacterium
ATTTTCTTATTTTTATGGAAAAGTTTGTTATAAATGGCGGAAAGATTCTGTCCGGAAAAGTTAAAATAAGCGGTGCCAAGAATTCTGCATTGAAGTTAATAGCTGCATCAATACTTGCTGACAGTAAAACCACCTTAAAGAATGTACCAAAAATTGAGGATGTCAATATTATGATAGAAGTGCTCAGGACTCTTGGTGCCAGGGTGAATGTAGATACAGAAAATAAATCAGTCGAAATCAATCCGGAGAGTATTGACAGTTATGAAGCACCTTATGAGCTGGTGAGAAAGATGAGGGCTTCAATACTGGTTGCAGGACCACTTTTAAGCAAATTTGGTAAAGTTAAGGTTGCTGTTCCGGGAGGATGTAATATTGGCTCCAGACAGATTGATCTTCATCTGAAAGGATTTGAAGATATGGGAGTAGAATATTCTATCGAGCATGGGTATATTAACTGTCAGGTTGAGAGTAATAAAACCGGGGTGAGGCTTTCCGGTACTATGGTGAATATGGATTTTCCTTCCAGGGGAGCTACCGAAAATATAATGATGGCAGCTTGTCTTGCCAGGGGGCAGACAGTCATTAATAACGCTGCAAGGGAACCGGAAATAATAGACCTGGCTTGTTTTTTAAACTCAATGGGTGCAGACATACAGGGATCGGGTACTGATTGTATTGTTATTAATGGAGTTAAGAGTCTCAAAGGGACAGAGTATGAAGTTATGCCTGACAGTATTGAAGCGGGTACTTTTATTGTAGCGGCAGGTTTATGTGGTAATAAAGTAGAAGTTGAAAATGCGAAATGGAAAAATCTTCAGGTATTTTATTCAAAGTTAAAAGAAATTGGCGTAAATATTTCTATTATTGATGAAAATAATATAAGAGTGGATGAACCTCAAAGTACATACAATCCCACCAATATCAGTACTCTTCCATATCCAGGTTTTCCTACAGACTTACAGCCCATAATTACAGTGCTTCTTTCTACTATTCCCGGTGTATCTATAGTAACCGAAAACGTATTTGAAAACAGGTTTATGTATGTAGATGAATTAAATAGAATGGGGGCTAACATAAAAATTGATGGTCATCACGCTGTAATTAAGGGTGTTGAAAAATTATCAGGAGCTCCGGTCAGGTCATTCGATCTTCGCGCTGGCGCGGCTATAGTACTGGCGGGACTTGTAGCAGAAGGGTCTACGGAGGTAAGTGATATATATCATATCAAAAGAGGTTATGAAGATTTTGAAGAAAAGCTGAAAAGTCTTGGTGCAGATATAAAGAAAGTAAGTTAGTTAAAAAGAGGGTATAAATACAGGTTCATTACAAATTTATCGTTGAAATTTGAACGAATGAAAGAAAATAAAAGTAAGATAGAAAAAAAGGTTAAAAAAAGTATAAGTAGGAGAGGATTTAGAAAATTACCTTTATATATAAGAATAATAATAATAGTTATATCTTCTATAATTTTTATTGGAGGCGTAGGTGCGGGCGTCTTCTTTTTTTATATTAATTCAGCAAACAGGACCATAAATTCAATTACAACCACGGAAATTGAAAGCATACTTGCTCCCATAGAATCTCCCCAGGAACCGGTTACCATCCTTATATTGGGCCGGGATACCAGAAATACTGAAAATGATGCAGGCAGAGCTGACATTATAATGCTGATTTATTTAAATCCTAAAGAAAATACCGGCAGTCTTCTTTCAATTCCAAGAGATACTCTGGTAGAAATCCCCGGATACGGGGAAGACAAAATAAATGCTGCTTATGCTTACGGCGGGGAAGAGCTTATGATAAAGACAATTAGTTCTTTTTTGGGAGCAGAAATAAACCATTACGTAACCCTTGATTTTGAAGGTTTTGTAGATTTAATTGATGCGCTGGGAGGAGTAGATATTACAATTGATAGACCTATAGTTGATCCTAAAAGCGGTGCTAATTTTTCGGCAGGCAATCATCATCTTACAGGAGAGCAGGCTTTGTCATACACAAGAAGCAGGTCTACGGAACTTGGAGATATCGGCAGAATTCAGAGGCAGCAGCAGTTGTTTAAGGAGCTATTAAAACAAAAATTAAATGTAAAATACTTATCCAGCGCCCCTTATTATTTTAACATTTTGATAGAAAATACAAGGACAGACCTCGACATTTTAACTATTCTTAAATATTCAAAAGCAGTCCTGTCTTTTAATTCCGAAAATTTTGAAACAGCTATTATTCCTTCCCATCCGGATTGGATAAATGATGGAACCATTAGCGTTCAGATTCCGGATACCAGCGAGGCAAAAGCTATGTGGCAGAGAATTTTAAACGGGGAGCCTGCAGGTAAATATAATGCAGAATATACAGAGATAGATGAAATAGTAGATTCAATGACTCTGGGAACCGAATATAAATTAAAAATCAAGGTAAAAAATACCGGAGCTTTAACCTGGAATAGAAACGGCGATAATCCGGTATACCTGAGTTATCACTGGATAGATTTCAATAGCAAAGAAGTAGTAGTATTTGATGGCAAGAGAAGTATTATATCGGAAGATGGAGTGAATATAGGAGGTGAAGTGGTATTTGATCTGACTGTAATTGCTCCTTCTGAACCTGGTGAGTATATTTTACAGATAGATCTGGTACAGGAAGGCGTAACCTGGTTTTCTTTTCAAGGGGTGCCGCCTCTGGAGAATTTTATATCTGTTGATATTTCTTATGCTGCTCAATATAATGACGGAGGTACTACTCCGACTTATGTAGATAAGGGACAGGAATTTAACGCGCAGGTTAAAGTGAGAAATGACGGCTTTTTGTTATGGGAGTGTAGGGGGGATAAGTATAGAGTAAGTTTGGGAACCCATTGGATAGACAGAGATACGGGGGAAATGATTATCTGGGATGGAAATAGAGGATTACTTCCGGAAAATGTCTCTTATAATGAGGAAGTAATTGTGGATATTAAAATTAAAGCACCGGATAAGCCGGGAAGGTATATATTACAGTATGATATGGTTTATGAAAGAATTGCCTGGTTTTCTGAAAAAGGAGTAATACCGCTGGAAGTATATGTAGATGTCGGCCGGGTTTTAGATAAAAGTATAGCCAGGCAAACCTATATTCTGATTTCCAACGGAAACGGTATAAGTAAATCTGCGGCAGAAGTGAGGGATTATTTAAAAGTTCAAGGATTTAAAATATTGGGGCTTTCCAATGCTGATAGTTATAATTATTATAAAACTGTAATATACTATACTGAAGAAAATAAAGAAAAAGCAGATCAGCTGACAATAATCTTTTCAAGTTATGAGATGAAAGAGCTACCGGAAAGTGTTTTCACAGAAGCATACGGTAAGGATGCAGATATAGTTATAATAGTTGGTAAAGATTACTTAGAAAATCTGAAGTAATTTATAGCTAATAAGATTTGAAATGAATTTATTAAAAATCAGAAATTATATAATACAGGCAATATTTGATGTAGTCATATTCTTTTCATCATTTACTATATCTTTCTATTTAAGGGGACAGTTGGAGATAGGAGGATTGGAGAGTCTTGCCCCGAAATACACCGAATATTTTATAAGGTACACTTTTATAATAGTTGGAGTTAAGCTTGCAAGCTTCATTTTATTTGGCATCTATAAAAAAATCTGGAAGTATGCCAGCTCCAGGGATTTTCTTACAATAGTTGAATCACTGGCTATAAGTACCGTAGTAATGGTATTTGTTTTCTACATAATTGAAGTAGAGTATTTTCCAAAAAGTATACTGATCATAGACTTTCTACTTACTTTAATTCTGATTGTGGGTTCAAGATTTTCGGTCAGGATATTTAATGAAATGAAATTTGGAAGTATGTATGCCCGTAAAAAAAGAACCTTAATCATTGGGGCAGGTGATGCCGGTGCGATGATAGTAAGGGAAATGATACGGCAGAGGGATAGCGAATATGTTCCGGCAGGATTTTTGGATGATAATAAAGCGAAAATAGGGTCTCAAATTCATGGAGTAAAAGTTTATGGGAGGACCAATGAGATAAAGAAGTTTATTAAGAAGTTGGCCATCGATGAAATAATAATTGCCATACCCTCCGCCAGTGGTGAGTTTAGAAAGAATATCTCCTTTAAGGCAAAAGAAGAAGGAGTGATTTGTAAAACTCTTCCCAGCTTATACGAGATAATAGACGGTAAAGCTCACCTATATCAGTTAAGGGATATCCGATTAGAAGATATTTTAGGTAGAAAACCTGTAAATATTAACTATAATCAGCTTTTAGGTCAGCTTGAGGGTAGATCAATTCTTATAACCGGTGCAGGGGGATCTATTGGTTCCGAGCTTTGCAGGCAGGTGATAAGGTTTAAGCCTTTAAATCTAATTCTTGTTGATCATTCTGAGAATAATATATTCATGATAGAGCAGGAGCTTACCACAAAGCTTGATTATCCTAATACTATACCTATTGTTACGGATATCAGGGACATTTCAAGCATCAAAGGTGTATTCAAAAAATATAAACCGGAAATTGTATTTCATGCGGCAGCTTATAAGCATGTACCTCTTATGCAATTAAACCCGGAAGCGGCACTGCAAAATAACTTTCTTGGTACAAAGGCGCTGGCAAAACTGGCAATCCTTAGCGGAGTCAAAAAATTCGTTATGCTCTCAACAGATAAAGCAGTTAAACCCAATAATATAATGGGTATATCGAAATTACTTACTGAAAAATATCTGCAAACACTTTCAAAGGTCAAGAATACGGTTTTTATAATCGTAAGGTTTGGCAATGTGCTTGGAAGCCAGGGCAGCGTTGTGCCTATATTTCAGAGCCAGATAGAAAATGGGGGGCCGGTGATTGTTACACATCCAAAAATGACCAGATTTTTTATGACCATTACCGAAGCATCACAACTGGTAATACAGGCATGTATGATGGGTAGTGGGGGTGAAGTGTACGTTCTTGATATGGGAGAGCCTATAAGCATATTTGAACTGGCAAAAAGTATGATAAAACTTTATGGATTAGAACCTGATAAAGATATTAAAATTACTTTTTCCGGTGTAAGACATGGGGAGAAATTCTCAGAAGAATTAACGAGTGAAAATGAGAAGCTCAAACCCACTAATTTCCCGTCGATATTTATGGCTATTAATAAAAATGAGGAAAACAAGGAAAAAATACAAAATTTATTATTTAACATTGAAAAAGAAATCCAGCTCTATGATTATAAAAACCTGTTCAAGGATCTAAAAAAGATTATTCCCAGTTTTGATGAGAAGAAAGTGTGGTCCAAACTGTAGAAATAGAAAGTAGAAGGTTTTATGGTTAATGGTTTATAGGATTATAAAGAGAATTTTTGATGTAGTATTTTCAATTATTTTAATGATATTATTTATTCCTTTCTGGATTATTATTCCAATGCTAATAAAAATTGATTCTCCTGGAAAAATAATATACAAGCAGAAGAGGATTGGTTTAAATAGCAAATATTTTATTATATACAAATTTAGAACCATGAAGGAAGGTACTCCTGATATACCTACCGACAGGCTAAAAAATCAGAGCCTTTTAAATACCAGAGTTGGAAAGGTCCTTAGAAGATTAAGTATAGATGAAATTCCCCAGCTTACAAATATATTGAAGGGTGACATGAGCTTTGTAGGTCCCAGACCGGCATTACATAATCAGGAACTGCTAATAAGATTGAGGAAAGAAAAAGGTGTGGATAAAGTGCGCCCTGGGGTGACCGGGCTTGCTCAAATAAGTGGAAGGGATGAGCTTTCTATTCCTGACAAGGTTATGTATGACCAGTTATATATTAAAGACGCTTCTATGCTATTAGATTTAAAGATTTTTCTGGTTACTGTAAAAGCAGCAATTACTGGCAAAGGCGCAAACTAATATAGACTTTTTTTATGATCTATTTGGATTTTTTGGGGTAAGTAATCATCTGACCGTCTATATTTCTAATTCTTAAGCTTCTAATTCATTTATTAATTTTTCTATACCGTTTTCAAAGCTTACAGGAGAGAAATCAAAATCAGCTCTGGCTTTCTGGTATGAATATACCTTATCAATTCCCATTCTTTCTATCTGGTCAGGAGTCAGGATAGGATTTTTAGAAATTTTAGTGTAAATAGAAATCAAGAACTTGCTGAATTTTATGGGAAGTTTTATGACTTTAAACCGTTTTTTTAATTTATTTCTAATAATATTCAGCATGTCATTATATTTTATGGGATTTTTACCGGCAATATTATAAATCTTACCGTAAGTCTTTTTGTTGTCCAGAACATTACTAACAGCGTCGGCGACATCTTCAATATATATGGGCTGTATCAGATTATTACCACTTCCGAAAGTTATAAAAAAACCTTTCTTTTTTATGAAACGTATCATTTTTGAAAAATTAATATCATCTTTTGAGCCATAGATCATAGAAGGGCGGAGGATTGTATAATCAAGACCGGAGTTTTTTATCAGACTTTCGGAGTTTATTTTTTGATTTTTAACAGTGCTTTCAAGAGGGATTAAAACAGTAGTAGAGCTTATGAAAACAACTCTCTTAAGTCCGGTACGTTTAACTGTATTTAAAAATGCTTGCAGAAGATGGGTGTGTTTTAAATCAACCATATATACTATGCTGTTTGCTTTTTTTATAACCGGAATTATTGAATCTTCGCTCTGCAGTGTCCCTATACTGAATACAATCTTTTTACCTGCCGGTTTTAAGACATCTAAGAGATCGGATCTGTCGCTGGATGTTCTTACCAGGCAATTAACTTCATAACTGCTTTTTAATAATTTTTTTATTACCGGCGGTCCCAGGAAACCCGTTGCTCCAATCAATAAGACCATTCCTAAATTTCCCCTTATGTTTGTATATAAAGTTTTTATATTAGTATATCAAAACAATCAAATCCTCTGGGTACAACCACTTTAAAGTGTTTTCTATCCAGTGTAAGGATTTTATTTATCTTAAGCCGCTCTGCTATAGCAACTATTGAAGCATCTACATAACCAATGTTAAGAGTATCATACTTTTTTAATATTTCTATTATTCTTAATATGTCTGTGTCTTTTAAGAGCTCTAATTGGAAATTAGTCTTTATAATTTCTTGTAGGAAAATAAGTTCTATTTTACTTCCGAATCTACTATTTAACATATAGCATATCTCGCTAATAGTGGTTGAAGGTAGAATATATATATTATCTTTTTCTGTAAATATTTTTTTTAAGTATTCATGTTTTTTATATTTTTTATCCATTAAACCAATAACAGCACTAGTGTCTAAAATGATTTGCATTTCAATCCTTTCCAAAATTTTTCTTTAAGTATTCTTCATCATTTTCAGCAAAATGAGGATCACCACTATTAACGATTCCAATTATGTTGATTTCCTTCTTTGGTACTTTTTTTCCAACATATTCAGTAACTGCTTCTCTAATTATGAAAGAAGTAGATCTATTAGAAATTTTAGCCAGATTTTTTAATTTTAACATAACATCCTTATCTAGAAGTATGGATGTTCTTTCTTTATCCATTTAGCACACTCCGTATCTCATTATATCAACAAACATATTAATAATATTAATATTAATAATATTAATATGTATAATTGGTTATGTCAATTACTTATTAAGCCGGTATATGATTTAAGGGTTAAATTATAGAAAATTTGTGGTATTATCTTATAGATTTTTAAACTAATAGGTTTTATAGAAAGAGAAAAAAGAAAATGCTCTGGATTATTTATACGTGTCTGGCAATCGCAATCTTGCTTGCATTGTTATATTTATATGCATTCAGATATGAGCCGGCAAATTTTAAATTGTCAAATGTGGATATATTCATAAAAGAAAAACTGCTGCTTAAAACCGGTGAAAATAAATCGGGAAGATCTATACTGACAATTCTGCATTTGTCTGATTTCCACCTGAGAAAGAATTCCATAGGAAAAAAATTATTTAATTTTGTAAGGAGCCTGGATAAATTAAGTGTGGATTTTATTTTAATTACCGGTGATCTGTTGGACAGTGATAGGAATATCGAATATCTGATCGAGATGCTTTCTCCGCTTAGGGCAAAATACGGGAAATATGCAGTTTTTGGTGTACATGATCATTATAATAAAGCCTTAATCGAGTTTACAAAAAATATGTTTAAAAGAAAAAAGAGATATAAAAGAGAAAATGACACTGCCTGTATAGTAAAGAGACTAAAAGGTATCGGTATAGAGGTTTTAATAAATGAAAGCAGAAAAGTCAATATTAATAATAATGGCATAAATGATATTGAAATTATTGGACTTGATGACCCTATAGTTAAAAAGATTGATATAATAAAAGCTTTTAAGCAAATCAATGGACAGGGTAAATTAGAACCAATAACAAAGTCAGATTATAGATATATATTTAGATTAAAAAAAGAAAAGGTACATAAAATAAATATCAAGGGTAAATTACGTATAATACTTATGCATACCCCTGATACTGATTCAATAATCAACCTTGCCCGGAAAAAAACTGATATAATGTTTAGCGGTCATACCCACGGAGGCCAGGTAAGACTGCCGCTGGTTGGGGCGGTAATTTCGGGATGCAAGATAAAAGCGAAATTCGCCTCTGGTCTTTTTTATTTTAGAAGTTTTGTTCTTTACGTGACAAGAGGTCTTGGAGAGGGAAAATATTCGCAGTTTAGATTTTTATGCCAGCCGGAAGCAAGCCTGGTTAAGATATATAAACTTAATTAAAGAAGCTGCATTTGAATTAATTACCCCTCCCCGGCTGTTTAAAAACTTGGTAGAGTTATATATAATATCTTTAGTTATGTTGCATATACCTTAGCATGAAATGAATTTGTATGACTTGTTAAAGCAAATGATTTAGAAAAGAGAAGACAGTTATGCCAAAGATAAAAACCGGTTGTCCTGGACAGGACACAGCATATTTAAAGGATTTTAAAACGAATATAGTACCCTGTCCGAAATGCGGACATGAGATTGAATTTTTTGCAGATGAGAAAAAAGTAAAATGCCCCGGGTGCCATACAAACGTATTCAAAGTTAATCCGCAGATAATAAGATATAAGGATGGGAAATTGACTTTCACCGGGGAGGATAAAAGCTGCCTTGACTGGTGCGGCGGATGTCTTAACAAAAAAGATTACGAAGATATAGAGGAAAACAAAAAAAAGATTGAGAGGAAAAAAGAAGATTTTAAAAGATTAATCGATTCAATTGATAAAAAGGATAAAGATGTAATTTATTTCTTTATAGAAGCCTTTCGGAAGAGTATAAATAATCCCAGACTAATAGATGAAAAAATATTCCAGCTACTTCAAAAGGAAAGTCCTGATCTTTTTATAAAGGCAAGGAATTACTATTTAAATTTTATAAGACTTTAAAATTATTTAATTTATCCGGCTTTTAATTTTAAGATATAATTTTTTTATGAATGCTGAAAATAAGCAGCCTAAAAAAAGAAAAAGAAAATCCAGCCCGATTGTAAAATCCACCCTGATTATAATTCTTATGGTTGTTGCAGGTTTTCTTACATTTTATAGTATAGATAATCCCGGGTTTTTAAAAAGCAAATTTTCTTCTTTTTTTAATAAAAATGAAAGTGAAGAAGAAGCGTCGAGCCTGTCAGAGACTGGTGAGGGTAAGTCAAGTAATAACATCGAAGAATCTGTTACAGCCAGTGATTCCGGTTCAAATGAAACAGAGAATATCGATGCGGGGGAGGTTAATCCCAATGAAGGTTCGGATGGTAGTGAAACCGGAAGCAGACTGTCTTTGTGGCAGAAGATAAAAAATTTTTTTATAAGGCAGAAAAATGGAGAAGAGGAAGAGAAAGTTTATCCTGCCAGGCTGGAGGTTAATTTTTACTTTACGGGCCTTGGCGAGGAGAAAAAATTAGTTTCCGAAAAAAGGACTATAATTGCCGGAAATCCTGAGACTGCTGTGAAAAACGCAATCCAGGAACTGCTTAAAGGCCCTGACAAATCATATCACTTTCCGGTGATACCGGCTGGAACTAAACTCATTGGTGTAGAGACCAATGAGAAAATTGCCAAGGTTGATCTTTCACAGGAATTTCTTGAAAATAGCCTGGACACAAGAATATTAGATGAATATATAATTTACTCAATTGTAAATACACTAACGGAAATCCCTGGAATAGAGGGGGTTATTTTTAATATAGAAGGCATAAGGATCAAAGTATACGGCAATGTGGACTTGTCCATCCCGGCTATTAGAAATAAAGAATATATATATGAGGAGTAGCTGTAGATGAAGAGTGGCTTATAGATTATAATAAGTTTTCCAATCAATTTTTAATAACCGAATAAAAAATATATAATACAGGTAATAAAATTTTTAAAAGGATTTATTATGCCGTCAAGATACAAAGACTGGTTTAACCAGGCTAAGAAGGATATCAGCCATTCCAGAAATGCACTTGAAAGTAAAGACTATGAATGGTCCTGTTTTTCAGCCCAACAGGCAGCTGAAAAAGCAATAAAAAGTGTTTTTATGAAATTAAATAAAGATTCATGGGGTCATTCGGTAAATTATTTATTGGTAGAGTTATCAAAATTGATTAAAGTTGATAATAAACTTATAAATTTAGCCAAACAACTGGATAAAAATTATATTCTGGCAAGATATCCTAATGGATTTGATATTGGCTCTCCTTATGAATATTATTCTAGAAAGGATGCTGAGGAAAGTATAGAAAATGCAGAAAAAATTATTGAATTCTGTGAAAATATTATCTCTAAATAGAGATGAAGTTATAAATAAATTAGAAGACAGTATTAATGATTTAGTAAAAAAAAGAAGAGAAATTCTAAAAGTAATACTTTTTGGCTCACTAATCCGGGAAAACTATACTCCTTATAGTGATGCGGACATTCTAATAATAATTGACGACAAGGCAAAGATTCCACAAAAAATCAGGGATAGGATCCCTTATTATTTTATTGATGACGCACCAATTTCTATTGATATCTTCCCGTATAAGGAAAAGGAAATTCAAAAAAAAATTTCTGAAAATAATTTCTTTGTAAAAAATGCTGTCGATAATGGGAAAGTAATATTCTCGCGGTAATAAAAACGTTATAAAGGTGGTTAATTTGAAAGTACTCATAACAGGTGGAGCAGGCTTTATTGGCTCTAATGTAGCAGATGGCCTTTTGGAGAATAACTTTAAGGTAGTTATAGTAGATGATCTTTCCAATGGAAAGAAAGAAAATGTTCCAAAGGAAGCTGTATTCTACAAGTGTGATATCAGAGATAAAAAATTATATGGTATATTAAAATCGGAAAAACCGGATATCGTAATACACAATGCAGCTCAGGTAAGCGTGAGAGTATCGGTGGAAAATCCTCTGATGGATGCAGATATAAATATAATGGGCGGACTTAATGTATTAAATGCCTGTCACACTTATAATATAAATAAGATAATTTTTGCATCAAGTGGAGGCACAGTATACGGGGAACAAAAATATTTCCCGGCAGACGAAAAACATCCTACTTACCCCATATCACCTTATGGAGTGGCAAAACTTGCTATTGAAAATTATCTATATTATTTCTATAAGACCTATGGACTGAAGTACATATCCTTAAGGTATGCCAACATATATGGGCCCAGACAGGATCCTTACGGAGAAGCCGGAGTAGTGGCTATATTTTCAAATAAAATACTTGAAGGTAAAAATCCTACAATCAACGGAGATGGACTTCAGACCAGGGATTACGTATATGTGGGAGACGTTGTGGATATTAATCTTAGAGCCGCCCGCAGTGATTTTACCGGACTTCTGAATGTAGGAACGGGAAAAGAAACTACTGTAGTAGATTTGTTTAATATTCTAAAGGAAGTATCCGGAAAAGATAACATTGAAGAAGTTCATGGTCCTGCCAAGGAGGGGGAGCAAAAAAGAAGCCAGCTTTCTTATGAGATGGCTAAAAAAGTGCTGGGCTGGCAGCCAAAAGTATCCATAGAAGAAGGATTAAAATTAACTTATAACTGGTTTCGAGAGAATATGTAAAAGATTTATAACATAAATATATTAGAATAAAATTATAATTATGGAAAATAAACTTAAAATAAATAAGCGGAAAATACTTAATATAGTCCCTACTCCTTTTTTTGCTGACAGGGGCTGCCATATGAGGATACTGGGGGAGATGAAAGCACTGGCAAATTATGGTTACAGAAATATCATAGTAACTTACCATAACGGCCGTGATCTGGAAGGTCTGGACATCAGAAGGATAATAAATATCCCCTGGTATAAAAAACTGGAGGCAGGCCCGTCAATACATAAATTTTATATAGATATCCTCTTGTTTTTTAAAGCGGCGGCTGTATATTTTAAGGAAAAACCTGATATTATATACGGTCATCTTCATGAGGGGGCATTTGTCGGGGGACTGGTCAAGTACCTTTTAACCTTCGGGAAAATTCCACTTGTTTTCGATGTTCAGGGAAGTTTGACTTCGGAACTGGATACCTTCAACTGGATTAAGGGAAGAAAAGTAATAAAGTGGTTTTTTTATACGCTGGAGAAGTTTATCTGTAAGATGCCGGATTTTTTTATTTGCAGCTCGGTATCCAATGGAGATATTATAAAAAATAGATTTCATATAAATCCCGATAAGGTCAGGGTTGTAATAGATGGAGTTCATACGGATTTTTTCAGCCAGCGCCCAAAGAAGGGATTAAGGCAGGAACTTGGAATACCCGTAGATGCACCGCTTATAATATTTACCGGGGCACTGCTTGCCGCTAAAGGAATATGGAATTTAGTATCAGCTATTCCGCTGGTTCTAAATAAAAGAAAGGATGCTCATTTTTTAATAGTGGGTTATCCCGTGGAAGAGACAGCCGGGAAAGTAAGAGAATTAGGGGTGGAAGGAAACGTTCATTTTACCGGTATGTTGGATTATTTTAAACTTCCCGATTATCTTGTAATCAGTGATATAGCAGTTGAGCCAAAAGTGGATAAGGCGGGCGAAGCCAGCGGTAAGGTTATTAACTATATGGGTGCAGGACTTCCTGTTGTGTGTTTTGAGGGAAAAAATAACCGAAGATTTTTAGGAGAAGGCGGAATTTATGCACCTGATGATAAGATAGAAAATCTTGCCGCTAAGATGGTGTGGGCAATTGAAAATCCGGATAAAGCAAAAAAACTGGGGCAGTTAAATAAAAAAAGGGTAGAGGAAGTATTTTCCTGGAATAACAGCATTAAGGATACAGTGGAGGCTTTTGAGAGATTAGTCTCCTGACCTCCGAGAATTCCTTCCAAAGTAAGTAATCAAAGATTCAATAGTATTATCAATTCATCAGGTTTTGTTATAAAAACATTTTATTTGGTTTTTATTATTGTTTTACTATTATAATAGTGTTATTATTAGTAGGTAAAAGTATTACTATTCAATTTAAGTATTTAATAATTTTAAAAGTATGGCTATTTCAAAATTAGTAAAACTAAGTAAAAAAGGTCAAGTTGTAATTCCTCAGGAAATTAGAGAAAAAATGGGCATAAAAACAGGAGAAAAACTTGTCATATTCATAAGGGGAGATGAAACTGTAATGCTTACACCACAAAAATATGCTGAATATACATGCGGTTTAATGAAAGGTACCTGGGGATCTACTAAAAAGGAAGTAGAAGAATATATTAATGAAGAGAGAGGCTCTTGGAAATAAATATAAAACTTTTTTTAGAAAAACTAAAAGAATTAAAAAGCGTTTGCCTTGATAGTACGGTTCTTATTTATCATTTGGAAAAAATTAAACCTTATGACAATTTAACCAGATTACTTCTAAATAAAATAGCAAGTGGTTATGTGTTTTGTAATATTTCAACTTTGACAGTAACAGAGCTTCTTACAAAATTATACAGGTCAAAAGATTTTCATCAGATATCAGTATTTGAGCAGTTTATTAATTCGCTTCCGAATAGTAAAATTTATCCTGTAACATATGATATAGCAAAATTTGCAGCGTCATTAAGGGCAGATTATAATATGAGAACTCCTGATTCAATACTTATCTCAACTGCATATATTATGAAATCAGATTACTTTATTACTAATGATATTTCTCTTAAGAAAGTAAATTTGGAGGATTTAGATATGATTATTTTAGATGACTATTTATAAAGACTGTAATTAATGTTTACAAAATTTATTATTTTTTTAAGTTCTAATTTTCTTATTTGTTATGCAGTTATATTGTAAGAAAATATATTTATTGGTATTATACTTCAAAATTGGACTTAAAATTTATTA
>CAZLEB010000028.1:0-14009 GCA_964558475.1 uncultured Actinomycetota bacterium
GCAAATTCTTTCAGTAATATTTAGGTAATATATTTAATTAATAAATATTTAAAACATTCAGGTGGAAACAGCTTATGAAAGGCAAAATGAAGGCACAGTTATTTTACGGACCGGGAGATGTAAGATACGAAGACATAGATATACCGGAAATAGGAAATGATGAAGCACTGGTTAGAATAAGGAGCGCTCTTACCTGTGGTTCTGACCTGAAGACATACAGAAGAGGTCATCCCACTATGATAAAAAAGGCTTCAGTTTTTGGCCATGAGTGGGCCGGCGATATTGAAAAAATAGGTAGCGATGTGGATGATTTCAAAGTTGGAGATAGAGTTGTAGCAGCAAACAGTGTTCCCTGTTATAAGTGTTATTACTGCAAAATCGGAAGGCATTCTCTTTGTGAGAATCTGGAATACAATAACGGAGCCTATGCAGAGTATATAAAAATACCGGGAAATATATTGAAAAAAAACACATATAAAATACCGGAGAAGATAAATTATAGGGAAGCTGCACTGCTGGAACCACTGGCCTGTGTGGTGCATGGCATAGAGCGGTCAGATATTAATGCTGGTGATATGGTAGTAATCAATGGTGCAGGTCCCATCGGGCTTATGTTTGTTGTTCTGGCCAAGTTAAAGGGTGCGCTTGTGATATCAGTGGACTTATCAGATGAGAGGCTGGGGTATGCCAGGGAATTTGGGGCGGATTATATTATTAATGGCTCCAGAGTAGATGACCAGGTGCAAGCAGTAAAAGATCTGACTGAAGGGAGAAGGGGAGTAGATGTAGCAGTTGATGCTACCGGAATTCCCAGAGTATGGGAAATGGCCATACTTATGTGCAGGAAAGGAGCGGTTGTAGATCTATTTGGGGGATGTGTGCCGGATACATCCATTAACATAGATACGGGGCTTATTCACTACTCGGAGCTTACTATTAAAGGAATATACCACCATACTCCATATTATGTAAAAAAAGCATTTGATTTGATAGCTTCGGAGAAGATTGATACAGCTAAATTTATAACTGCTGATATGCCTCTTGAAAAATTGATAGGTGCGCTGGAGTTAATGGGTCAGCAGAAAGGTATAAAGTATAATATTATAACATAAACATTATGAAAGCTTTACTGTGCTTTAGTCAAAATGAATTTAAACTGGAAGAAATAGATAAACCGGAGATACAGAAAGACGAGATGCTGATAGAGATGATATATACCGGCCTGTGTGGTTCTGATATTGTAAAGATATTTGATCCGGTAGTAAAAAAGCCTGCGGTTTTTGGACACGAGGTAGTGGGACGAGTAGCAGAAACCGGAAGGAATGTAACCGGGTTCAAATCGGGTGATATAGTGGTGACAGGTCATCATATACCATGTTACCGTTGCCATTATTGCTTACACGGCAGCCATTCAATGTGCAGGCACTTTAAAGAAACAAATATATATCCTGGTTCATTCTGTCAGTATATAAGACTGTCAAAAGAACATATCATGTATACCACTTTTAAAGTTTCTCCGGACTTTAACCTTCTGGAAGCATTATTTATTGAACCCCTGGCCTGCTGTATAAGGGCTATGGATAGGATTGACTCTAGTGAAAATGATTTATTCTCTGTAGTGGGAACCGGGATTATAGGGATGTTATTTATTCAGTTGATTAAATTATCAAGAGGGAGAGTGGTGGCCATCGACCTGGACGATAAGCGGTTGTCTCTGGCAGGTCTACTTGGAGCAGAATACACCATAAATCCGTTTAAAAAAAATACGGTCCGTGAGATTAAAAATATTACAGCTGTAGGTGTTGATATCGCAATACTTTCGGTAACCAATAAATATACACTGAATGATGCACTTTTATACTTAAGAGATGGGGGAACAGTTAATATTTTTGGAGCATCAGGAAAGGAAAGCAGGTTTGAAGTTGATTTCGAAAGTGTATATAAAAGAGAACTGACCATAATGAGCTCTTACTCAGCTACTCCTGAGACGTTAAGGCGCGCTCATGATATTATTGCCGGTAAGAAAATAAATTTATCCCCCCTGATATCAGAGGTAATGCCGCTTTCAGATTTTAAGAAAGGCCTGGATCTGACGCTGAAAAGAAAAATATATAAGGCTATTTTTAAACTGTAGCAAAATGTATCTTTTGTATGATTCTAATAGCTTAATTTGATTTTTAGGACAAATATGTTTCTGGATGAGGCAAAAATTAATATAAAAGCAGGAAATGGCGGGAATGGTATTGTTACCTTTTTCAAACTACAAAGTGGGCATAAGAAAATTCCCAGCGGGGGAAGTGGAGGAAAGGGTGGAGATGTAATAATAAAAGCAACTGGAGATTTAAGCACCCTATATGGATTTAAAAAAAATATACATTTTAAAGCTGAAAATGGTAAAAACGGGGAGTCCAATAATAGAAATGGCCGGGATGGAGAGGATTTGATTATAAAAGTGCCTGTAGGAACTATAATAAAAGATAGAAAGGGAGATATAGTTGCTGATCTGGATAGTCCCGGAAATAAAATTATTATAGCCGAAGGTGGAATAGGCGGCAGAGGAAATTCAAGTTTCATATCATCAAAAAGGAGGTTTCCTGCATTTGCAGAAATAGGGGAAAAAACAGAAGATTTCTGGATTAATCTGGAGCTAAGGCTTATTGCAGATGTATCACTAGTAGGATTTCCTAACTGTGGTAAATCTACAATAATCAGCCGCATATCAAAAGCAAGACCAAAAATAGCGGATTATCCCTTTACTACTTTAACTCCAAACCTGGGTGTGGTAGCTGTAAATGAAGATGACTTTGTGGTAACCGATGTCCCGGGATTAATAAAGGGTGCGCATGAGGGAATAGGTCTTGGGGATAAATTTTTAAGACATATAACCAGATCCATGATACTGGCAGTAGTTCTGGACGGACAGAGGATTATAGATGAGAGAGAGGATATTATTGAAACTTTTGATATTTTAAGAGAGGAAATAAGGCTATATAATGATGGTGTATATAAAAAAGATTATGTAATTTTAATAAATAAGATTGACTTAATTACAGACATTGAAAGGTTAAATAAAATTAAAAAAGTTCTTGAGAGCAGGAGCGGTAAAAGTGTTTTTTTGATATCGGCAATTACAGGGAAGGGACTTGATAAATTAATCTGGTATTTATATGAAAAAGTAGTAAGGTACAGAAAAAAGTTCAGTAAAGATAAAGATATAGAGTCTAAAAAGCAGCAGATGACAAAAGTCTATAGTATGGATAAAGCAAATCTGGATATAGAAAAAATTGAGATTGAAAAAAATAATGATGAGTATACCGTAAAGAATAAGAAGTTGGAAAGAATGGTAGCTATGACTGATCTGGAAAATGAAGAAGCACTGGATTATTTAAAACACAGGCTAAAGAAAATCGGAATTGCAGACAGGCTAAAAAAAATGGGCGTCAGTGAAGGAAGTACTGTAATTATTGGAAGACTCGTTTTTTTACTAATAGAGTAAATTTTATGTATGGGGTGATAAGTGGGAGATAGAAAAGGGTATTTAAGAGATATTAAAAGAGTGGTTATAAAAATAGGCTCCAGCAGTCTTACTTCCAGAGAGGGTGGGCTGAATAAGGCTAATATAAAAAGATTTGTGAATGAAACGAGTGCCTTAATTAAAAGAGGAATAGAAGTAATAATCGTTACCAGCGGAGCCATTGCTGCCGGCCTCGAAAGTCTAAATATCAGGAGGAAGCCGGAAGATATAACCATGCTTCAGGCTGCTGCTTCTATTGGGCAGGTGGAGCTCATGAGCCTTTATAGCAATTTATTTTTGAAAAATAACTTGAAGGTAGGCCAGATACTTTTAACTCATGAGGATACTACCAGAAGAGAGCAGTATCTCAATATAAAAAACACTATTAAGAAATTAATTGGTTTAAATGTAATCCCTGTGATCAATGAAAATGACAGTGTGGCTGTGGATGAAATAAAATTTGGAGATAATGATAAGTTAGCTGCTTTAGTTGCAATTCTGGCAGACGCAGATATTTTAATAATATTAACCGATATTGAGGGAATGTACGATAAAGACCCCAGAACTTACAGCGATGCAAAACTGCTTTCATTTGTAGATAAAATAAATAAAGATATCGAAAGTGCGGCGGGTGGAATTGGATCGACTTATGGCATTGGTGGGATGGAATCTAAAATAAAAGCTGCTAAAATATGCTCTTTTTCAAGTATAAAGGTAATAATTGCAAACAGCGAAAGAAAAAATATTTTAAATAAAGTTATTGCCGGTGACGATATAGGAACTTTCTTTGCTCCTCAGACCGTAAAGAAGGTAAAAAGTGTAAAAAAATGGATAGCTTTTGGAAAGAAAACAAAGGGTGGTATAGTTATTGATAAGGGTGCAGAAGAAGCTGTGCTAAATCAAGGCAAGAGCATACTGGCAGTTGGTGTGGTAGAGGTTAATGGGAAGTTTAATAAAGGCGATACTTTAAAGGTATTTTCTATGGACAGTAAATTAATTGCCAAGGGAATAAGCAACTTTTCAAGTGAAGACATAGAAAGAATAAAAGGTAAAAATAAAAAAAAGATTTTATCTGAATTCGATGCCTCTATGTGTGGTGAGGTAATCCACAGAGATTGTCTGGTAGTTTTTGATGAATAATTTTCAGCAGCTGTTTTGTGTTATAATAACTAAAAAAGTTGGAGTAATTGATGGACACAGTATTGGAAATAGCAAGAAAGGCAAAAGAAAATACGAAGTTTATCTCTAATGCCGGAACTAAAATTAAAAATAAAATACTATCCGATATTTCAAAGCATCTTATCGCCGGTGTGGAAGAAATTATAAAGGAAAATGAGAAGGATTTAGAAACTTCCAGACAGGGAGGTGTGCCCGAAAGTTTACTGGATAGGTTAAAACTGGACAGGAAAAGAATAGAAAAGAAGGCAGAGAGTATAGACAAAGTCATTAAATTCACCGATCCCGTAGGGGAAGTGGTTTTTGGTTATAATCTTCCGAATGGTTTAATCTTAAAGAATATAAGGGTGCCGCTGGGGGTAGTTGGAATAATATATGAAGCCAGGCCTGATGTTACTATTGATGCATCGGTACTGTGCCTTAAGGCAGGAAATTGTATTATTTTAAGGGGAAGCTCTCATGCACTTAATACCAATAAAAAATTAGTACAGGTAATGGGTAGAGCCTTAAAAGATAATGATTTTCCGGACGCAATAATACAGATTATTCCGTCGGCTGATAGGGAAGATGCAGTCAGATTAATGCAGCTGCGGCAATATGTAGATGTTCTTATTCCAAGAGGGGGTAAGAATCTAATTGACAGTGTGGTAGAGAATTCAAAGGTGCCTGTGATTGAAACTGGAATTGGAAATTGTCATATATATATAGATAATGTACTGGAGGGCATTGGCATAGAGAAGATTGTAAAAATAGTGATAAATGCGAAGACACAGCGGCCAAGTGTGTGCAATGCGGCAGAAAAATTACTGGTGCATAAAGATACTGCCGGAAAAATATTGCCTGTCGTGCTTAAAAAACTTGAAGAAAAGAATGTAAAACTTCTGGGGTGCCGTATGTCTAAAGATATATATTCATCTATAGAGTTGGCTTCTGAAGAAGACTGGTATGAGGAATATCTGGATTATAAAATGGCGGTTAAAGTAGTTGACAGTATTGAAGAAGCAGTGAAGCATATAAATAAATACGGTTCTCATCACACTGAGACTATAATAACATCAAGCTACCAGAACTCTATTTATTTTACCAGGGAAGTAGATTCGGCAGCTGTTTTTGTTAATGCTTCTACCAGGTTTACAGATGGTGAAGAGTTCGGGCTGGGTACTGAAATTGGCATAAGCACCCAGAAGCTTCACTGGCGGGGGCCTATGGGATTAAGAGAACTTACCACAAATAAGTTTATAGTACTGGGTGAGGGTCAAATAAGGGAATAAGATGAGGAAAGATAGTAAAAGTCACAAAAAAATTGGAATTATGGGGGGAACATTTAATCCTATCCATCATGGTCATTTAGTTACTGCTCAGGAAGCATTAAGCCAGTTTAAACTGGATATGGTTATTTTTATACCTACCGGTAATCCACCGCATAAAATTGAAAATGAAGTTGCCAGTGCCGAGGACAGGTATATAATGACTGTTATTGCTACTTCTTCAAACAGTAATTTCTTTGTTTCAAGAATGGAAATAGACAGAAGAGGTAAGTCATATACCATAGATACAGTCAGGCAGCTTAAAAAAATCTATGGCAGTAGATCGCTGTTATATTTTATAACCGGCGCGGACGCTATTTTAGAGATTCTTACCTGGAAAAATACCGACGAGATAGTACCGCTTTGTAAATTTATAGCGGCAACCAGACCAGGGTATAACCTGTCCCGTATAGAAGATTTAAGAAAAAGACTATTCAGTAATGCCGGGGCTGCTGATAATAAAATATATATAATGGAAATACCGGCTCTTTCTATTTCTTCAACAGATATAAGAAACAGAGTAAGGCATAATAGACCGATAGATTACCTGCTTCCTGAAGGAGTCAGCAATTATATATTAAAACATGGACTTTATAAATGATTTTAAATTGACAGGAGACCAAAAAGAATATCTTGAAGATCTGGCTGGAAAGATTAAGGATATTATGCCTGTTTTATTATACCGGCATTCCATTAACACTCTGGAATATGCAAGTACTATTGCGCGGAAATATTTATCTGATATAGATTTTTTTGACCTGGGCATAGCATGTATTCTGCACGATTACGGTAAAATTTTCAGTTATGAAGAGCTGGTGAAAATAGTAAAAGAGAATAAACTTAAAATTGGCAGCTTTGAATTAAACTGCCCGCCACTGCTGCACAGTTTCGTAGGTGACTATTTAGTCAGGAGGGACTTTAATATTTCTAACCGGAAGATACTGAAGGCAATTAAATATCATGCCGTCGGATATTGTAATATGAATCTCGAGGATAAGATTTTATTTGTTGCTGACAAAGTTGAAAAAGATAGGAGTTATGATAGGGTAGAAAACTTAAGGGATCTTGCTTTAAAAAATATCAATTTATGCTTATTAGAGGTTTATAAAAATAATATAATATATGTTATAAAGAAAAATAAGTTTTTACATCCTGATACATATAAGGTTTGGAATAATATTTGCGGAGGTATTTAAAATGTCTTTTGATGAAGATGAAGAAAAATTCAAAGATAGATACTCTGACAAGGAAGATTTCTATGATATAAATGATGATGATAAAGAGACCAGCAATTCGGCCGGTAGTTCGGAGGATGACTTCTTCAAGGATGAGGATTTTGACTTTGGAGGTTATAAGGATGAAAGTACAGAAGGTGAGGGATTCAGGAGTAAGAGGATAAAGCAGAGGAAGAAGAGGAGAAAAGTAGTTTATAGAATTATTGTTATAATGTTTATCCTGGTTCTGGTTGCAGCGGGAGTAGTTTTTGGGTACAGATATATTAAAAATAGATTTTTCTCCGGGGCGGAGATACCGGAAGAAGAGGGAATAAGTATACCGACTTCACTTGAACTGGGGCAGGATATTAATTTAGTTATTGCCTGTGCCGGTGAAGACCTGCTGGAACCTGAAGTGAGCTCGATTGTATTTTCAAGTTATTACAGCAGTGAGGGGAAATTGATTTCATTGTGCATGCCGGTAAACACATTAATGGATGTACCGGGCTTTAATGCACTTACGGTTGGCGAGGCTGTTGAAAAAGGTGGGATGGATTTACTTAGTCTTACACTGGAAAATAATCTGGGTATGGATATGGAAATAGATTATTATATCCTTCTTGATGTTTATAATATAGTCAATAAATTAGATGGTATAGACCTGGAGCTGGATGAGGAAATTACAGTTAACAATTACGATGATGGTTCGACTTTTAAATTGGAAAAGGGTAAGAATCTGATTGATGGGGCCGAAGCTGTGAATTTCCTTAAATATTTCAGCGGTATGGAAAAAGATATCTCCACAGAGGATATTGTAAAGCAAAAGATTCTGCTGGACGCAATTATAGATAAGATTGTTGGGGAAAGTGAGGAGAGCTTGTCCGGTAATCTGAATCTGGTCAAGGATTTTATGGACACCGATTTGAGCATGGAGGAAAGGTTAAAGATATTCTCCACATTTTCCGGTATAGAAACTGATAAAAATTTGTCTTATTCCCTGGACGTATCACCTACGGAGCTGGCGGGGGTTGGTATAGTCTATGTTGTACAGGATATTTCCAGACTTGCTGAAATCTTTAGCAAAGAAGGAACTGCTGACGGAGAAGTTACAGGTTTTACCGATACTGTAAGTGTTACAATACTGAATGGAGCTTACGATTCTCCTGAAGCTTTTGGTCTGGCAGCGAGAGCTTCTGAAACCTTAAAAGGTCTTCAATTTGAAGATGGCAGGAGCAAATATGATGTGGTTGAGGTAAAAAATTCTGATAATATTTTTGAAAGTACCCAGATTTGGGTTTATTCTCCGGATGAAAATGCGCTGGCGGCGGCCGATGATATTAAAACAGCATTGGGAGTAGGAAGTATAAGTGTAGCGGAAGATGAACTAATTGATCTGGATATCATTATAATTCTGGGAAAAGATTATTTAGGGGTATCAGCCGGTCCGCCAGATGGTGAAGTCGAAGAAGAGCTTGTAAAGTTAATAGTCCTAAACGGTGAGGGCACAACCGGGCTTGCTGCAACAGTAACTGGCATACTTGAAGAATATCTTAATGCCGAAGAAGAGACTGTGGTGATGTTAGAGCAAAGGAGTGCCGATAATTTTAATTATACCCAGACCGGAATAGTAATTTTTACCTCTACGGAGGGAGTGAATGAAGTAGCGCAAAAGATACAGGAAAGACTGGGTGTGGGAGTAATAGAATATTCAGAAGATAATGTAGACAATGTCGATATCAGTATAATTTTAGGGAGTGATTACACAAATCAGTGATAAAAAGAATAACGAAGAATGTTAATCTAAAATCAAAATTGAAGGACACAATTGAAGCAGTAAAGACAGTTGCCCAAATAGCAGATGGGAAAAAAGCGGATTACATAAAAATTCTGGATATGAGATCAAGACTGGTCATCACTGATTACTTCATAATAATCAGCGCAAAAAATACCAGATTGACCAGAAGGATAGAGGAAGAAATCGCTATTTATCTAAAAAGCAGTGGCCACTATCCTATTAACAGAAGCGGACTTATTGAGGGAAACTGGATTCTGGTTGATTATAATGATTTTGTGATCCATATTTTTACAAACGAATTCAGGGAATATTACCAGCTTGAGAGGTTGTGGAGAGATTCCAAGGAAATAAAATGGAATTAGTCTTAACCGGAGATGTTTTAGGAAGGACCTAAAGATTGGAAAAAATAAAGGTTAATAAACCATATAAGCCACAAGAAATAGAAGAAAAATTAAACAAAAAATGGGAGAAAGAAAGAATATATTCTCTTAAGTCTGATAAAGATGATCCAAAATATTATGTACTGGAAATGTTTCCTTATCCTTCAGGTGAACCTCATATGGGTCATGCAAGAAATTATATCATCGGGGATGTTATAGCCAGAGTTCTATCAAGAAAAGGATACAATATTCTTCACCCTATCGGCTTTGATGCTTTCGGGCTGCCCGCAGAAAATGCTGCTATAAAAAATGGGATGCACCCCAAAGAAAGTACCATGGCTAATATTGATAGGATGAGAAGGGCTCTTAAGCGAATGGGGATTAGTTATGATTTTGATGATGAAATAATAACCTCTGATCCTGATTACTACAGATGGACACAGTGGTTCTTCTTACTATTTTTTAAAATGGGTCTTGCGGAAAAAAAAGAGGCACCGGTTAACTGGTGTAATTCCTGCCAGACTGTTCTGGCGAACGAGCAGGTTATTTCAGGCAGGTGCGAGAGATGCGACAGTCCGGTTGAGAAACGTATACTGTCCCAGTGGTTTTTTAAAATAACAGATTACGCTCAGAGACTTCTGGATGATATGAAGCTTCTGGAAGAAGGATGGCCGGAAAGGGTTCTTACTATTCAGCAGAACTGGATTGGGAGGAGTGAGGGAGCTATAGTTGATTTTAAACTTTCCGGCAGCGAAGGTATTTCTATTCCTGTTTTTACTACCAGACCGGATACATTATTTGGAGTTACTTTTTTTATCCTTGCTCCGGAACACCATCTTGTGGATAAAATTGTGGAAGGCGAAGATTATAAAAGAGAAATTGAAAAAGTTAAAAAAATAATTTCCGGGCAGAGTGATATTGAGCAGGGTTCGGCTGAAATTGAAAAAATAGGTTGTTTTACGGGTAGATATGTTATAAATCCTTTAAACGGCGAGGAAGTTCCCATATGGATTGCTAATTATGTTCTGCTTGAATACGGAACCGGTGCCATAATGGCGGTTCCTGCTCATGACGAGAGAGATTTCGAATTTGCATCAAAATATGGTATTCCCATAAGAGAGGTAATCTCTCCTGATGGGGAAGATCACCGCAAACCAAGCGCTGCTTACAGCGGGGAGGGAATAATGATAAATTCCGGAAAGTTCAGCGGCACCAGTTCGGAAAAAGGAAAAAAGGATGTAATTTCCTATCTTGAAGAAAGCAGTATTGGAAAATTTCATGTAAATTATAAATTAAGAGACTGGCTTATCTCGAGGCAGAGATATTGGGGTGCTCCAATTCCTATTATCTACTGTGGCAGGTGCGGTATGGTTCCTGTACCGGAGAAGGATTTGCCGGTACTTCTTCCATACAACGTAGATTTTAGGCCAAAGGGCCTGTCTCCTCTTTCTTATTGTGATCAGTTCGTAAATACCATTTGCCCAAAGTGTGGGGGTAAAGCAAAAAGAGAAACAGATACAATGGATACTTTTGTCTGTTCCTCCTGGTATTTCTTAAGATACTGCAGCCCCCATAATGAGGCAAGCGCTTTTGACAGCAGTGAAGTGGATTACTGGATGCCGGTGGACCAGTATATTGGAGGAATAGAACATGCCAGCATGCATCTAATATACTCCAGGTTTTTTATTAAGGTACTTTACGACAGCGGACTTTTAAAATTCAGGGAACCTTTTATAAAATATTTTCCCCATGGTATGGTAAATTTAGGCGGTCAGAGAATGTCAAAGTCTAAAGGCAATATTGTCAATCCTTCCGAAGTTTATAACAAGTATGGAGCAGACACTTTAAGATTATATATACTTTTTATGGGACCGGCCGATAGTCCGGTAGACTGGAGTGACAGCGGAGTAGAAGGGGCAAATAGGTTTTTAAGCAGGGTATGGAGACTTGTAATTAAAAACATTGAGCTGGCCGGTAATATAAGGTCAACTAATGATGAAATAACCGGCGAGAATGTTAAGGATAAATTCAAGGACACGAAATTAAGCGAGCTGGAAAGAGCATTATATAGGAAGTTACACCAGACCATAAAAAAGGTGACTGATGATATCCTGATGAGGTTTAATTTCAATACCGCTATAAGCGCCGTTATGGAACTGGTTAATTTAATCTATAAATACCAGGATGAAGTTGCGGACAGCAATAAAAATACTGCTCTGGTAAGAGAATTGACCTGGAAATTACTGATACTGCTTTCTCCCATTACTCCATTTATTGCTGAAGAGTTATGGCTTAAGGCAGGGAATACGGGGAGTATTCATAAAATAAAGTGGCCGGATTATGACAGTGAAATTGCCAGGGAAGAGCTTATTACCGTTGTATTTCAGATAAATGGTAAGGTCAGGGACAGGATGGACATGCCGGTGGATACTCCTGCTGAAGAAATTAAAAGATATGCCTTATTATCGGAGAAAGTAAAAAAATTCACTGACGGTAAAGAGATTGTAAAAGAAATAGTAGTACCCAACAAGCTTATTAATATTGTGGTTAAGAATTAAAAAGAACTGGTAAAATATATTATTTTTTATTATAAGATTCGATTAGTTCCAGTGTTGACCTGCAAAATGCCGGAAGGTCATCAGGGCCTCTGGAAGTTACAAGGTTTCCGTCCACTACTGCTTCCTTATCTAAGTACTCTCCGCCGGCATTCTTGAGATCTGTAGCTATTGATATATAACCGGTAACTTTCCTGCCCCTGACTATATCAGCTTCTACCAGCATCCATCCACCATGACAGATTGCTGCAATGATTTTTTGCTGGCTGGAAGCCTTTTTAACCAGGTTAACCATATCTTTTCTGATCCTCATTTTATCAGGCGCATTTCCCCCGGGGATAATTATTGCGACTACATCATTTAGATCAGCCTGTGAAGCTGAAAGGTCTGATTTAAAAACCGTCCCAAATTTACCCTTATACTCTTTATCTGCTTCCGGGCCTACAACTTTTACGTCATAACCGGCTTCTTTAAATCTATAGTAAGGGTAGATTACTTCTTCGTCTCTGTATTCATTTTCTATTAGTAATAATATCTTTTTTACCATGACATACTCCTTTTTAAATGCTTTTCTAAAGAAATTTAAATGATATCCCTGGGCTCTAAAAGCAGATTTAAGCCATCTATTATTTCCTGTATTCTCTCTAAACTCAGCGTTCCGATTTTTTTCCTTAAATTTCTCTTATCAACAGTATATACTTGAGATATATTGACAATACTTTGTTTTGTTAGGTTTGCTTCACCTGATGCAAGCAAAACATTTCCCGGAGATCCGGCTCTTTTTAAATTTGAGGTAATAAAGCAAACAACAACTGTGTTAATGCGGCTTTTATTAAATACATTATTCTGAATAATAACAAAAGGGTGAATATAACCTGGTTCAGAACCTGAAGGTTCTCCAAGATTTATCCAGAATACATCACCTTGATTTATTTCCATTTATCCTCAACTATCTTTTTATGATAGGACTTCATAAAATTTTGTAAATGTTGTTCCTCCCCGGTAATTCCATCAGAATATATATTATTTAATTTTTCAAAAATCTGTATATTTTCATATTGCCTGATATAATTTTCAACAGCAAGCTGGAATAATTTGCTTCGAGAAATATCTAATTTTGATGCCAGCTCTTCTGCTTTCTCGAAGAGCTTTTTATTTATGGAAATGCCTGTCTTAACTATTTGCATGATTTAATCCTTTAAAATATTTATACTAGAATTTATACTAAAATTATAACTAATGTTATAAATAAAATCAAATAAATTCTCTTTTTTATTATGGTATACTTTTTTAATTATTTTTTTAGGAGTAATTATATTATTATTTCTGAAGGTTTATAACTTTTGGTGTTAGCTGTAAGTTTAATAACTTCTGATAAAAATTCGCTGGCTTCCAGAATTTCTAAAAGTACAGGTTTTTTATCACTTGAAAAGTGAATGATAATGGGACCTGTTTCCTCGGCATAATCTATTTTTTCATTTGAAAGTTCTATAATTAAGATATCTTCATCTTTGCTATATTTAATTTTCATATCTCGTCCTTTTTGCCGGATAAACTGTTATTATTCTTTTAGAACCTGGATATTCTATAAAAATTACTCTAATAATATAGCTATTGCCGGTAATTTTCTGTGCTATTTTTCTGTTTTTATAACCACTGATTATTTTATCAGGATTTTTCATTATATTCACTACCACCTTTTTATTAATTTGAAAACCATGTTTATTTAATATTTTTATCTTTTCTATTGAATGATCACTGAAGATTATTTTATCCATTTGATTTAAATTAATCTTATTTTTACTTTAATATGTTTTATTTCTGTGCTATGATGTAATTACATAATAGCATAAATAAACAAATATTAATATATGGGTTTACTGGGTATAAAAGAAAAAATAAGCAGGGTAAGATTCTTTATGGATAAAGTTAAATATAAAAGGTCAAAGCATTTCTATCTTGCAGTATTTGGATTAATTTTTTTACTGGTAGTTGTATTTGCCATAATTTTTATAAACCAGCAGGTGGAAATTAAAAGGAAGGAAAATATTCTTAAAAGTTATTATTC
>CAZLEB010000029.1:0-13847 GCA_964558475.1 uncultured Actinomycetota bacterium
TAGAATATAATTGACAGTACTTATTTTACTATCAACTTTGTTGAATTTAATGATTCAAGTTTTTCTGCAGATTTAAACCTTTTTTCTGATTCTTTTAAAATCATCAGCAGCATATCGCTGTATGATATATTCTTAATTTTTGCCATTTTAGCCAGATGCCCATCCCAGCACCACCCGGGATTGGGATTAACCTCTAGAAGCTTTGGTTCCCCCTCTGATGTAAGTCTCCAGTCCAGACGTGCATAATCCTTACAACCGAGTCTTTCAAACAATCTCAATGAACAATCAATAATAAACCTTTCTGTTTCTACCGATAGTTCAGCAGGAATAGATTTGATTTTCCAGTAAGGCGAATCCTGTAACCATTTTGCTTCATAACCGCAAATCCTTGGCAGTTCAGGCGGAAGTTCAGAATAATCCTCTTCAATTATTGGCAGAACTGTATAAGAGTCGGGAAAATTTCCGATTATTCCTACACTTAAATCTTTTCCTGGAAGAAATTCCTCGATTAGAATAGGTTTGTCATACCCAAGTTTATCCCTGATCTCTGAAATTACATTTAAAGTCTTCTCAATACTATAAACTACATTTCTCTGGGTTATTCCAAAACTTGAATCACCAAAGTTAGGTTTAATAAGCATTGGAAATTCAAAAGGAACCTCAAAGGAAGTATCTCCGGATTTTATAAAAAAAGCCTTTGGAGTAGGAATCCCCATTTCCTCTGCAATACCTCTTATTAGCGATTTATCATAGCAATGAGCCAGACACTGCGGTTCGGATCCGGTATATGGTATCCCCAGAACATCCAGCAGAGCTGGTATATGAAGTTCCTTTCGGGCATCATTGAAGTACCCTTCATCACATAGATTGAGTACAAAATCTATCTTTCCTTTTTCCTGCATTTTTATAAGATCTTTAATCATCGTCTCATGACTATCAAGGTAATTAAACTTATAATTATAATTTTTTTCAATATCCCTTAAAGAATCCTTAAGCTGATCAATAGTATATAAATCATCATCGTCAAACATATAAAATGGCTTCAGGATATCAATCTTACTGGGATCACCTAATAGAATTACAACGTTCTTCAAATGAGTTTTTTTAATTTTTATAGGTGACCATTCTTTCTTTACAACAGCAGAGATGATAATCCTTCTTTCGGTCATGCCCAGATCTTGATTTCTTTTTGAATCCGGTGTTATGGTACCATGTGAAGTAATATTACTGAATCCTGCTTGCTTCAGGAATTCAATTATTTCATCTTTAGCATAAAGCCTTTCAGCGTAAAATTGATCTGCAATCACCCCATTGTCAACATCGTTTATTATTTCTCTTGATATCAAACGGGTTTTATCAAAAGACAGCGAGCGTTCACGACATACAAAATATTTTTTATCTATCCATTCCCATGACCGGGATTTCATATTTTCCTTTAAATAGTCTCCATCGGACAAATCGATTAAAAATCGGCCCCAGGGTTTTAGTACCCTTAAAACTTCTTTAAGTACCATCATATCTTCTTTAGAAGTTTCAAAATACCCAAAGCTGTTACCCAGGATCATAACTACATCAAATGTGTCAGAAGAATAAGGTAATTTTCTTGCATCGCCTTCTCTGAATTTAATTGTCAGGCTTTCCTTCTTTGCTCTTTGAATTAAGTAATGGGACCTATCCAGTCCTTCGACTTGCTTAAATCCTCTATTTGCCAGTTCGATACAATGACGCCCCTGCCCACAGCACAAGTCCAGTATTTTGTCTTCAGGGGATAAATTTAGAATTTTTATGAATAAATCTATTTCTTTTCTGGTAATCTGTTTATCATCTACAACATCGCCATCGGTTTTTAAATAAGTTGAGTTAAAAATAGTCTTCCACCAATCAGGCTTCAGATACTCTTCCAGATTCGATATTGGCCCGATTGTCTTTTTATAAGAATTTGAATTGGTACTCTTTTGGGGAGGTTCGCAATTCGAGGAATCTCCTTTCATTTATTACACCCCTTTTTTAATTAAAATTTTATTTAACTTTTTTTTAATATTAATACTTTCATTTTATTTGTAAACTAAAATTTAAAAAATTTTTTTTATCTTTATTTTTTACAGCATATTAGACGTTAATTAAAATAAAAGTTTAAAATTTAAAGTTTCCAGACCGCCTTATTATTTTTTCTTCAAACCACTTATAAATCCTCCCCGTATCTTATCCAGCATATAGCTTGCTACAAAAGCGCCTGGATCCTTATCCTGTATTAATTTGTTTAATCTTGGAAGATTGAAATTATTGCATACCACATTAATAATCTCTACCTCACCCTGCCTTCCCGCACCTTTATAACAGGTAAAACCGAAATCCTCTTTCGAAAGTAATTCTTTTATTTCATTGTTATATTCTTTGGATATAATATTTGTGCTCACAAGATCACGGGATAATTTTTCAGAAATTAAAATACCCATAACCGTACCCACGGCAAAACCTGCTGCGTAAGCAAGTATCCCGTAAATATTGTCAATATCTTTAATTATCCTGACTATGACTGATATAAATATAGTAACTTCAATAAAACCCACCACAGCAGCAATGGTTTTTTTCCTCCTGATTATCATATTTACTCTGATTGTACCCAGACTGACATCGACAATTCTGGCAATGAAAATAACCAATGACCATATTAGAATATTAATCAAGTTTTACCTCCGGACCGTATTGGACTGTATTTATAATTTTGATAGTTTCTAATTTATTTATTAGAAACATTTTATCATTAAAAATAAAGGTAGCATTGTATCAAAATAATTAAACTATTTCTACTATGATTTTTTTACCTTTACTATTCTATCTTCACAACAGGTGACTCTTCAAAATCGTATTTTATTTTTTGATGATTAAAGAATTTTACTTTATTAACATGCAGTCCCCAAAGCTGTAGAACCTATAACCGTTTTGCTTTGCCTTCTCGTATGCATTTAAAATATTCTCTCTACCCGCAAAGGCAGACACCATTACCAGAAGAGTTGAGCGTGGCAGGTGGAAATTAGTAATCATCCAGTCTACAGCTCTGAACTGATAACCGGGATATATATAGATGTCGGTTGCTCCGCTATCTCCAATTATCTTTCCATGTTTTGACATCAAAGTTTCTAAAACTCTAACTGCAGTAGTGCCTACCGCAATAATTTTTTTTCCCGTCTCTTTTGCCCGCCTGATTTTTTTTGCTTCATGTTCTCCAATATAATAATGTTCGCTGTGCATTTTATGTTCTTCGATTTCACTTGTTGAAATAGGCCTGAAGGTATCAAGACCTATATCAAGACTCAGTTTTGCCAGTATAATACCATTACTTTCCAATTTTCTAATCAACTTTTCTGAAAAATGAAAACCTGCGGTTGGAGCAGCTGAGGATCCCTCTCTACTGGCATATATAGTCTGATAACGGGACTCGTCTATGTCACTGCACTTAATATAAGGGGGAAGCGGTACTTTGCCATGTTCTTTGAAGATGGTATCCACCGGCAAATTAAATTCCACTACTGCTTTACCATAATCTAATTTTGACTTAACGGTAAAATAATATTTACCTATGTTCACCTTGTCTAAAGGTATAACTCTTTTTGAAGGTTTGAGTAATGCCAGATACTTATTATCACTTAACCTGCTTAAGACGAAACATTCAATATTGGCCTCTGTCTTTTCTTTTTTACCCTTAAGCCTGCACCTTACTACTTTACTCTCATTTAATACCAGGACATCTCCCTCATCAAAATAGCCGGAGATATTGTAAAAAATATCATGCTTTATATTACCTGTTTGTCTGTCAAGTACAAGAAGTCTGGACTGGTCCCTATGCGGCAGCGGTCTTTGAGCTATAAATTTTTGAGGAAGTTTGTAGTCAAATAATTCAATCTTCATTTTCCAGTAAGTTATCAAAAAGTTTGGGATTTGTTTCCTTCTTTATACCCATGTACTTAAAAGCAAGACTGGTAGCAACTCTACCTTTTGAAGTCCTCTTTACAAATCCTAACTGCAGGAGATATGGTTCATAAACATCTTCAACAGTATCCACCTCTTCACCTATTGAGGCTGCTATGGTCCCCACACCTACCGGACCCCCTTCAAATTTTATAACCAGCGTATTCAATATTTTTTTATCCACTACATCCAAACCTAATTTATCTATATCCAGCCTGCCAAGGGCTCTTTCAGCTATCTCTTCGTCTATAACACTATCACTTGACATTAGAGCATAATCCCTGACTCTCCGGAGAAGCCTATTTGCAATCCTTGGTGTCCCCCTGCTCCTTCCTGCAATAATTTCAGCACCTTTTTCGGTTATTTCTATATCAAGTATATCTGCTGATCTTTTAATAATCTTGACGATGCTTTTTTTATCGTAATAATCCAGTCTTAAATTTACTCCAAATCTATCCCTGAGCGGTGAAGCTACCAGCCCGATTCTGGTAGTAGCACCTATAATAGTAAAAGGCGCAATATCAATCCTGATTGATTTTGCTGAAGGACCCTTTCCTATTATTATATCCAGCTTATAGTCTTCCATTGCAGGATATAGAATCTCTTCCACACTCCTATTAAGCCTGTGGATCTCATCAACAAATAATACATCGAATTTCTCCAGATTAGTAAGTATTGCAGCCAGATCTCCAGCCCTCTCAATAGCCGGACCGGAAGTGATCCTGAATCCAACTCCCAATTCATTGGCAATCACCTCTGCAAGGCATGTTTTACCCAGGCCGGGCGGACCGGACAGAATGACATGATCCAGCGGCTCTTTTCTTTTTTTGGCGGATTTAATAAATATTAAAAGATTTTCTATTATTTTTTCCTGACCTATAAATTCGGGTATATGCCTGGGACGCAGACTCTTATCCAGCTCAATATCAACTTTTATGTGTTTTGGATTTACGTCATTATTTTCTTCATTTTTTTTAATCATCTTATCTCTTTAATCATTATTTCAAATTTCCTTAAGAGCCATCTTAAGAACATCCTCGATTTTTTCTTTCTCAATATTATCAATACTTAATCTGGATATGGCTTTACTTATCTCCCCGGAACTGTATCCCAGAGTTTTTAAAGCCTGTCTTACTTCATTTATTTTTTCATTCCCCTCCAGACCTGCAAAGACAATCCCTCTTATTTTATCCTCCTCTATTTTATCTTTAAGTTCCAGGATCATCCTTTCAGCAAGTTTAAGGCCAATTCCCGGAATTCTTCTAAGCAGGTCTACTTCCCTATTTGCAATTATTCTTTTAAGTTCCTGTCCGCTGTAAATTGACAGTGCGCTTAACGCTATTTTAATTGATATTCCGGAAACACTTATCAGTTTTAAAAAAAAATCTTTATCGTTTGAGTCCAGGAAACCCACCAGTTTTAATTCCTCTTCCCTTACATGAGTATAGATATCAAGTTCTGCTTCCGAACCGATTTCCGGTATCTTTTCAAAGGTCCTGCTTGAAATCAATACCTCAAATCCTATTCCTCCGGTCTGCACTATAATGCTCGAAGGTGACTTTTTAATTATTTTCCCAAATATTTTTGCAATCATATACAGCTGTCAATATTTATCAAAAGTTTTAACCTTATCTTTAAACTTCTTATTGTTAGCATGGCATACAGATATAGCCATTGCATCCCAGGCATCATCTTTTTTGGGGAAAAAGTTATCGCTAACTCCCAATATAATTCTTAACATATATTTTATTTGCCTCTTGGTTGCCCTTCCATACCCAACAATAGCCTGCTTTACCTCAAGCGGCGTGTACTCGTATATCTCCAGTTTATTAACACTTCCTGCCAGAAGAGAAACTCCCCTTGCCTGGCCTACATCTAAAGCTGTTTTAGTATTGATATTAAAAAAGATTTCCTCAATAGCAAGGCAATCAGGGCAGTATTTTTTGATTAACCGGTCAATTGCCATATAAATCTCTTCTAATCTCTCACAGGTGGGTTTGTTCTTTTTTGTAATAATGCAATTAGAATATACAGGATAATACTGCCCTCTTTTTATATCCAGTATACTTACTCCTGTGGTTTCCAGACCTGGATCTATTCCCAGTATCCTTATCTTATCATCTGTCATTTTTTAATACTATATTGCACTTAATATCTCGTCGGATATTTCCAGATTCGAATTCACATTCTGGACATCATCATGCTCATCTAACGCATTAATTAATTTCAATGCTTTGGCACTGTCTTCTTTTGACAATTTGATAGTTGATTTGGGCACAAGCCCAAGTTCGCTTGAATTTATTTTTATTTTATTTTTTTCAAGAACTTCCTTGACCTTCATGAATTCCACCGGGGGTGTCTTTATTTCATATACGTCTCCATCTTCATCAATGTCTTCTGCTCCGCTATCAATCATGCTTAACATAAATTCTTCTTCATCTTTAACTTCACTCCGCTCTACTGCAATTATTCCCTTTCTTTCAAATTGCCAGCTCACACTTCCGCTCTCACCCAGGGTTCCGTTATATCTACTTAAAATATTTCTTATATCCGAAGCAGTTCTATTTTTGTTTTCGGTCATTACCTCAACTATTATGGCTATGCCTCCGGGACCATAACCCTCATATAGTATACTCTCGTAATTCTCTCCTTCTATTTCTCCTGTTCCTCTTTTAATTGCCCTCTCTATGTTATTCTGAGGCATATTATATTCCTTGGCCTTTGCAATTGCGTTGGCAAGGGCTATATTATCTCTGGGATCGCCTCCTCCTCCGTCTTTTACCGCTACAATTATATTTCTACTGAGCTTACCAAAAATATTTCCCCGTTTTGCATCCTCTTTTGCTTTTTTATGCTTAATTGAATGCCACTTTGAATGCCCGGACATATCAATTCTCTCCTTTATAATTTCTAATCATATTTATAAAATACCTGTGTATCCTTAAATCATCAGTGAGCTCAGGGTGAAAAGCACTTACAATAACATTGTTATCTCTTACAAGTACTATCTCATCCTTTAACATTGCCAGCACCTCAACTTTTTTACCTGCATTTAAAATTTTTGGTGCCCTTATAAAAATGGATTTGAATTTGCCGCCATTTTTATTTTTATTAAAACTTATATCCAGCATTTCTTCAAAACTATCCACCTGCCGGCCATAAGCATTTCTCTGCACATCAATATCAATGTAGCCCAATCCCTTACCCTCTCCATGGATATTTTTCGAAAGTAAAATCAAGCCTGCACAGGTTCCGAATATAGGTTTACGGTCCCGGTAAAATTTATCAAGGCTTTCTTTAAATTTATATTTTTTAAGCAATTTATTTATAGTAGTGCTTTCACCGCCGGGAATAATAAGCCCATCAACGTCTTTTAGCTGCTCAGGAAATCTCACTTCTACCACAGATACTCCGCACTCTTTAAGTCTCGTTATATGTTCCTTAAAAGCTCCCTGAAGGGAAAGAACACCAACTTTTACACACACTTCTTTTTTTACCATCCTCTATTTGAAATTACCTCCTCTTTTGAAAGTGTGGATACAGCGGTTCCTTTCATGGGACTCCCCAGACCCCTGGAAACCCTGGCTAAAACTTCGGGATTATTGTAATGTGTTGTAGCTTCAACAATAGCCTGCGCCATTTTTGACGGGTTCTCAGATTTAAAAATTCCGGAGCCTACAAAAATACCGTCTGCACCAAGCTGCATTATCATAGCAGCATCGGCAGGGGTGGAAATTCCGCCAGCCGAGAAATTAACTACCGGCAAGTTCCTGTTCTCATGAACATACACTACCAGGTCGTATGGAGCACCCAGCTCCTTGGCTGCAGTCATCAGCTCTTCGGTGGGCAGTGAAACAATTCTGGCTATCCCGTCCTTTATACTCCTCATATGCTTTACTGCTTCTATAACATCACCGGTACCTGCCTCCCCTTTTGTTCTTATCATAGCAGCACCCTCTCCTATTCTTCTTAAGGCTTCTCCCAGATCTATGGCGCCGCATACAAAGGGGATCTTAAAGTTCCACTTGTTTATATGGTATTTTTCATCTGCCGGAGTTAAAACCTCACTTTCGTCTATATAATCAACTCCTATGGCTTCCAGTATCTGCGCTTCGGCAAAATGCCCTATTCTTACTTTTGCCATTACCGGAATGGAGACTGTATCCATGATTTTCAATATTATCTCAGGATCAGTCATTCTTGCCACACCTCCTGCTGCTCTTATATCAGCAGGGATTCTTTCCAGAGCCATCACCGATACTGCTCCCGCTTCCTCTGCAATTTTAGCCTGTTCCGGTGATGTTACATCCATTATCACCCCGCCTTTTAGCATCTGGGCAAGCCCGGCCTTTACCTTCAATGTTCCTTTTTCCATATTATTAAAACACCTCCAGTTATTTTACTCCCACACCTAAAGACATGCTTTCCAGTCTTTTAATCCTTTCCTCGGTAGGAGGATGAGTATTGAAAAGATTGCCTAACATTGCCTTTGATCTGCTTCCAAATGGATTGGAAATAAACAGATGAGCAGTTGCATTGCTTGCAGTTCTAACTTCACTGTGCTGGCTTATTTTCCTCAGTGCATTTGCCAGTCCCGCCGGATATCTTGAAACCAGAGCCCCAGTCGAATCTGCCAAAAACTCCCTGTTTCTGCTTATTGCCAGTCTTATCAGTGTGGCAATTATGGGTGACAGTATTAAAAGCGCTATTCCAACTACCAGAAAAATAAGGGTTAGTATACCGCCGCCCGAACTCTTGCTTGATTTTCTTCCGCCACCGCCAAATATAAAGCTTCTTAATATGATATGACTTATTATAGTAACCATTCCCACCAGAATAACCACTATTGTACCCAACAGTATATCATAATTCTTTATATGCGATAGCTCATGGGACACAACACCTTTAAGCTCCTCGTCATTAAGATTATCCAGAAGACCACGGGTAAAAACCATCACTCCATTCTGGGGATTTCGCCCGGTAGCAAAGGCATTCATCCCATCATCATCTATTGTATATATTCTGGGCATCGGCAGTCCGGCAGCTATTGAAAGCCCTTCTACCGCATAATAAACTCTTGGATTCTCTTCTCTGGATATGGGTCTGGCTCTGGTCAGGGCCAGTACGATTTTGTCGCTGTAATAATAGCTCGAAAAACTCATAATAATAGCAAGTATCAGTGCGAATACCATAAGCAGTATAGAATAATTGCTGTTTATACCATAGCGATAGTCGATGTAATAACCAACAGCAAAACCTATCGCGGTTATAAATATAACGAATCCAATTATTATAAATACAGTTTTCGCCCTGTTGCTGGCAATTTGTTCATACATAACTCAAGTCACACCTTTTCTTAAACTAAGACCACCTGTTATTCAAACTTAACCTTAACCGGCTCTCTGGCTGCGGCTTCTTCTATTTCAAAATAATCTCTGATCTTAAAATTAAATATCCGGGCAAATATATTTCCCGGAAATGTCTGTATCCTTGTATTAAGTTTCATAACCATATCATTGTAAAATTGTCTGGAGTAAGCAATATTGCTTTCAATCCCATTGAGCTGTTCCATTAATTTTGAAAAATGCTGATCGGCTTTAAGGTTAGGGTAATTTTCGGACAACGCAAACAATGACTTTAATGTATCGGTTATCATATTTTCGGCTTTTGCCTGCTCTTTTACCGTTTTTGCATCAATACCCATCTTCCTGGCACTGATAACATTCTCCAGTGTTTCCCTTTCATGTTTTGCGTAGCCCTTAACTGTCTCTACCAGATTGGGTATTAAATCATATCTTTTTCTTAGCTGCACATCAATCTGGTGCCATGAATTGTCAACCATATTCCTTAAAGATACTATGGAATTATATATTCCTACTCCGGTTAGAATAACTAGTAATACTAATCCACCCAGTACTGCTATAAGAACAATAACTCCTGTTACCATAATGACCTCCTGACTATTTTATTTTATTTACTGTTTTATTTTTTCACTGTTAAAGTAAAACATTTTACATTTTTCCACATTAAAAACAAACAACTTTAGATTATATCATATAAATAAGTGCAAAAATATAATCCTATTCCACAGCCAATTTCAGGCTGTAATACCAGCCAATATTATTTTTACACAAAAAAATTTTTATGGTATATTTCTCCTATTGCCTTAACTTTCGTTTAAGTGCTATCAAATAAAATCTGATATTTTCGGGGAGGATGTTAATGAGCGGTAAAAGTTGTTCTAATAATAAAGTCATCGGTCTTATCTCGGGAAATGGAACCGGAAAAACCTCACTTGCAGAATGTTTTTTATATAATTCCAAAACTATTGATAGGCTGGGAACCGTAGAGGCAAAAAATACTGTTTCTGATTTCAGTCCGCTGGAAACTAAAAAAGGATTTAGCATAAGTTCAAGCATACTTAATTACAGATGGAAGGATTTTGATATAAATCTAATAGACTGCCCCGGATATATGGATTTTATAGGGCAGACTCAGGCTGCAATTAAAGTAATAGACAGCGTACTTTTAGTAGTTGACGCAAAATCAGGGGTACAGGCTCCAACCGAACTGGTTATAGAGCTTCTGAAAAAACATCCCAAACCTATGTTCTGCGTACTCAATAAATTGGATCTGGAGAATATAGATTATTTTAAAGCTGTGGAAGATATAAAAAGTGAATATAATTTGAATCTTATCCCAATAACTGCTCCTGTTGTGAGCGGGGAAAATTTTTCTAAAATTGTAGATATACTTCAAAATCAGGCTTACGAATATAAAGAGAAAAATCCTGCAGGTAATAAAACCTCCGTTGATGAAAACATTAAAGATCAAATTGAAAGCTACCATAATGAACTGGTCGAATCCATAGTGGAAACAGATGACGAATTGCTTAACAAATACCTCGAAGGCGAAAAAATTGATGATAAAGTAATAAGTGAGGTTTTTAAAAAAGCGGTAACAGCCGGAAAAGTAATCCCTGTATTTGCCATATCATCAGGTAAAGATTTCGGTATAGATATTTTAATGGATTATATAAACTCACTTCTTCCTTCGGCTCTTGATATTCCTCCCATAAAAGCAAAAGATTTAAAAAATGATTCTGAAGTGGAAATAAAGTCCTCCGCGGACGGACCTGTCCTGGCATATGTTTTTAAGACCATGGCAGATCCTTATATTGGCAAGTTATCCATATTCAGAATTTTTTCCGGGACCTTTAAGGTAAACGAAAGCTATTACCTATCAAGTTCTAAAAAAACATATAAATTCACAAATTTATTCAAGCTTCAGGGTAAAAATCAGAGCGATATAGTCGAAGCTTCGTGTGGAGATATTGTATCAGTGTCCAAAATTATGGATATCTCAAATGACGATACAATTTCCAGCCAGGATCAGCCGCTAAAAATACCTGGAACCGAATATTTTTCCCCCACTTTTCCAAAAGCGGTTTTTCCAAAAACTAAAGGCGATGAAGAGAAAATAAGTAACGGTCTTGCCAAATTAATTCAGGAAGACCCCACCTTAAGGCAGGAATTAAATCTGGAAGTTCACCAAAATATAATCTGGGGAATGGGAGATCTGCATCTTTCCATGGCAAGGGAGAAGTTAAAAGAGAAATTTGACATTGACGTTGATATATTAACACCGGATGTTGCTTACAAGGAAACCATAAGAAAAGATGCAAAGGCCGAGTACAAATATAAAAAACAGTCCGGCGGCAGAGGACAGTATGGACATGTTTTAATTGAAATTAAGCCTATGGCGAGCGGCGGAGGTTTCGAATTTAAAAACAGCATTTTTGGCGGAGCGATTCCTAAAGGTTATATACCGGGAGTAGAAAAAGGCATCAGGGAAGCGCTGCAAAAGGGTATTCTTGCAGAATATCCGGTAGTAGATGTCAGTGTAATTTTATACGATGGATCATATCATACTGTAGATTCATCCGAGATGGCCTTCAAAATAGCAGCATCTATGGCTTTTAAAAAGGGAATGCAGGAAGCCTCTCCTGTCATGCTGGAACCTATCATGGAATTGGAAATTACGGTACCTGAAAAGTATATGGGAGATATAATCGGAGATATAAACGCAAAAAGAGGGAAAATTATTTCAATGACTCCCATCGAAAATAAAAGGCAGCTTATTAAAGCTACCGTACCGCAATCAGAAACTTTCAACTATACTATTGATCTGACATCCCTTACCCAGGGAAGAGGGCGGTTTGTTCAAAAATTCTCGCATTTTGAAGAATTTCCTCCAAACCTTGCCCAGAAGATTACAGAAGAAAGGAAAAAGCAAAAAGAATGAGTAAAAACCACAAAAGGCGTATATTTATACTTGATAAGGTTCCCTATATCTTATTTGGAGCAATACTAATAATGGCTGTAATCATATTTTTCTCGATCAGAAGCTGTATGCCTTTAAATTTCTTTTCCGGGGTACAGGAAGAAACCGAAAACGAATCAGTATATTCTCTTTTTATAACTACTCCAACCAATGATAAGGTCTTTAACTTCATCAATCAAAATGAAACCGTTCCGGTAGAGATAAAGGCAAACGAAGTAGAAAATACAGACTACACTATAAAACTGCTGGTAAATGACAATGAAATAAAATCATTCACCTCCCCTCCCTACGAATACAACTGGAATCCGGGAAGTTCCGGGCAGTATGAAATTACAGCGCAGCTTATAGATGAAAGCGGCGATATAATTACAAACTCAAACACGGTAAGTTTCACTGTAGAGTACGAGATTGAACCTGAAGAAAATATTGTTTTAAGTGTTGATATCGAGGAAAAGAAAAACGAGATCTTAAGCCAATCTCTTTTCAGAACCCAGAATACCATACCTACCGGAGTTCCTTTATTCTCCTATAAGTGCTATATCCCCCCGGTTATAGACGGCAGCATCCAGGAATGGGATAAATTTGAGAGATTTTCAGCTTTTGAACCTACTATTTTAAAAGAGAATTACACTTCACATACAGATATTTCCGGTACATTTTATTACTGCTGGGATGATGATAATTTTTATTTTGTAGTACAGGTAATCGATGATGTGTTCAATCAAAAATATACCGGTAATCAACTAAACAAGGGCGACAGTATAACTATTGTATTCGATACGGAATTAGAAGAAGATATGCAGATACCGTTTTATAACAGCGATGATTATCAGATTGACCTCTCACCGGGCAGTTTTACCGGTATATTTTCGGAAGCATTTATGAGCTGGCCATCTAATGCACCTCCCAGAGGAGTTACCATTGCCTCTACCAGGCTGGCAAACGGATACTTAATAGAAGCAAGTATTCCCTGGTATAATTTTCCAAACTACATCCCCGCTGATAAGGATGTACTGGGATTTACCATTTCCATACTTGATGCTGACAACCTGGAATCAACAGAGCTTGTAATCTCCTCCTCAAAGGTATTTAATTTTAACGATGTTTCCACACTGGGCGCTATCGCCCTTGTAGATGCCGGGGATATACAGAGTACCGAAGAAGAACCTGCTGGTAGTACCGAAGAATAATCTGCTGGTAAGGGTGCTGATGAAAATGCTGATTAATACACTCACTAATTTTAAATGAATAGCTTATAAGCCGAGTTATAGACTAAAAATGCTTAAAAAATTTATTTAAGGTTATAATAATAAAGAATTAATAGCCATATTAATTACAAAGACTTAAAAAAACAAAAAAGTAGGCCTTAATTACTTTACCGCAGGAATAAACTTATAACAGTTTTCTTCACTCTCTCCTTTGAATTGGCCTAAAAGCGGCCTAAGTCCTGTATTTGACGGCGTTGTAAAACCACGACATCTATTGATAGTCTCAGCGTAGTTTTGACATTTGGGACACTGTTTTGGTCTATAAGA